>CAZDYP010000315.1:0-1596 GCA_964509505.1 uncultured Anaerolineae bacterium | reverse complement strand
CCCACGCGCGCCCTCACGGAAACTGAGGAGCTTGTTCCAACTGGCTTTATAGATATCTTTGCCGCGCGTCCATGTGAAGCCTTGATCGAAGATGCGCAGGGATTCGTCTTTGCGGCGCAGCCAGACGATGAACCCGACAAGCGCGCGCGCCGCAAATAGCGCGAATACCACTAACGCCGCGAGCTGCCCAACACCAAGCACGGCGGAGTCAATCAGCCCACGCGCGCCGGCTTGTTCGAGGGCGAACCATGCCGTGCCACATGCCAGCGCCGCAACGAACGACAGCGCAAAACGCCGAAAAAAACGCTTGCGCGGAATACTGGTTTGATAAACGAGGCGGGGTTTTTCAAGATTCATGTGTATGATTGTGGCACAAAACCAAGTGTTCATCAACGCTGTGGTGTGCCAAACGGCGAGATCGCTAATCGCGCTCGTGCTCGCGATAGAATTTTTCCCACTCTTGGCGGAACTGGCGGTGGAGGGTGTCATCGACCACATGCGGCGTGTTGGCGTCCAGCGCGTGTACGGTTACCGGGGCAAAGCCCTCAAGCGCGCGCTCCACAAAGTAAATCATATCAACAGCTTGCAAGGTGGCTTGCGCGCGGTGTCCGCGCCACACCAAGCCCAAAATCAGCGCAACCACCACGACGCGAAACCACATTTGCCAAAGATCGAAGGGCAAAATAATCGAGCCGATCACCAGCGGATATAACAGGGCTTCGAGCAAATAGGAGAGCGCCATGCGTGTTCGCAAGTGCAGGCGTGTGGCTTGGTTCCCGATGGATTCAAAATTGCCCGACAGCACGGTGACAATTCTTTTGCGAGGAAAGAACAACAGCAGGGTCATGCTGCGGCACTTTAAACGGAAACCATTGGCGCTCGTCTCTAGATAGTAACGCCGCCCATCGCTGAACACATCGCGCAGATGTAAACGCTCGACGCTTGGTTTGGCGGCGCGCGCCAGCGCTTGCACACAGGCAGCAGGCGTTGCTTCTACCGTCAGCGATGCAGTGGTATGCACATACCACGCCGACTGTAACAACAGCTTGCGAAACGCAGACAGGGGATTGGGCATAGGCATCTGCTCACTGCTCGTTGTGTTTTATTCTAAGCGGTCTGCCACGACAACGACTCGTTCTAAATAAGCGTTCTGGAAAAAGTCATATGCATCGCAGGTGATGAGCGTCAACTGCTCGGACTGGGTAGGGTATAACACGTGCAAGTCATCTGGGGCGACGCGCGAGATCTCGCGCACGCCATAGCGCCGTTCTTCAGTGCCATGTTGCAGCACCACCAAATCGCCTTGTGCCAATTCTTCGATGGTTGCAAAGACTCCTAAGCGCCCATCTGCCATTTCAACGTGTCCCGAAAGCACAATGTTGCCGGGCGTATCAAGCCATGCCGTGCCCTGCAAATGCCCGACGTTGGTGCCTAAGTTGCGAATGTCCCAACTGTTCCCATCTAAAAAGACCTCGATCACGGGTGCGTAAATGCCTGCCGATGGGATGTAGAGCGTCGTCGCGGTGAGCACGCTGGTGGGGGTGAGGGTCGGGTCGTCAAGCAATGGCGTGTCTGTGACCGAAAAAGTGGGGATAA
>CAZDYP010000314.1:0-1636 GCA_964509505.1 uncultured Anaerolineae bacterium | reverse complement strand
GCTTGCCAGCGAAACCGTTAGGGTCTCGGTCTGATATTTTCAAAACACTTTCTAATGACTATGTCGCGAATCTTTGATGGGAATGTCGGCGTGCAGCTTTTGATAGCCCTTGCCTTGTGAGAGCTTGATTTCCATATTTTCTTGGTCAATGGCGACGTGCTTCGAGATGACGCCGATGATCTCGCTTTTGAGCGTCTCCATCAACTCTGGCGAAATTTTCACGCGGTCATGTACCAAGACCAACTGCAACCGCTCTTTGGCAATCTGTCGGCTCGTTGGCTCGCTGCGTCCGAATAAACGATTCCAAATACCCATATCGCTCCAATGGTGTAATTGATAATTAGCGAGTAGTAGCGGGTCGCTGCCCATTACGAATTACCAATTACTTTCTGCTAATTGCGCGGGCGGATGAGCCGCCCGAGTCGTTGCAACAAGCTGTCGTTGTCCTTTAACGTCATGAACGGCACAGTTTGTCCCATGAGCCGCGTGGCGATGTTGCGATAGGCTTGTCCCGCTTGCGAATTGTTGGCGAGCGCGGCAGGCTGCCCACGATTGGTCGTCACGATGATCGCCTCGTCATCTGGCACAATGCCGATTAGCTCGATGGCGAGAATTTCTAGCACATCTTCGGTGCTGAGCATGTCGCCGCGCTTGACCATCGAAGGGCGAATGCGATTGATGATGAGACGAGGTGTGCCTTTCTCGGCCGCCTCGACCAAGCCGATGATGCGGTCAGCGTCGCGCACCGCAGAGACTTCGGGCGTGGTCACGATCAACACCGCATCCGCGCCCGCAATCGCGTTGTGGAAACCTTGCTCAATGCCCGCGGGCGAGTCCACCAAAACGAAATCGTTGTCTTTCCGCAAGTCGTCACACAACCGACGCATCTGCTCAGGTTTGACCGCGGTCTTATCGCGCGTCTGTGCGGCGGGCAACAAATACAACTCCGGCAAGCGCTTGTCTTTGATGAGCGCCTGACGCAATTTCGCGCGCCCCTCGACCACATCCACGATGTCGTACACGATGCGGTTTTCCAATCCCATGACGACATCCAAGTTACGCAAGCCGATGTCTGCGTCAATGCAAACCGCGCGTTTGCCTTGCAGCGCAAGCGCGACGCCAAGATTGGCTGTCGTCGTCGTCTTGCCTACGCCGCCTTTGCCCGATGTGATGGTGATGACTCGTCCGCTCATAGTGGTTAGTCCCCGCTCATGTTCAGAAATCGTGCGCGACAGAACACGGTGAGGAGGGGGTGTTCTGGATGTAGTGGGTCGCGCCGCTCGCGCGCGACCCGCAACGTCAAGAGCGCGCGCTAGTCGCTAGTCGCTAGCGATTAGCGACTAACGACCAAACGACTAGCCGATTAGCTCCATTCTACGATTTCAATTTTCCCTTCGTGAATACCCGCCATTTCTGGCGCGATTTTCTTCTTGCGCTGCTCAGGCATCCGCGCAATGGTGTTGGCGATGCGCAGCTGTGTGGGCTCGAAGTGCAGCGCACAGACGATGGCATTCGCATCGCCCAACGCGCCCGCATGAACGAGGCCGCGCAGCTTGCCCCACACGACGACGTCGCCGCTGGCGATGACTTCGGCGCCGGGGTTCACGTCGCCTACTACGACGATATGCCCATTGTG
>CAZDYP010000313.1:0-1664 GCA_964509505.1 uncultured Anaerolineae bacterium | reverse complement strand
TACGCGAGCGGGCGTGAGGCTGATTGGATGCAAGTAGGCTTTGCGCCGCGCAAACAAAACCTGACGCTCTATCTCATGTCAGGCTTTGACGGCTATGCTCAACTATTGAAGAAACTCGGCAAGCACAAGACGGGGAAGGCGTGCTTGTACATCAACAAGCTAGACGATGTTGATGTGAACGTGTTGAAGGAATTGGTCAAACAATCGGTCGCGCATCCGCGCCGCTGAATCTGCGATGAAACCAATCTTCTTCAAATCGCCCGCCGAATTTCGGCAATGGTTTGCGCGGCATCACGACACAGCTCAAGAACTCTGGGTCGGCTATTACAAAAAAGGTACAGGCAAGCCCAGCTTGACGTGGCCCGCATCGGTGGACGAGGCGCTCTGTTTCGGTTGGATTGACGGTGTGCGTAAAAGCGTGGATGCCGACAGCTACATGATTCGCTTCACGCCGCGCAAGCCACGCAGCATTTGGAGCGCGGTCAACATCAAGAATGCTCAAAAGTTGATCAAACTAGGACAAATGCAACCCGCAGGTCTCAAAGCGTTTCAAGCGCGAATCGAAGCGCGCTCAGGCGTCTATGCCTATGAGCAACGGGGACAAACACTCAGCGCGCCATACGAGAAGCAATTGAGGGCAAACAAAAAAGCATGGGCGTTCTTTCAAGCGCAGCCCGCATGGTATCAAAGGACGGCGAGCTGGTGGATCATCAGCGCCAAGAAAGAAGAAACACGCTTGAAACGACTGGCGACACTCATCGCGGACTCGGCACAGGGACGCACCATCGCGCCGTTGACGCGCAAGAAGAAGGCATGATCGAGATTCGCCCCCTGCTGCAACTGGCTGTCGCCGATCTGAAGCGCATCGCAAGCGGCTACGTGTCCTACACCAAGTACGTGGTCGCACATAGCGACTCAGAACATCATGCCTCGTTTGAGTTGCGACTCATCAGCCTCAGCGAACCATACATCAAAACGTATGACCACTTTGATGCTGAAACCGTGCAGCGTTATGTGAAGGTTCTTGCCGATGGCTATTCGGTTGGCGCATACGACGATGACGTGTTGGTAGGGCTAGTGATTGCGGAGGCGCAACAGTGGAATCGCAGTTTGTGGGTGCACGAGTTCCATGTCGCAGAGACGCATCGCAAGCACGGCATCGGCAGACGCTTGATGGACGCGGTTGCAGCGCAAGCGCACCAAGCTGCACTCCGCATCATCGTGTGCGAGACGCAGAACACAAACGCGACCGCCATTCAGGCGTATCGCAAACTTGGCTTTCAGATTGAAGGGATAGACCTCTCCTACTACACCAATCACGACTACCCTGATGCTGAAATCGCCGTCTTTATGAAACGACGGTTGGCATAAATTGAAGGAGATTGCAAATGGAAAACCACTATGATTATCACGTCTCATCAGCGCCTGTAGAGAAAGCCAAAGGCGAGGGTTATTACAACTACGCTAACACCGATGCCTCCGGCGACGAAATGCCCGACGTCAGCGTCTTTTATCGGGACGGCCACGGCGCCGTGTTCTACACCTATTCTTGCTACGCGCGCGGACTGAACATGCTGAACATCGCCTATCACTACCTTGACCTGACGCCGAAGGGGCGCGACGAGGATAAACTCGAATGGCCGATGGCATGGCTGAAGCTGCAT
>CAZDYP010000312.1:0-1675 GCA_964509505.1 uncultured Anaerolineae bacterium | reverse complement strand
TCAGATTGCTTGAGAGTCAAAAGGGCATGGGCGATTGGCTCACGATGTCCCCTTCGCTTGATGCGCCAACCATTCAACCAGTGAGCATATTTCAATGGTGAAACCCTGCTCCTCAATGGGCGGCGCATTGCGCTCGGCAAGGATGAGCCCATGCGTTAGCTTGAAGTCGCGTAGCGCCTCCATTAGCGCGCGTATTTCCCTAGCGCGCGTCTCGGGTTGGTCAAGGTGTTGCGTAACTTGGATTAACTGGCGACTTTGCGGTAAGTAAAAATCTACCTCGTAACCCATAGCAGACGCCACGTAATAAATTTCTGTGGTCTGCCGTCGCAGAGCTAAAAAGACCAGATTCTCCAGTAATTTGCCGGTGTTGGGCGAGAACGCAAAGCCAATCGCGTTAGCCAAGCCCGTGTCTATACAATAAACTTTTTTGGGCGCGATCTGCTGCCGCTTGACCGAATAGTCGTACACATTCACTGTGAAGATCAGCCAACTATTTTCCAGATACTCGACGTAGTTCTTGATGGTGTTGACGCTGCCCAAATGGAATTGGGCTTTGAGTTTGTTGAACGAAACCAAACTGGCGGGATTGCTCATCAGATAGAATGCCAATTCTTTCAACGCACGCACCGCTTCGATCCGATAGCGGGTCGTAATATCTCGATACAAGACATCATCATACAACACACGCGCCAAGCCTAGCTCTGGATACTTGAGCGGTTCGGGAAGACCGCCGAGACGGAGATACTCGTCCAAGTATTGTTGCAAACGGGCGTGATCCACCGTCGTCAAGCGTTGGAACTCAGGCAGTGACCATTGACGCCAGCGCAAAAACTCGGTGAAGGAAAAAGGGAATAATTCGATCGGCACGTAACGCCCAGTCAAACGACTGCCTAGTTCGCGGCTCAACAGCGCGGCGTTAGAACCCGTGAGGTAAAACTTGAAGCCGAGATCCATGAAGCGCCGCACCCATCGTTCCCATCCCGAAACATTCTGGATTTCATCCATGATAAAGCTGCGTCGCTCGCCAAAGAGTTCGAGCAACAGTTGGTACAGCTCATTGGCGTCCTCCGCTTGAAATCCCAGAAAACGCTCGTCTTCAAAGTTGAGGTAGTAGAAGTTGGCTGCGCCAAGCCGCTGCGCCAGTTGGGCGAGCAAGGTAGATTTGCCGACTCGCCGTAAGCCCGAAATGATGACCGCGTGGGGCGACGGGATGGCGCGCTCCACTTGCGCCAATTGTTCGCGTTCGATGCCGGGGTCACGCTGCTCAAATGCGGTGAATTGTTCCAACAACATCGCCTTGATTTGTTCGCGCGTCCAACGGCTTTTCCAGAGGTTTGCACTCATAGCGCAATTATAGAGTGGATAGTTTTCAGCGTCAATGAAAACAAGCATGAATAAACCCGAAGCGCTCGAAGAGCCTTCGGGTTTATTGGTTCAAAGCCTCATTGCCCCATTGCGTTTCATGGCGCGCGACGAGCGACTAGCGCCGCGCGATGAGTTTGATGTTGCCCCAATCGCCGACTTTCACGCACACGATACCACCTTGATACGCTTGACCAATGTATTGATCGGCGCCGACCACGAACGAGAACTCATCGGTCTGCGGGAAGCCGAGACCATGCGCTTGCGCGTAGCTGTATAACGCGGCGCTGGTGTTGATGGTCATCCAGCGTTG
>CAZDYP010000311.1:0-1768 GCA_964509505.1 uncultured Anaerolineae bacterium | reverse complement strand
ATCAACACACCTTTAACGGCGAAAATCTCGCCGTGATTTACTATGATGTCGATGCCCCCCTCGTCAACCAAATGGGTCCGCGCATCGACCATTGGCTGCGTAGCGCTTGCGGGGCGCTGGCTTGCCAAAACAGCCTCCCGCTGGCAGTGGCGGTGATCCCCAATCCCACCTTGCAAACCGCATGGATGGCAGATAACCCGCGCGCGCTGCAAATGCCCTCCCCCTATACCACGCGCGCCCGCACTGACCAACCGTTCGATCCCGATTTACAGCTTCAGATCGCCGACATCATCGCGCAGCAGTTGGTTGCCCAAGCCTCAAATCACATGCAGCCTCTGTATCCGTCGGATGCCTATTATTTGCGTCAGGCAGTCGTCTCATGGCTCGTCGGGCGTTTTGTCGAGATCGATACCAATTCATTCGTCATCAACAGCCTCGCCGAACAGTACGGCTCTGCCGCTGTCGGGCGTTTGGTACAGGCGATGCAGCCTACCTCTGACGCGCGCATCTTGGCAGAAGTGACCGGCGCGCCGTCGTTGGATGCCGCCAACCTTGATTGGCGCGACTTGTTGACATGGCGTTTAGTGCTTGAAGACTCGCTGATCAGCCAGCGGGATGAGGCGAATTTCCTCGCTCTGTACGATACACGCGACGAAAACCTGCGTAACGCCGCCTTAGCGCGCTTTAACAGCTTTACCTTACCAGAAACGCGCGTGGTGACGGCTGCTGTGCCCCAAACAGGCGTCAATGGCGCGCCAGAGATCATGGCGACAGTCCAAGTGGGACAAGCCGAAAACCTGCGGCAGGAGTTGGTGTTATTTCGCTTGGTAGATGGCTTGTGGAAGCGCGCAAGTTGAGTCTACAATAAAGAAAAACTTGCGGAGGGATTGCACCATGCTGGACGATTTGCGCAGAAGCACGTCGGATGATGATAGTCTATTTGAAGACCTTCAAGAAAGCGATGAGGAGATTTCGACCGATGAGCCTGATGTAGGGCACTCTGATGGGCGCTTTTTAGGGATGACGGCGGTCGAGCGCATGTTCTTGTCGATTTTCTTCTTTATGAACGTATTCGTGTTGGGGCTGGCGCTTCTCTTGGCGACCGGCCGCATTCGCTTCTAAACCACATTCAATTAGAAGCTCACCTTACGCAGTCTGAGCGTGTGAACAAGGGGTTTAAACCCCTTGTCCGAGTTCAGATTGCGTAACATCACTTAGAAAGCACAAGGGCGTGCGCTCGTGCGTGAACGCCCTTTTTGATTGCGTGGTTGTCGTTTAAGCTTCGTATGCGATGTTAGCTGCTTGCGCCCAACGCTGCGCTGAAGAACTCGACCATGCGGCGCTCATACTCGTCGGGTTGCAGGAAGATGGCTTCGACATGCGTCGCCCCTTCGATAATCCACGGCTCGACGCTGCCCCCGTTCGCGTTCACCGCCGCCGCCAGATCATAGGCATACTGCACGCTCAGGCGTGTATCCGCCGTGCCATGAGTGATGAAAATCGGGCGTCCATTGAGGTTTTGCGCAGCTTGCAGCGGGCTGAACTGCCCAATGTTGTCCCCCGCGATCATTTGCCCCATCGTAGAGGCTGAACTCGCAAAGAACGTTGGGAAGTTGAAGCGTTTGAGTTCGGCTTCAATGGCGATGTTGATGTCGGCAAACCCACTGTCTTCCCATACCGCAGCGACACGCGCTTCTTGCCCGGTGGCGATCATCACCGTTGCCGCGCCAAGCGAATGACCGAGCAAGCCAATGCGTTCTGGCGCGAA
>CAZDYP010000310.1:0-1782 GCA_964509505.1 uncultured Anaerolineae bacterium | reverse complement strand
AAACGACGCTCGCCATGACACTTGTGCGTAACATAAGTTTTTCAGTTTGCCAGAAGTCTGTGGTGGCTCAGGCGACCACAGCGAGGCTTGAGAGATGGCGCGGTCGGTGTCCTGGCCATGCTTGAAGTGATGGGCATGGGCGAATAGCAAAACGTCCCGCTCTTTGGGCGCTGTGCCTCAGAGCGGGACACCCTTTTCCATTATGACTACTAATATTTCTCGCTCCCCTTCCGAACTCGCCCTCGACCTCAAACAGCGCATCCTGCAAATCACGTGGCAGGATGGGCGCGTGAGCCAATACGACTTTGACACATTGCGCCGCCATTGCCCGTGCGCCGAATGTCGCACGACAGAGCAAGGCATGGCAGCGGTGGGTGTCGTGCTTGACAAGCTGAAAGATGCGAAGGGCGACATCGCCAATGCGGATGCCGTGAAATTCGTCGGCGCGTACGCCATCAACATTCTGTTCGCCGATGGGCATGGCACGGGCATCTATACATGGTCATATCTGCGCGAGCTGGCGGCGCACATCGAAAAGCAAGCTCAAGAATCAAAATAGACAACACACCACAGAGACACAGAGGACACAGAGAAAATAAAAAACTCAGTGTCCTCTGTGCCTCTGTGGTTGAAACCAGAAAGGATGTTCACTTGATTCCCCAACCGACTCTCCAACCCCACGAAACCCTCATCTCCACCATCCGTCACGGCTTGACCGAACTCAATCGCAGTAAGCGCACTGGCGGGCGCACCGACGCGCCGCTCATCCCCGCAGGGCGCGCGCAAGCCGAAGAAGCGCACGATACATTCGATGGCACACCCTTCGACGTTGCGTATTCATCGTCACTCTCGCGCGCCATCGAGACCGCGAAGCTCGTCGTGGGCATCGAGCCGCCCCAGCTCATCGTTGACGACCTGTGCATCGAGCGCTCATTTGGCAAGATGGAAGGGCTGACGCGCGCCGAGATCATGCAGATGTATCCCGAAGTGGTTTACGTGCCGATTGGTCACGTGCATTACTCGCTCAATCCACCCGATGGCGAATCGTTCGAGCTCGTGCAGGCGCGCGCGCGCCAATTCTTGTGGAAGCTGCTCAAGCAACAGCGCGGGCGGCGCATCCTCGTCTTTTCACATCAAAACTTCATGCAGCAACTCCACGCCGTTATACGCGACGAAGATCCGATGAAGGCGTTAGAGTACGACATCCTCAACTGCGAGCTCAATCAATTCCAGCTCGACGCCAACGGCAACCTCATCGCGCATCAATCATTCCAGCTCGTCCAGAACGCCAACGCACACCCTTCTTTTTAAACACGAAGACACGCAGAAAACACAAAGGCGCAAAATTTTTCTTGGTGTCTTTGTGCCTGTGTGGTGTGTTATTGTCTCATGCCCAACCCAATCTCTGAATTAGCCGAACAATATGCCGCGCGTTTCCGCGAGACGGCGCCGCCGCTGCGGCTCGTCGGGCGCGAGTTGGAATTTCCACTCGTGAATGAGGACGGCACGGCAGGCGACATTCGGCGCTTATGGCCTCGCCTTGTGCGTGAAGGCAATTTCACGCCGAAGTATGATGATCCTGCGACCAGCTCAGGACACAGCCCTGAAACACAACCACTCATCGTCGCACTGAGCGGCGACGATGGCATCATCTCGATTAATAGTAACAAATAGAAAGGCTAATGCCCCTAATCCTATCAGCATAATCATGCCGCTGATCAGCTCAATCGCCAGACTTTCGAGTTGGCTGAGGCGGCGTCTCTCTTCAATAAACATGCTTTA
>CAZDYP010000309.1:0-1832 GCA_964509505.1 uncultured Anaerolineae bacterium | reverse complement strand
TTCAAAACACTTTCTTAGCAAATTGAAAATTTGCGCTACAACTGAAAACAAAAAAGACTAGCAAGGCGCTAGTCCTGAGGTGAGCGGCGACGCGCGCAAGAGTCGCGCGGACAACTCACCGTTTGTTGTGAGGGTGTGCTGCTTGCAAAAAAAATGTCGTCGTCATCATGGCTGCGATTATAAGCGGATTTAGCCGTTTGGCAAGTGTGACGTTCAAGGCTGCTTCTCAACACGAAGGCGCAAAGAAGCACAACAAATGATTCTTTTACGAACCCTCAGAGATCTTTAGAGGATTGTGAAACCTTTGTGCCTTCGTGTTGAGTGAGCTCTTAACATCGTTGCGATGTTGCAGGTTGAGCGCGCAACAACCTTGTTTCAGTATCCATGCTCGGCGCGTGTTTGCCAAAGCCCGCGAGAATGTTCTCCAATGTCGGCCGCATCGTCGTCACATGCTTCAGGCGAATCACCCAATCCCATAACGGCTCAAACTTCTTCCATCCCGCTGCATAGGCGAAATGGCGCAACGCGTCCACGGGATTGTCCTTCGTCAGCGCGCCGCGCACGATAGAGCCCCACCGATAAAAATCGTGATACGCGCGCCAATAGCCTGCCTCCAATACGTCGGCTTTGAGTTTGGCGGGGCGATAGACGACGTGCCGCGTGTCGTACAAATCCCAATTGCTGTGTAACATGCGTCCTTGCGACACCATGCGCTCGTACAACGCTGTGCCCGGATACGGCGTGAGGATATGAAAGGTCGCCGTCTCGATGCCCTGTTTAACTGCCCACGACACCGTGCGCTCGAACACGCTCTCGTCGTCATCGTCCATGCCGAAGACGAAGCTGCCATTCACCATCACGCCGTTATCGCGCAAGCGCCGAATCGCCGCCGTGTAATCACGCTTGAGATTTTGGTATTTGCGCTGCGCCTGTAGGTTGCTTTCGTTGAGCGTCTCGAAGCCGACGAACAAGCTGCGCAAGCCACACGCCGCCGCCTTCTCCAACAAGTTCGGTTGCAACACCGATTTGACGGTGCCTGCCGCTTGCCACAACCGTCCCATACCACGCATCCCATCGAACAACGCTTCGGCGAATTTGGCGTTGCCGAAAAGGTGATCGTCAAGAAAATAGAGATGGCGTCCGGGCAGCCGCTCGATTTCCGCGAGCGCCGCGTCAACCGTTTGCGTGTAAAACGATTTGCCGCCCGTGAAGAACGCTTCTTTGTAACAGAAGTCGCACACATGCGGACAGCCGCGCGAGACGACAATCGAATTTGGGACAAGGTACAAATGTCGTTTGATGAGGTCACGGCGAATCGGCGGCAAGCCGATGAGTGTGCGGCTTTGTGAGCGATAGACTTTTTGGGGATGGCTCGCGCGCCAGTCACGCAAGAACTGGGGCCACGTGTCCTCGCCCGGTCCGAGGAAGATGCTGTCTGCGTGTTGCGCCGCTTCGTCGGGCAACGAGGTCACATGCAGACCGCCTAGCGCGACATACGCGCCCTTGCGCCGATAATGGTCGGCGAGTTGGTAGGCGCGTCGCGCCGAGGTGATATAGACTTGAATCACGACGAGCTCAGGCTCATCGTCGAGATTGAGTGTTTCGACATGTTCATCCTGAATCGTCACATCATCACGCTCGTCAAGATACCCCGCGAGCGTCGCCAAGCCGAGCGGCGGAAAGAGCGAATACTTGATGGGACGCCAGAAGGGACTCTTCGCTTCGGTCAGCGCGGGCAAAATCATTTTGACTTTCATGCGTTCTCCTGTGTGTAGGGCAAATTGGCAATTTGCCCTGTGGACAAATTGGCAGTTTGTCCTGTGGACAAATTG
>CAZDYP010000308.1:0-1875 GCA_964509505.1 uncultured Anaerolineae bacterium | reverse complement strand
CGCGCATCCCCCCGTGAATGGACGCAAACCTTATGATGATACGCGCGCCGCCGCCTTGAGCTATCTATTGGACGTGTTGCCGTTGGAGCGTGTGAATGATACGGGCGAGCTCGAAGTCTATCGCGTGAGACAACCTGCGCCGCAGCGCGACCTCGTCGTGGATTTCGGCGAGCCTGCGTCGCGCGCCTATCGCGGTGAAGGGTGGGGCGAAGAGGAGGAGATTGCGGGGCTGCGCGCGAATTGGGCGGCAGCGCAACGGGCGCGCACGTTTTTGCCTGTCTCGACGTTGGCGGATCATCGGCTCTCGTTCTCGGCGTTGCCATTCACCTTTCCCAATGCGCCAGCACAAAGCGTGACGCTCATCGTCAATGGGCGGGTGCGTCTGCCCGTCGTCGCATTGAAGGAAGGCTGGCAGCAATATGAGCTAACGGTGCCTGCAGCGGCGCTGCAAGAAGGAGTGAACGAAATAGTGTGGGAGTTTGCTTATGCGCGCGCGCCGCGTGAGGTATTGTCGAGCGACGATGCGCGCACCTTAGCGGCGGCGGTGGATTGGGCGCGGTGGCAACGATAAAGGAGGAAGGATGAATTTTTTTCAGCCTTCACCCTTCTGACTTTATCCTTGGTTCAGCGGGGGATGAGGTTGAAGAGGAATTGCTTTTTGATCATCACGTAGATAAGCACAACGGCGATGATCTGCCCGATGGTGTTGACGGTTTGCACGTAAGCGCGGTAGAACGGCATGAAGGGAATGAGAAAATAGAAGATGCTCAACAACGCAACGTGCATGGTGTATGCGTAGAGCGAGCTTTGCCCTAGCGGCAACAGCCACGCCAGCCGACGCATCAACAGCTTCCAGTAAAGTGTCGTAGCTAAGAATAGAAATTGAAAGACGATGAGCGCGGCGACGAGACGGCCGGGCGCGAGAAAGCTCTTGTTGAAAAAATCGTCTAAGAGCGCTTTGCTAGCCTCGGGCGACAGGAAACGCGCCAAGACCACGTCGGATTGCCAATAGAAAGCGACCAGCGCCACAAAGAGCGCCGTCACAAACGCCGTGTAACGATAGAGCGTTGGGCGAGTGAACGCGCTCAAGCGATTGACGAGATAATCGCGATGATAGCCAATGACCATCGCGTTGAAAAACAGCAGTTGCCACGCAGGCAGCTTGAAGATCCAATTGCCTTGAATGAGCGTCGGAAACAGTTGATGCCACAGCGGCAATTGAAAAGCCAGCCAAACGCCCCATGAAGCGGCTAGCACGCCCCAAGTGTGTTTGCGCGCGAGCCAATAGAGTCCAAGCGGCGCGAGCAACATCAACAACGTGTACATCAGCGGGATATCCACAAACACAAAAGTTTGTCGCAGGCTCACGACATTAAGCATGAATTGCAGTGGGTCTTGCGGGTCGAGCCAATCTGCCCACGGCAAATTTTCGCGTAAGACGAACGCGACAAACAGTAACGTGAGGATGACGGTCAAGCGATAGAGCGTCCAAACGCGCGAAGAGATTTTGCGGAGCGCGGCGGTGAATCCTTCGTGGCGCATGACGCCGCCATACACGACGCCGACGATCATGCCGGAGATGAACACAAACGCTTCGGCGGCGGAGACGAAGAAACGATTGCCGCCCGTGAAAATATACAGCCACGACGAATCGCCGATGTGGTCAATGACCATCGCCAGCGTCGCATAGCCGCGCAGAAAGTCGAGGCGTAGATCGCGCGAACCAGACTCGTCGTAAACCCAGTCGAGGTTGATGAGTTGCATGACGCGATTATACACTGTAAAAACCCGAAGGGTCTCAAAGACCCTTCGGGTTTGCAAGGCGTAGATCGCGCGAACCAGACTCGTCGTAAACCCAGTCGAGGTTGATGAGTT
>CAZDYP010000307.1:0-1900 GCA_964509505.1 uncultured Anaerolineae bacterium | reverse complement strand
GCACGCCGAGACAGTGGATGCCACGTGAGCAGTGGGATGCGTTGGTGCGCGGCGAGGGGTGTGAGCTGTGTGACGCCATCGCATTGACGGAGCCAGTCAACGAATTCGGTATCACAATAGCCGACCTCAGCATGGGACGCTTGCGACTCAGCGCAAATCAGGGCGTCAAGGGTTACTGTGTGCTGATCTGCCGTCAGCATGTGCGCGAACCATACGCGCTTAGTCCAGACAAGCGCGCGCTGTTCTTTGAGGATATGATGCGCGTCGCGCTCGCGCTCGAAAATGTGTTTCAGCCCGTGAAGATGAACTTTGAAATTTTGGGCAACGCGGTCCCGCATTTGCATTGCCACATCAAACCGCGCTATTATGGCGACCCTGAGCCCGCTGCGCCTATCTGGGCTGATCGTCACCCATACTTTCCCACACCACAAGAATTAGCAGAACGCGCTGCGCTTATCAAGAATGCACTTGAAAAAATTAGGGGAGATTAGGGGAAATAAGCGGAAATGGCTCATGGCGCGCCATGCACTATTTCCCCCAATTTCCCTTTAGCTCCTCTTATTTCCCTCTTACTTACGGAGGAATGATGTCCACTAATCGCTCCACCATCCTTTGCCTGACCAGCGAAATCAAAGGCTTGCGATTCATCGAAGAAGCCAAACGACAAGGTTGTTACGTGATTTTGTTGACGCGTGAAAAGTGGAAAGACGCGCCCGACTGGCCCCGCGATAGCATTGATGAGATGTTTTTCATGCCGACGCTCGACAATCGTCAGCACATGACTAATGCCGTGAGCTATCTCGCGCGCTCCCATCAGATTGACCACATCAACCCGTTAGATGATTTGGATGTCGAGATGGCGGCGGCGTTGCGCGAGCATCTGCGCCTGCCGGGCATGGGCGAGACGGCGACACGCTTCTTCCGTGACAAATTAGCCATGCGGCTGCGCGCGCGCGAAGCGGGTATCCTCGTGCCAGAGTTCACGCCAACCTTTTCGCACGCGCGCCTCAGCGATTTTATGAATCGCGTCTCGCCGCCGTGGGTGTTGAAGCCGCGCTCGCTCGCAGGCTCGATGGGCATCAAAAAATGCCACTCGGCGGATGAAGTGTGGAAATGGCTCGACCAATTGGGCGATGAGCAATCACACTTCCACTTAGAGCATTTTGTGCCGGGCGACGTATTCCATGTGGACTCGCTGGTGTGGGATGGCGAAATTATTTTCTCCATCGCACATCAATATGGACAACCGCCGCTGACGGTCTCGCATGGTGGCGGCATCTTCACGACGCGCACGATGCGCCACGACGCGCCCGAAACCCAAGCGCTGCTTGCCATCAATCGTGAGACGATCAAAGCCTTAGGCATGGTGCGTGGCGCGAATCATGTCGAGTTCATCAAGGCGCACGCCAATGGACGGCTCTACTTCCTTGAAGCAGCGGCGCGGGTGGGCGGCGCGAACATCTCGGAGTTGATTGAGTTTGCGACGGGGTTGAATCTGTGGAGCGAATGGGCGAAGATTGAGATAGCTAATGTGCGCGGCGAAACGTATCAGCTAACCCAACCGCGCGACGATTACGCAGGCATCCTCATTTGCCTTGCCAAACAAGAGTCGCCTGACCTGTCGGCGTATGCTGCGCCCGAAGTCGTGTGGCGTATGCAGCGTCCCTATCACGCGGGGCTGATCGTGCAGTCGCCCGATGCGGCGCGCGTCGAGTCGCTCATCGCCGACTACACACCGCGCTTCATGCAGGACTTTATGGCGACGCTGCCGGCGTTGGATAAGCCGCCGCAGTAGCGATGACACCGAATTGGGGGAAACAAACGAAAGCCGCAAGGGCGTTCAATTAACTGAACGCCCTTGTCTGTTATGCCATCGCAAAACCTGTGTAGGGTCGCTTGT
>CAZDYP010000306.1:0-2076 GCA_964509505.1 uncultured Anaerolineae bacterium | reverse complement strand
GGTAAGTCGTCTCGGTGATTTCAGGTACTAAGTCACGAAAGCTAACCAATTCGGGAGAGAGAGAGAGGGCGGCAGTAGAGACCGCCGCCGCGTCGCGCACGCTGTCTGGACATGAGCGTGCAGGGTTAGTATTTCCGCACGACATTTCGATACGTCAATGGTTGCCGATATTGCAGCAGCTGATATTCTTCGCGCATCTGCTTCACTTGGTCAAGGTCAATCTTCGCCAGCCCATAACCCTCTGTGCCTTCGTCCACCGACGCGAAGACCTCGCCGCGCGGACCGATGATGGCGCTTTCGCCGAAGAACTTGAACGATGGCTCGTTGCCCACGCGATTCGCTGCCACGACAAACAACGAGTTCTCGAACGCGCGCGACATTAAATAAGCGTGCCATTCGTCTTGGTTAGGCTCTTCCCAGTTCGCGCACACCGCGAGCAAGTCCACGCCGTCGAGCGCGAGGCTGCGCGCGGCTTCGGGGAAGGCGATGTCCCAACCGATCAACACGCCGACCATGCCGAAATATGTCTCGAACACAGGATAGCGAAAGCCTTGTCGAAAGACCATGCGCTCGGCGCCGCGCAAATGCACCTTGTGATAATCGCCTAACACTTCGCCGTCGGGTCCGATCATCACCGCGCCGTCGTAGATGATGGTTTCGACTTTTGCTTTTGTCGGCATACCAAAGACAATATGCGTGTTGAAGCGCGAGGCTTGTTGCGCGATAACGTTTACCACATGACCGGGCACCGTCTGCGCGAGGTCAGTGAATTTTACGCCACATTCGTAGCCGCTCGTTGCCAATTCGGGGAACACGATCAAGTCCACTTTTTGTCCCTTGCAGATGTCGGCAATCATTTGTGACATGCGATCAAGGTTATCTGGTAAGCTGTTCAACTTGGGCCGCATCTGCGCGACGGCCACGGTGATGTTTCGCATCCATGCTCCTCGTCGTTAGTTAGCAATCAGTAATTCAGTGGGCAGGGTTCAGTGATTAGTTATCAGTGGACAGTGAGCGCTGCGGTTAGCGTTCCAGCCGTTCGATGGCGTGCGCGGCGCTGTTCGCCAGCACGACGAGCATGTCCAAATCAAACGGGGTGAAGCCGCTTTCGCCTGCTTTGTTCAGAACTTCCATGACGCCCAGCACGCCGCGAAACCCGATGATTGGTACTGCCACGAGGTTGTGCGTGACGAATTTGAAGCTCTCGTCCACGCGGCGCTGGAAATGTTCGTTGTGATAGGGATCGTTGACAATCTGGGGTTCACGGTTGGCGGCGACCCAACCCGCAATGCCTTCGCCATGCTTCAAGCGAAACTGGGGCAGCGTCGCTTGTTGGGTGCCGCGCACTTGCACGAAGACGAGCTCTTGCGTGTCGCTGTCAATGAGCAGCAATGAACCATCGGCGGCGTTCGTCACGCGCAGCGCCACCTCCATCACTTGTCCCAAATAGTTAAGCAAGCCTTTTTCGCTGCGCAGCTTGAGGCAAATTTGATGCAGCTCTTTCATTGAGCTCAGGTAATCTTGCATCAAGCCCATTTGTGTTTTGAGTTCGTCGTTTTCGTTTTTCAAACGCGAGTTTTCTTGTTGGATGAAGCGCAAGGGGTTGCTGAGTGGAGAAGTCATAAGTCCCTCGATGGGATAGCAATTAAGACATGCGTCGTAAGTTGATCAAGACATGTTGCAAGTCAGCAGGCAGTTCCGCTATAAATTCGCGCGCTTGCCCGCTCGTCGGCAGGACGAGTTGCAAGCGTTTGGCATGTAAAAATTGGCGTGTCAGTCCCAACCTCTCGCCGCGCGGATTGTATGTGGCGTCGCCGATGATGGGATGACCAAGCGCGGCGAAGTGCAGACGAATTTGATGCGTGCGTCCCGTGATGGGCTGCGCTTCGACCAGTGTGCAATGGGTGAAGCGTTCTAGCGCGATGAATGTCGTGCGTGCGGCGCGCTCGGCGCGGCCCGCAATCGCCATCTGGGTCGGGCGTGTGCGATGGCGCCCGATGCTCGCTTCGATCAGACCGCGCTCGTTCTGCAATGCGCCTTGCACCAATGCCCAATACGTTTTCTTGATGGTGTGCG
>CAZDYP010000305.1:0-2250 GCA_964509505.1 uncultured Anaerolineae bacterium | reverse complement strand
CGCGCGACGCCGACGCGCTATGCGACGAGCTGACGCGCGGCTTGTTGGCGTATCGTGACCCGTTGACAGGACAACCGTTCATCGAGCGCGTTGTACGCAAAGACGAGATCTATGCGGGCGCGCATTACGACGATGCGCCCGACCTCACCGCACTCTCAAAAAATCTTGAATACGTGTCATTCGGCACGACCGACTTCGGCAGCAATCGCGTCACAGGACGCATCTTCGGCATGACGGGCTATCATCGCATGAATGGCATCTTCGTCATGCACGGGCCCAACGTGCGCGCAGACGCCCACCTCGAAGGCGCGCGCATCCTCGACCTCGCGCCGACGATTCTCTACGCGCTCGGCGTGCCGTTGCCCGCAATGGAGGGGCGCGTGCTGCGCGAAGTTTTCACCGACGAGTTCCTCGCTGCGCACGGTGAGGCATTGACGACCGCTGGGTTGCCACCCAATGGCAAAAATGACAGAGTCTATACCGAAGAAGAAGAAGCCATGGTGCAAGAGCGGTTGCGGGAGCTTGGGTATCTAGCATAAGCGAAGTGTCACGCGGTCAAGGTGTCAAGCGCCGTGTAACGGGGGGCGCGGCGCTTGACACTATGGCATACGACACCTTGACATTTCACCCAATCTACTTCAGGAGAAATTCATGCCAACAACTCAAGTGGGTTCACACACCGTTTACTACGATGAATATGGCACAGGCCAGCCGTTATTGCTCATCGCAGGTTTGGGCGGCACACGGCTTGGCTGGGACAAGCAAATCGAGCCATTCTCAAAAAAATATCGCGTCATCAACATGGACAACCGCGACGCAGGCGACAGTGCGCTCGGCACGGGACCATACACGATTGCAGATATGGCTAACGACGCGGCAGGCGTCATCAAAAATTTGAACCTCGGACCGACTCACGTGGTAGGTATTTCGATGGGCGGTTTCATCTCGCAAGAACTCGCCATCAACTATCCCGCACTCGTCAAGCAGTTGGTGTTGGTGGCAACCTCGGCGGGCAGCCCCGCACACGTAAGCGCAGCGCCAGAGATTATGGGCTTGTTAATGCGGAACGACGCCGAAGATGTGCCAACGCGGGTGACGCGCACCTTCACAGCGATCACGGGCAAGGGCTATATGGAGGCTCACCCAGAAGACCTACAGCGCGTCATCCAAAATGCGCTGGCGAAACCGATGTCGCTCGAATCCTATCAGAGACAATTGGGCGCGGCGATGGGACACATGGGCGTAGGCACCGCGAGCCGTCTCCATCAAATCACAGCGCCGACGCTCGTCATTCACGGCGACTACGACCCGCTCGTGCCATATCCGAATGGGCAGTTCCTCGCCGCACACATTCCGGGCGCGAAACTCTCAACATATCCGGGCGTAGGACACCTGCCACCCACCGAAGCCGCAGAACGATTCAATCGCGAAGTAATGGAGTTCTTGGGATAGATCCGTGAGACCTGCGAGGTTTCCAATACCCATGCCTCTTCACAAGCCCTTGAACAACTCGGAGAGTGAAACGCCGAGTGATTCTGTCAAGACTTTAATGCTTTTCAGCGAGACATTGCGCAAGCCGCGTTCGATGTCGCTGATATAAGTAACGTCAATGCGGGATAAGGTTGCGGGCGATTGAAAATCGCGCCTGCTCACTGCGAAACCCGCCGGCGCGGGTTCAGTTCCAGCCGACGGAAGTCGGCTGGGCGCGGCGGTGCGCGCGCATTGCCTTCGCTGTGGCTTATCCCGAACTCACGTTAAGTACGGTCGCTCATGTCAAGAAAAAGCGCCCCTGCGGAGCGCGCGCGCGCTGGCGCGCCGGCGGCGTTAGAGAACGCCGCCGCCTCAAGAGGGTGCATCGCGCACGATTTCTGAACATGCACGAGTACGGTCAAGTCTGCTCAAATCAGCCAGCGCATCTTGCGATAAGCCGCTCGCCTGAGGCAGCTCGCGCACCCATTGCTCGAAGCGAGTGGCGAGAGGAATCCGTTTAGACATGACCGCATTAGATGGAGTTACAGACTATCTTTCTATGGACTATCAGTCACATACCAATTTGAAGCGTATCGCCATGTTGAGCGTTCATACTTGCCCGCTCGCCACACTCGGCGGCAAGCACACGGGCGGCATGAACGTCTATGTACGCGATTTGTCGCGCACGCTTGGCGAGCGTGGTCATAAAGTAGATGTGTTCACGCGCTGTGAAAGCAGAATCCATCCGCACATCATGGAGCTAGGCCCGAATGTGCGCGT
>CAZDYP010000304.1:0-2282 GCA_964509505.1 uncultured Anaerolineae bacterium | reverse complement strand
GGCGGGCGCGGCACCCTAGCCGCTTGGGCACTCGCGGGAATGTGTACCATCAAATTTGTCGAGCCGCCAAACGCGGCATGAACCGCCCTCGCGTTGTGAATGGCATCGGACGTCAGGATGTCACGCGTGGTGATACGCGCTTGGTGCAATTGCCATGCGGCGCGCGCCGATTGTCGCGCAATATCTAGCCACACTGCTTGTCCCGATGGCGCGAGCGCCGCATGAGGCAGTGACAAGCCGAGCGCTTCTGCGACCACTTGCGCCGTCGCCGCCGTGCCAAGAAATTGGCAGCCGCCACCGGGCGAGGCGCACGCGCGGCAGCCGAGTTCCGCTGCTTGCTCCAACGTGAGCTCGCCTTGCGCGAATCGCGCGCCAATCGTTTGCACTTTGCCCGCATCTTCGCCGTCGGTGGGCGGCAACATCACGCCGCCTGGCACGAGAATGCACGGCAAATCGGGCGTGCCTGCCAACGCCATCAACATCGCGGGCAAGCCCTTGTCGCATGTGGCAATGCCAATGACCGCGCGCCGTGTGGGCAATGAGCGAATGAGGCGACGCAATACCAACGCTGCATCGTTGCGATAGGGCAGACTGTCGAGCATGCCATCTGTGCCTTGTGAGCGACCATCGCAGGGGTCGGTGCAGTAACCTGCGAAGGGCAGCGCGCCCAAGTTGCGCAAGGTTTCGGCAGCGGCCTGCATCTGCAAACCAACTTCCCAATGACCGCTGTGATAGCCCAAGGCAATGGGCGTGCCATCAGGGGCGCGCATGCCGCCGAGCGTGCTGAGGATGAGCGCTGGTGTGCGTCGCAGCTCAGTTGGGTCCCAACCCATGCCGACGTTTTGTGTCAAGCCAAACAAATCGCCGCTCGGCGCGTCGCGCAACTCTTCGGCGGTGATGGGCAATGCGCCTTGTGGACCAGCAGCAGCAGAGCGAATGTCGTAAATCGAGTGGGTCATTCTGCGAGCCTCCTAAAAAATTTTTTCGCTCATGTCAAAAAAGTGCGTTGCCTGCTACCTCAACCGCCGTGAAGAGGCGAAGCGCGCTAACCGTCTTTGTTTTTTCTTCGCGCGCCTCGTTTCTTCGCGGTAGGACTGTTTCTGCGCCTGGGCGAATTTTTCGGATGAGCGGCGCGATTGTAGCCGTTGACTTCGCAAACGTCAATGCGCCAATGCCAAGTTGCAGTATCTCGTTAGGTCATGTAACATCTTGCGCCGATGCAGCGCGAATCACCACGTTCAAGACCTTGCTATGTGCTGCCATGACCTTGGGTTGACGCATGAAGGCGGCGCAGACCGCGCCCCAGCGCTGCGCCACGCGCCATCACATTCGTTGGCGAGAGCGTATCACACCGATCAAACTAGACCGGAGCATGACGATGCTTGAGCCGCAAAGCAATTGGGCTGGCAATCACAGCTATCGCGCCGCCCGTTTGCAGCGCCCACAAACGATTGAGCAATTACAAGCGTTGGTCGCTCGTAGTCACTCGGTCAAGGCGCTTGGCACGCGCCATTCGTTCAACGACGTTGCAGACACAACGGGCGACCTCATCTCGCTCGAACATTTCGCGCAGGTCGTGGCTTTAGACCGCGTACAGCATACTGTGACCGTCGAGGCGGGCATCCGCTATGGTCAGCTCTGCCGTTACCTTCACCGCGAAGGCTACGCGCTACATAACCTCGCTTCGTTGCCGCACATTTCTGTGGCCGGTGCGTGCGCCACTGCGACGCATGGTTCAGGCGACCGCAACGGCAACTTGGCTACGGCTGTCGTTGCGTTGGAGTTGGTCAAGGCTAATGGCGAGGTGGTCAGTTTGTCCCGCGCCCAACACGGCGCGCAGTTTGATGGCATGGTCGTCGGGTTGGGTGGGCTTGGCGTCGTAACCAAACTAATGCTCGCTGTGCTGCCGACGTTTGATATGCGACAGGCCATCTATGAAAACTTGCCGCTGGCTCAACTGGCAGAGCATTTCGATGCCATCACGTCAAGCGCATACAGCGTCAGTCTGTTCACCGATTGGCGCGAGTCCAAGTTCAACCAAGTCTGGTTGAAAAGCCGCGTCACGGATGATGCTGCTTTTGAATTGAAACCAGAATTGTTTGGGGCAACGCTTGCCACGCGCCCTCTGCATCCCATTGTAGAGCTCTCGCCCCTCCATTGCACCGAGCAGATGGGCGTGCGCGGAGCTTGGCATGAACGCCTGCCACACTTCCGCATGGACTACACACCCAGCAGCGGCGAAGAGTTGCAAGCCGAGTACTTCGTGCCACGTCCCCACGCCA
>CAZDYP010000303.1:0-2289 GCA_964509505.1 uncultured Anaerolineae bacterium | reverse complement strand
GGCGCTGCGCCAATTGAACCACCCAAACATCGTCAAAGTCTTGGCGGCGTTGGAACACGACGACGAACACTATCTCGTCATGGAATATTGCGACGGCGGCTCGCTGTACGATGGGTTGAAAGCCACGCCTCAACTGCCTGTAAAGCGCACTTTAGAAATCGCACTAGAACTTGCCGATGCTTTGTCACGCGCGCACCACCTCAAAATTATTCATCGTGACCTGAAGCCCGCCAACGTGCTGCTTGCGCATGACGGCACGCCGCGCCTCACAGATTTTGGCATCGCCCATATCAGCAGTGAAAAGCCGATGACGGAAACAGGCGTGGCAATCGGTACGCTTGATTATCTGTGTCCCGAAGCGCTGAATGGCGACCCTGTAGACGCGCGCGCGGATTTGTGGGCGTTTGGCGTGATGCTGTTTGAGATGCTGACAGGGCGACGCCCGTTCTACAGCGAAAATGTGACGGGCATTTTGACCAATATCCTTGTGCAGCCTACGCCTGACCTTGAGGCGCTGCGCCCTGATGCGCCCGTCGCCCTTGTGGACTTGATCTACCGCATGTTGGAGAAAAGCCGTGATCAGCGGATTTCCAGCGCGCGCTTGGTGGCGGCGGCGTTAGAGGCGGTGATTCAGCAGCGCGATACCCCTCTGCAACCCATCCAGCGCATCAACCTACCAACACCGACCCCTACTGACCCCACACAGCTAAAACACAATCTGCCCGCCCAAACGACACCGTTCGTCGGGCGCGAACATGAACTGGAAGCCTTAACGAAACTGCTTCATGATCCCAAGACACACTTGATCACGATTGCCGCATCGGGCGGGATGGGCAAGACGCGCTTGGCGTTGGAGGCGGCAGAACAACACCTCGCAGGGGCAAGACATGCCTTGCCTCCACAAGAATTCTCAGATGGCGTGTTCTTCGTCGATCTCGCGCCATTGAGTGAGGCAAGTGGTATTCCACAGGCAATCGCTGAAGCCGTCGCGTATCAATTCGTTCAAGATGGACGCGAACCCAAACACCAAATTGTGGACTTCTTACGTGAAAAGCATCTGCTGCTGTTGATGGACAACTACGAGCATTTGCTGGCAGGCGTGAGCCTCGTCAGTGATATGCTGCACGCCGCGCCGCATGTCAAGGTGCTTGTGACCTCGCGCGAACGCCTCAACCTCAACGGCGAAACCGTCTTTACACTCAGCGGCATGGATTTCCCCGAATGGGAGACGCCGCAGGACGCGCTCGAATACAGCGCGGTCAAGCTGTTTATGCAAAGCGCGCGGCGTTTGCGTCCCGATTTTCAGCTTGAAGTGGACGACCTGCGCTATGTCGCGCGTATCTGCCGTATGGTCGATGGTACGCCGTTGGGGATTGTGTTGGCGGCGGCGTGGGTCGAAATGTTGTCGCTGCCCGAAATCGCGCGCGAAATCAGCCAGAACCTTGACTTTTTGGAGGGCGAAACGCGCGATGTGCCCGAACGCCATCGCAGCTTGCGCGCCGTGTTTGACTATTCATGGAACTTACTGCGTGACGAGGAACGCGCGTTGTTCGCCAAGCTGTCGGTGTTTCAAGGGGACTTTACGCGCGAAGCAGCACAGGCTGCTGCTGATGCCAGTTTGCGCGGGCTGATGAATTTGATGAACAAATCGCTCATTCGGCGCGACGCCGAGAGTGGACGCTACGAACTGCATCCCCTATTGCGCCAATACGCCGCTGAACACCTCAATAAGTCGTCAGAGGAGGCGCACGCGGCGCATGACCGCCACTGTAGCTCTTACATGGCGTTTTTGGCGCAGTATGAGCGCATGTTTGCGCGCGAGGGCAAGCAAAAAGAAGCGCTGCGCGGCATAAAACTTGAATTTACAAACGCGCGTGCGGCATGGCGTTGGGCAGTAGAGCATGGACACTTTGAGGAAATCGCCCAGTCGTATGATGGATTTTCATCTTATTTCATCTTGCAGGCGCTCGATCACGAAGGGGCTGAACTATTCCGCTGGTCTGCTAATATGCTGCGTACCAGCACGCTGCCACCTGAAAGCGCGCGCTTAAAAGCGTATGCGATCTGTTTGCTGGAGGAGGGCTGGTGTCTCAGTAGTTGGGGGCATAAAGCAAGAATCGCCGCTTTGTTAGAGGAAAGCCTTGCTATCTTACGCGCGCTGCCGCCGAGCAAAGCGCTTGTGAGCGCCTTGGGACTCAAATTAGATCTCGTTCAAGACCTTGCCGAGCGCAAACAATTGGTGCAGGAGGCGTTGAACATTGCGGCAGTGGGTGAAGTAGGGTGGTGGCG
>CAZDYP010000302.1:0-2413 GCA_964509505.1 uncultured Anaerolineae bacterium | reverse complement strand
CGGCGAACAACCCAAAGACGAAATCAAGCGCGTGTTGGTGGTGATGGCGCATCCCGACGACCCCGAGTTTGGCGCGGGCGGCACATCGGCGAAGTGGGCGCGCGAAGGCAAAGAGGTCGCTTATGTGATTGTGACCGATGGCAGCAAGGGCAGCGATGATCTGACAATGACGTGGGAGCGGCTGGTGCCATTGCGACAAGTCGAGCAACGCGCGGCGGCGGAGGTGCTCGGCGTGAAGCAAGTGACGTTCTTGACGCATCGTGACGGCGAGCTCGAAAACAATCAAGTCGTGCGGCGCGACATCTGCCGCGAGGTTCGCAAGTGGAAGCCCGATGTCGTCATCACCCACGACCCCAACGTGCGCTACTTCATGGGGCGCATCAATCACAACGACCATCGCATGACGGGCAACGCAACGCTCGATGCGATTTTCCCGGCCGCGAACAATCGGCTCTACTTCCCTGAATTGTTGGCGCAGGGCTACGAACCGCATCAGGTCAAGCAGGTGTTGTTGACGGGCAATCCCGATGCTGACTTTTTCGTGGATATCAGCGATACCGTCGAGGTGAAGATTGAGTCCCTGCGTCAGCATAAGAGTCAAATCAAAGACATTGATGGGTTAGCCAAGCGCATGATGGAGCGCCATGCGAAAGTGGGTGAGCCGCATGGCATGAAGTATGCAGAGGGATTCAAACAATTGAAACTGACATAGTAATTAGTGATTAGTAATTAGGACGCTTCTACCTAAGTTCCACACCAAAGTCAGTAGAGCTGTGATTAGTCATTGGGGATATTTGAGTTGCAGCATAAGCGCCAATTACTAATCACTAATTGCTAATCGCTGATTACTCGTAGCGAGAGTGATATGAGTACCGAGAACACACCACCATCCATTGAGGAAATGCGCGCGGAACTTGCGGAGAAAGAGGAACAACTCCGCAAGCTGGCGCGTCAGATTGACGTGATCTCGCGCGCGGAGTTTCGTGACCGCGCCCAACGCCTCAAACAGATGCGCGAGCAACGTTTGACGTTGGAGAAAGAGATTGACGCGTTGAAGGCGAAACTGAAGTGAGCAGTGAACAGTGTTCAGCAGGATTTAGTAATTGGATACCGAATACTGAACACTAATGACTTCTGACATTGAAGGAAGACAATTATGACGACACCCGGCAGCCGCGTCGCCAACCGCGCGCAGAATTTCACCGAGTCGGTGATTCGTGAAATGACGCGGCTCAACAGTTTGTATGGCGGTATCAACCTATCGCAAGGCTTTCCCGATTTTCCCGCGCCCGCAGAAATCAAAGAGGCGGCGGTCAAAGCCATCCACGACGACCTCAATCAATATGCCATCACATGGGGCACGGTGAATATTCGCCGTAACCTTGCTGAGAAGTATCGCTGGTTCAATGGCATGGAGCTCGACCCTGATAAGCATTTCACCGTGACGTGTGGCGCAACCGAAGCGATGATCTCCGCGCTGTTGGCGACGCTGAACCCCGGCGACAAGTTCATCGTCTTGCAGCCATTCTATGAGAACTACTGGCCCGACGGACAAATCTCCGGCGCAGAGCCCATCTTCGTGAGTTTGCATCCGCCCACGTTTACATGGGATCCCGACGAACTGCGCGCCGCGTTCAAGCAAGGCGCGCGCGCCATCATCTTGAACAATCCGAACAATCCGACGGGACGCGTCTTCACGCGCGAGGAGTTGCAGCTCGTGGCCGACTTGTGCATCGAGTATGACGCGCTGGCGTTCACCGACGAGATTTACGAGCATATCCTCTACGATGGGCGCAAGCACATTTCGCTGGCAACCTTGCCCGGCATGTTTGAGCGCACCATCACGATCAACGGCGCCTCGAAAACGTATTCGGTGACAGGGTGGCGTGTGGGTTGGTGCGTCGCGCCCGAAGACATCAGCAAAGCGATTCGCAAGGTGCATGATTTTCTGACGGTGGGTGCGCCTCATCCACTGCAAGAAGCCGTCGCCGTCGCGCTCCAATTGCCACAGTCGTATTACGACCAGCTCATCGTGGACTACACACGGCGACGCGATTTGTGTTTGCGCGCGTTGAGTGATGCGGGCTTCCAATTCAATCCCGTCGAGGGTGCGTATTACGTGATGTGCGATTTCACGACGTTTGGCTACAATCACGATGTCGAGTTCGCGCATTATCTGGTGAAAGACATCGGCGTGGCGAGCGTGCCGGGCAGCAGCTTCTATATGCCACCCGAACTCGGACGCACGCAAGTGCGCTTCTGTTTTCCGAAGAAGGACGAGACGTTGATTGCGGCGGGGGAGCGGTTGACACAGTTGAAAAAGGTTTAGCCAATGGAAATCAGGGGAAATTAGAGGAAATGAAACTTCGCTTATTCGACACCTACACGCGCACCGTGCGCGAATTTGAACCCT
>CAZDYP010000301.1:0-2467 GCA_964509505.1 uncultured Anaerolineae bacterium | reverse complement strand
TCGCCAACGCCATGCGCACCCTCTTGCGCGTCGCCGCGATTCGCCAAGGCAAGCGTGTGACGCTCGACATTGAATGAAGCGCTTCACTCGTTGACTCCCCTCCATGCAAAAACCAGAACGCCTCATCATTGGGCAAATCGTCGGCGTGTTCGGTGTGCACGGCGAACTCAAAGTGCAAATCGAGACAGATTTTCCAGAGCGCTTCAAGACCTTGAAGCGCGTTTTCATTGGCGCAGAGGAATGGGAAGTCGAACAGGGACGCTTGCATAACGAACTAGCGCTCGTCAAGCTCAAAGGTATAGACACACCCGAGCGCGCGCAAGCCTTAGGGCGTCAAGCCATTGAGGTCGCACTCGGCGAGGCGGCGCCACTGCCCACCGGCAAATACTTTTTGTATCAAATCATCGGCTTGCGCGTCGAGACCACAGACGGTGAAGCGCTCGGCAACGTCACCGAAATTCTACGCACGGGCGCGAACGATGTCTATGTGGTGACTGATAGTGAGGGCAAAGAACTTTTGTTGCCCGCCATCCCGCATGTCATCCAGCGCATTGAGGTCGAGGAGGGAAAGATAGTGGTTGAGCTGATGGAAGGTTTGCGTTAGGCGCTAGGCGCTAGCGCCTAGCGCCTGGCGACTAACGACTAATTGACAGTCGCACAATCTTCGTGTTATTCTGCCCACTGTGACTGAGACTCGCTATTGGCTCGCTTTCAACTTGGCGCGCGGCATTGGCCCCGTCAAGACACGCGCACTGCTCGATCATTTTGGCGACTTGCAAACGGCTTGGCAGGCGAGCGCGCACGAACTAGAGCAGGTCGGGCTCGACAAACGGGCCATCAACAATTTGCTCGATGCGCGCAAAACGCTTGACCTCGACAAAGCGCTGAAAAAGTTGGAACAGTCAGGGGTGCGGCTCATCACATGGGACGACGACGCTTATCCAATACGGCTCAAAGAGATTGACGACCCGCCGCCTGTGTTGTACGTGCGTGGTGAATTGAAAGCCACCGACGAGTTTGCTGTCGCCATTGTCGGCACGCGACAAGCGACGACCTACGGCAAGGAGGTTGCGCGGCAATTGGCAACGGGACTCGCACACAATCAAGTCACTGTCGTCAGCGGACTTGCGCGCGGCATTGACCTCAGCGCGCACGAAGCAGCGCTCGTTGCGGGTGGGCGCACCATTGCTGTCTTGGGTTGCGGTGTGGACATCATCTACCCGTCTGAAGGACGGCGCATCAACGCACAACTCGTGACCAACGGCGCGCTGATCAGCGACTTGCCCTTAGGCACAACACCCGAACCTGCGAATTTCCCGCCGCGCAATCGCCTCATCAGCGGCTTGAGTCTTGGCGTCATCGTGGTCGAAGCAGGCGACAAATCGGGCGCGCTCATCACGGCGGATTTTGCGTTGGAACAAGGCCGCGAGGTGTTCGCGGTGCCGGGCAACATTTATAGCAAGGGTAGCCGCGGCACGAATCGCCTCATTCAAACAGGCGCGAAGCTTATCACTTGCGTTGAAGAGGTGTTGGACGAGCTCAACCTCAAACTCGTCACGCAACAAGCGCAAGTGCGCGAAGAAATTCCTGCCGACGACACAGAACACGTGGTGTTGAGCGCGCTCACGCACGAACCACTACACATTGACGAACTTAGCCGCATGCTGACCATGCCCATCCCTACCCTCTCCGCGACATTAACGGTGATGGAATTGAAAGGTATGGCGCGGCATGTAGGCGGCATGAGCTATATCCGATGTCAGTAACCAGTAGCCAATAACCAGATTGAGGATTTTCAATCGGACTACTGGCTACTGAATACTGGATACTTTTTATGGAAAACCTTTACGCCGTCATACTCGCAGGCGGCAGCGGCACACGCTTGTGGCCTCGCAGCCGCGCCCATCGCCCGAAACAATTGCTCGATTTGGTCAGCGACCAAACAATGATTCAGCAAACGGTGAATCGGTTGTTGCCGCTTATCCCCATCGAACGCATCTGCATTATGACGGGCGCGCAGCACGCAGCTGAAACGCGCAAGCAATTGCCCAACTTGCCCACAGAGAATCTGTTCAGCGAACCGCTGGGGCGCGGCACGGCTCCATGCGTCGCGCTGGCCGCCGCCTATTTGCAACGACGCGACCCGGAGGCGGTGATGGCGAGCTTGCATGCCGATCATTTCATTCCCTACGAAGATTTGTTCCGTGAAGCGCTGCGCGCGAGCTACGAAGTTGCGCAGCGTCGCTTGCTCGTCACGTTGGGCGCTACGCCTACCTATCCTGAAACGGGTTATGGTTACATTGAGCGTGGCGAAGCGTTGCCCGTCGCCAATGACCATGCGGTATATCGCATCGCACGTTTCACCGAGAAGCCCAACGTCGTTACCGCGCGTCACATGATCGAAACGGGCAACTTCTCATGGAATACAGGCATGTTTACGTGGCGGGTGGATGTAATTCTCGCGGAG
>CAZDYP010000300.1:0-2507 GCA_964509505.1 uncultured Anaerolineae bacterium | reverse complement strand
GACCAATCATCCCATGTTGTGCTGTCGTCATAAATGACGAGGTCCGCCTGCCTTGAAGCTGACAACAGCCAGGGCAGCGCTAACAATACACCTAACCCAATCGCCATGACCATCAACCGGCGCATCATTCTTGGCTACGCTCCAGCGCCTCAACGGCCTCTTTCGCTTCTTTCAAACCCAAGCCCGTTGCCTCACGATAAATTTTGATGGCTTCGATTTTGTTGCCCTTGCGGAGTTGCGCTTTGACTTGCGCCATCCAATCGGATGGGGCGCCGTTGAAGGTGGGTATCGGCATGGCAGCCATCGTCGGCATTTCGCCGCGTTCCAACGCATCCACAAAATCTTTCGACTCCTTCAACCCCAACCCCGTCGCGTCCTTGTAGATTTTTACTGCCTCGATTTTGTTGCCGCGTCGCAACGCCTCTCGAACTTGATCCACTAGCGAGCCACCAGACGATGACTTGGAGAGCGTGGTGGCATGCGGCATGGGCGACTCGCCGCGCTCAACCGCATCCACAAAGTCTTTTGACTCCTTCAACCCCAACCCCGTCGCTTCGCGGTAAATTTTCACCGCTTCAATTTTGCGCTTCTGTCGCAACAGGTCTTTGATTTGCGTGACCATTGCATTGTCTTGCTTCGGCGCTTGCTTCTGGAGCTCATGCTCAATCGTATCTATGACAACTTGCGCCTCGAACGCGCTCACCTTTTTCGTTTCACGATACAACGTCACCGCCTCCACCTTGCGCTTTTGTTGCAGCAGTTCTGCGACTTGCAAGAGTAATTGGTCATTCGGACTAGACATGGGTTGCCTCCGTGTGAAGATGCGCTGAGTATAGCATGGTGTTACAGGCATGTCACGAAATCGGCTATAATCGTTGCACTGATCCTCTGGAGAAAATGATATGACTTACACAACCTTGATTGATGCGGAACAATTGAAAACATTGTTGGCAACCGAGAATGATGTCGTCGTCGTGGATTGTCGTCATCGTCTCGACCAGCCTCACTTAGGACGTGAGCTGTATCGGCAAGCGCACATCCCAGGCGCGTTGTTCGCGCACCTCGACAGCGATTTGTCTGCGCCGATCACGCTGACACCGAGCGGTCACAGTGGTCGTCATCCCTTGCCCGCGCCCGACGTGTGGCTACAGCGGTTAGGCGCATGGGGCATCGCGCCAACCACGCAAGTGATCGCGTATGACGATCAAGGCGGCATGGCGGCATCGCGTTTGTGGTGGATGCTGCGCGTCGTTGGACACAACGCGGCGGCGGTGTTAGATGGCGGCATCCAAGAATGGCAAGCGGTCGAAGGCGCAATGGAATCGGGCGACACACAACCCAAGCGCACGTTGCCGCCGTACCCCGGACAATTCCGCAACGAATGGGTGGCGACGATGGACGAAATCAAATCCCAAGTCGCCAACCCACAAGCCCCAATGTATTTGATCGTGGATGCGCGGGCGGCGAATCGCTTTCGCGGCGAAGGCGAAACCATTGACCCCGTCGCGGGCCACATTCCAACGGCGCTCAACGTGCCATATCAAGGCAACCTCACGCCAGCAGGCACGTTGTTGCCTGCCGACCTGTTGCGTGCGCGCTTCGAGCCCATCGTCAAACGCGCACAGAGCGAGGGACGCGAGGTGGTGATGTCGTGTGGGTCGGGTGTGTCGGCGTGTCACAACTTGTTGGCGATGGCGGTCGCGGGCTTGCCGCCCGCGCGCTTATTCCCGAACTCGTGGAGCGGTTGGTGCAATACGCCGGGTTTGCCTGTGGCGACGGGGGATGTATGATGGCGCAACCCATGACCGTACCTGCGCCGAAAAAATTGACAGACAACTAAGGCACACATATAGTTTAGGATACGAGGTGAATGATGACTAAAAGGAAACACATCATTCAGGGGCTAGTCGAAGTAAGCGGCGGCTATTACGATGTCGAATTTGGGCCGATGGAAGCAGTGGCTCGGGAAGATGGGCTGCCCATTCCCACACCCAAACCGCTTGTGCATGTTAAACTCCGAATGACTGTTGCCTAATGAGCAAACGCATCCCTGCACGTACGGCTAGCGAAGTCATCAACACGCTCAAATGAGCTGGGTTCACAGAGCCCCTAAAGGTTTCGCTGGCAAGCAACAAAGCATTTCACGCAGGCTTTCTGCGCAACTGGTGAACCCGCTTCGCCAGAAAAACCTTTAGGGTCTGAATTTCAAAACACTTTCTTAGACATTATCAAAGAAGCAGGACTAACTCAGGAAGAATTTCTTAGGCTCTTGCGCGAGAAATAAAAAGTTATGGCAAGAAAGACCTATCATATCCGCACCTGGGGCTGCCAAATGAACACGGCAGACTCGCAGCGTGTGGCAATTGAATTGGAAAAATTGGGGTATCGCGCCAGTGAGGATGAGCAGTCTGCCGATGTGCTTGTGCTGAACACGTGCGTCGTGCGACAAGCAGCGGAAGATGCAGCGGTCGGCTACTTGCACGCCATCCATCCCATCAAGCAACGCC
>CAZDYP010000299.1:0-2514 GCA_964509505.1 uncultured Anaerolineae bacterium | reverse complement strand
GGCGACGCCGTTATCTGACAATAGTTGGTCGCGCACCTTGTCTTCGATGCCGCGTAAGATGTAGGTGGAGGGTGGAGGGTGGAGATTGGCGGGTGAAGGTTTGAGGGGGCGCGTGGGGGGCAGGGTGCGGCGTGCGCCGAGCGGCGGCTGGGGAATCGCGGGCTGATTGGTCAGGCGACGGTAGAGGTTGTCGTAATCGCGGTCGAGGACGTAATACATCACACCGTTGAACGGCAGCGGAATGTACTGTGCGTCATCCGCGTCGAACAACACGGGGATGAACTTGTCGTTGACGGCGCTGAGTTCGTTCAATTCATTCAACGTCAACGTCGCCTCGAAGCGCACACCCGTGCCCGTGCCTTTGGGTTGCTCGTTCATCACGCGCTGCAAATAGGTCTGCGTGCAAACCATCAGCACGAAATTCGCATCGCGCACCTGCTTCGTCATCCACAGTGGAAAGCCTTCGGGTGGATTCATGATGTATTGGTCAATCATCGCTTCGATGCCATCGGCGCGCAAGCGGTCTGCGAGCGCCAACACACGCGCGTCGTGTGTGGGCGGGTCGTGGCTGTAGCTGATGAAGACTTTGATAGACTGGGCGTTGGTCATAGCAACCTCCGTGCGTGGCACTAAGTATAGCACAAATTACCGTTCACTGTTCACCGTTCACTGTTCACTGTTCACTTTCTACTTTTTTCGCTATACTTTCAACCATGACGCACGACTTGATTGTGATCGGCGGCGGACTCGCGGGCAGCGAGGCGGCGTGGCAAGCGGCAGAGCGTGGCGTACGCGTCGCGTTGTACGAGATGCGCCCAACGCAGCCGACGCCCGCGCACGCCACCGATAAGCTCGCGGAGATTGTTTGCTCGAATTCAATGGGCGCGAACTCGGTGGGGAAGGCGAGCGGCTTGTTGAAAGCAGAACTGCGACGGCTTGGCTCGTTCATTCTCGCGTGCGCCGACGCGACGGCAGTGCCTGCGGGCGATGCGCTGGCGGTGGATCGTGAGGCGTTTGCGGACTTGGTGACGCAACGCATCACGGCGCATCCCAACCTCACGCTCATCCGTGAGGAAATGCCGCGCATCCCCAACGCGCCAACCATCGTCGCCAGTGGACCGCTCACGTCGCCGTCGCTCACCGCGGAGATCACGAAATTGTGCGGCGACCAATACCTCTACTTTTACGACGCGATGTGTCCCATCGTCGCGCGCGAGACGATTGACATGGACATTGCGTGGCGGGCGTCGCGCTTCGGGCGGAACAGTATCCAGTATCCAGTATCCAGTATCCAGATAGTTGACGCTAAATCTGAAATCTCAAATCTGCAATCTGAAATCCCCGAAGGCGATTACATCAACTGCCCGCTCTCCAAAGACGAATACGAAGCGTTTATTGATGCGCTGGTTAGCGCGGAGACGATTGAGCTGAAATCATTCGAGCGCGAAGATCCGAAGTTCTTCGAGGGCTGTCTGCCCATCGAGGTGATGGCGAAGCGTGGGCGCGAGACATTGGCATTCGGGCCCATGCGCCCGATTGGGCTACGTGACCCGCGCACGGGCAGGCGACCGTATGCGGTCGTGCAGTTGCGCCAAGACAATCTCGCCGATACGTTGTACAATATCGTCGGCTTCCAGACCAACTTGAAGTACGGCGAACAGTTGCGCGTGTTGCGAATGATTCCTGGCTTGCAGCGCGCGGAGCTCATGCGTTATGGACAGATGCACCGCAACACCTTTATCAATGCGCCGATGTTGCTCCAGCCGACGATGCAACTGCGCGCGCGCGCCGACCTATTTTTTGCGGGGCAAATCACGGGCGTCGAGGGCTACATCGGCAATGCGGGCAGCGGTTTCGTTGCGGGCGTCAATGCGGCGCGTGGGTTGCGCGGCAAAGCGCCCCAGGCGTTGCCGCCAGAGACGATGCTCGGCGCGCTGTGCCATTACGTGTGCCATGCGGAGCCGAAAGACTTTCAACCCATGAAGGCGAACTTTGGCATCATGCCGCCCTTGGCGAAGGAGGTGAGACAGAAACGCGCGCGCTATGACGGGTATGTGACACGGGCGTTAGCGGCATTGGAATCCGTACGAGCGGAGTGGGCAACACTAGACCGATAGGTTTCTAAAACCTGTCACGCAGTCAGGTCTCAGTCAATTACATCTCTCAACGACAGAGCAACCCGTTTGCATGGCGGCAAGCGGGTTTTGTATTTCAGCTTGAAAGGAGCTCAATATGAAAAAGCGTTTCACGCTTGCGCTATGCAGCGCCGTGCTGTTGCTATTGCTGACCACGCTGGCTGCGTTTGCCGACGATACGGTGACGTACGTCGTGAAGCCGGGCGATACGCTCAGCAAAATCGCGCACGCGCACAACACGACGGTCAACGCGATTGCGCGCGCCAATGGCATCTCAAATCGCATCAACCACATCTTCGCTGGTGAACTGTTGGTGATACCGACGCGCCATCCGCACGTCTTGATTGATCGTCCAACAGCGGGTGAGATTGCGCGCGGT
>CAZDYP010000298.1:0-2570 GCA_964509505.1 uncultured Anaerolineae bacterium | reverse complement strand
TGCCCTACAGCATCATCTCTCCATACGATGACGTGATGGCGTCACTGGCTTGCAAGCCGAACGCCTGCATCAGCTCGCCCATCACGGCGCGTGCGCGCGACTCGTCGCCGTCATCGGCGAGCGCTTCAAACTCGATGAAGTTGCCGAGGTTCACGACGCAATCCAGATGGATGCGCGAGTTTTTATAGCGATAGAGTCTGCGCGTCTTTGTTACGATCTGTCGCACACCCAACGCGCGCGCTAACGCCTCGCGCAGCGTGTCGGGTGCGGTTACGACTGACGTGATGTAATCGCTCCAGCGTGTCGCCGCAGTTTCAGGGCGCTGATAGGCGATGAGCTCGGCATGAAACACATCAGCCGATTCGTCGGGTTGAATGTGTTGAACCTCGCGCAGTTTCAAGCGCCCATAAGGCGCGTGGAAGTAGGTGTCGGTTTGACGCAGCTCGCCGCCAAATGTTGCGCCGATGGAACGCGCGATTGCTTCGGCATGGGTTAGGTTGGCATAGCGGGCTTTCAGTTCGAGGTTGCGCATACGCTGTATGAGACCCTAAAAGGTCGCTCATGTCCAGAAAAGGTGAAACGCTGCGGAGCGCGCAGGGGGCGGCGTTAGAGAACGCCGCCTCCTCGCCGTGCGCGTTTTAGGGTCTGATGGATGGGGTGTCAAAATTGGGCAAACGCAAAGGCGGGTTCGCGCCTGTGACGACGATGCCGTGTTGTTCGCTGCGATTGTTGGTTTCGTCGCTTTCTAACACTGCGCCCGTCGGCGTGGGTGGATTCCAACTGTCTATAAACAAATACAAATCGCTGCTGCCATTGGCGAACCAACCCCACCAGCGCGAGTAGGTTGTAGGGAATTGTCCGGCTTGCGAGTTCAACGTGATGCTTTGTCCCGCCGCCAGACCATTAGGCACAAACCATGCCAAGCCAAAACATGGATTCAACCCACAGCGTTCGCTCCAAATTTGATTAGCCAGCGTCGGCGCGGATGATGGGTTGATGTAAAAGTCCACCCAGAATGGACCCGTCGTCGTGCCGCCTTGATTCGTGATGACGACGGTAATCGTCACAGGCTCACCTGCGGTGAAATTATTTTGGTTTGGACTGAGCGAAAAGCTGCCAACCAAATCGGGTGGCGGCGCGGGTTTTGTCACGAGCGGCAAGTAAACACGAGTGTATGACGTGCTAAGTGTGTTCAACGTGTAGGTGCGTGAAGCAGAAAAATTTGGGTGGTTGGCTGTTTGCATTTGATTTGTGATGACCGCTACCGCGCTCTCGCAAACACTCGCGTCAATCGTCGTAGAGGTAATGAGCTCGCTCGCGTTCACGACACTGGGCAGCGCGCTCACGTTTAAGGTTGTGCCTGTGTCGCACACGATGCTGCCGCGCAATTGCCCACCCGTCGCCGTGTTTTGCAAGCTGACGCGATACGCGCCGTTAGTTGGCAAGGCAATCCAATTCAGCGCGTAGTTGTCTTGGAGGCTGCCGTTGTATGAGCCGCCTATCGTGGCGACGCTGCCGTGTGTCGCAGGCAGCCCCTTCGTTGCGACATAGCCCGCCGCTTCTTTCAAGCAATAGGGATAGACGTATTGCCCGCCGCACGTCTGCATAAACTTCAGCGCAATCGCCGCGTGGTGATACGCATCCGCGAGGTTCGCGCCTTGGTTGCTCAAGCCGATTTGCAACGCACCCAAATTGTCGCTCGTTCGCTTGCTGGTCGCCTCCCAAAAGTCTTGCATGATTTGTTCGCCGCCATTGGCGCCCCCTGTGCCATAGCGTTCGGTCAGGGCGCGAAAGACAATCCAGTAGCGATAGGGCGAGAAGGTGTATGCGCCCATGCTGACGTGAAATTGCGGATAGAGAAAGTTGTAATTGTCATTGGAGGAGTCAGCCGCTTCATCTTCCATCCACGTCGCGCCGCCTTCGACAAACACATCGTCAGGCGTAAACGCGCTGGTCAATGCGCCGTAACCAAATTGAATCGAATGATTGAATTCGTGCGCGATGGTCGCATCGAGGGATGACTGCGGCGGACTGGGGAAGCCCACATAATCCTGATTGAGCACCATGCAAGAAGCATAAGCCGTTTGATCATTCCATGTCGTGTTGGGATTATCGCCGACGAAACCTGCGTGTGTGCCGAAGCTGTCCACATAGCCATAGAGTGTGCTGCCCAATGCGTCAATCCGCACGTGATAGGTGTTGCTGGGCGGTGGATTGCTGGATACAGGCGGCGCCGCCCAGTCGAATGTATCCACTTGTTTGCTCCAGGTTGTCTCCAACGACGTGAGGTAATTTGTGATGGTCAAGCCGCCGCCAATGGTCCCATATTCAACATGAAAGTGTGTAGAAGTGGTGACATTTGGCAATGACGTGAACGACGAGCCACAATGGCCTGCAAGGATTTGCTCGATGCGCGCGCGTGTGGGACTGATAGCCATTGTGTGTAACGCGCGACGCAGACGTAACAGTGGCAGGGTGCCATCCCACGGAAGCGTGCCGTGATACTCGATAGGCAATAAGTCTGGTTTGCCCAACGCATACGCTACATACAAATTCGCCGTGTCGTCGTC
>CAZDYP010000297.1:0-2599 GCA_964509505.1 uncultured Anaerolineae bacterium | reverse complement strand
CCTCGCGCAAGGGCAGCGAATCGCGTCGCACCTTCTCGACCAATTCGGGGATGCTGAGCTTGTTGGCTTGCGTCACCAAGTAGCTGCGGATGCGCAGGATTTCTTCATTCGGCATGGTCATGGGTCTTCTCCTTTTTTCTGCGCCGCAAGTATAAGCCAAACAAGTTGTGTGTCAAGCATTTTTCGACTCCCTCAATACTCTTTCTTCTTTCCTCAGCCGCTCATCTTGACCCACGCCCGTCCCTTGCATACAATCAGGGCATCACATTTGGCGTAAAGCGCTATGTCTCATCGTTGGACCGAAGAACAAGGGGGCGTCGCCGTCGAGCGAGAAACGCAAAAGAAACTCGACAAGCCCCGCATGTTCAAGGTATTGTTGCATAACGACAACTACACCACGATGGAGTTCGTGGTGTATATCTTGATGGCTGTGTTTCACAAACCCGAACCCGAAGCGACCCTGATCATGTTGGACGTGCATCGCAAAGGACTTGGGTTGGTGGGCGTCTATCCGCGCGACATCGCGGAAACGAAAGTGGCGCGCGTCATTCAGCTTGCGCGTGAGGCGGAGTTTCCGTTGATGTGCACGATGGAACCCGAATGAACTAATGCGAGAAATAAACGCCACAGGCTTTTCTGGCTTTGGTGGAGAACGCTCGTGGGGGATGGTCACAGCCACCGCCCGAGCGCGAGAGTGGGCAATCCCGCGCGAGCATTCCATCCTGAAGTCAGGAGACCCACTCAACACAAAGACACGAGGGTTTCACAAAATCACAAAGCGCACAACTTTGTGTTCTCTGTGTCGCTTGACGCCTTCGTGTTGAATTGGCAACTATATGAGCAATCAAGTGCCTTTAATCCCAGAATCCTTGCGTCAATGCTTAATGGATGCGTTGAGCGAGGCGCGTCAGCGTCGCCACGAATACATCACGTTGGAGCATTTGTTGTTGGCGTTGTCACGCGAAGAACGCGCGCGTGAGGTCTTGCAGGCGTGCGGCGCGAGCCTGAAAAAATTGCAACACGCACTGGACGACTACCTGCATAACAATTTGGAACAGTTGCCAGCCGATGCGCCCGTCGAGCCAGAGCAGACGGTTGGTTTCGCGCGGGTGTTGTCGCGCGCGGTCTGGCACGCGCAATCGGCGGGACAAATGCAACTCGAAAGCGGTGACTTACTGGCGGCGCTGTTGGACGAGCCCGATTCGCACGCGCGCTATGTGTTGGAACAACAGGGCGTCACACGGCTTGACGTATTGAATTACATCTCGCATGGCATCACCAAAGATGCGACGGCGTCGCAACCTTCTAAGGAAGGGCTTCCTGCAGGCGAGGCTGATGAAGAAGAGCGTCCCGTTAAAGACCCGCTCGCCGCGTACACGCTAGAGCTCGTCGCGCAAGCTGCGGCAGGCAAGCTCGATCCGTTGATTGGACGCACCGCTGAGTTGGAGCGCACCATACAGGTGTTGTGTCGGCGCCTCAAGAACAATCCGTTGTTCGTCGGCGATGCGGGCGTGGGCAAGACAGCGCTGGTGAATGGCTTGGCATTGCGCATCAGCGCAGGCGCAGTGCCTGACTTGTTGCAAGAGACGCGCATCTATGCGCTCGATATGGGCTCGTTGTTGGCTGGCACGAAGTTTCGCGGACAGTTTGAGGAGCGCGTGAAGGGCGTGTTGAAGGCACTCACAGATAAGCCGAAGGCGATTCTCTTCATTGACGAGATTCACACGCTCGTCGGCGCGGGCGCGGTGAGCGGCGGCTCGCTGGATGCGTCGGCGATGTTGAAGCCTGCGCTGGCGAATGGCGAGCTGCGCTGCATTGGCTCGACGACGCACGAGGAGTTCAAGACGCTTGAGAAAGACCCCGCGCTCGCGCGTCGTTTCCAGAAGATTGATATTCTCGAACCATCGGTCGAGGAGACCGTGCAGATTTTGCAAGGACTCAAATCGCGCTTTGAAGCGCACCATAGCGTCACCTACACCGACGAGGCGATACGCGCGGCGGCTGAACTGTCGGCGAAGCATATCGTCGAACGCTACCTGCCCGACAAAGCGATTGACGTGTTGGACGAGGCAGGCGCGCGTCAACGGATTCGCGCCGACGCCGAACGCCAAAGTATCTTGGGGCGCGCAGAAATGGAAGCGGTCGTCGCGGCGATGGCGAAAGTCCCCGCCGAAACCGTGTCGGGCGATGATCGCACACGCTTGAAGCAGTTGGATGCGACGTTGCGCCAACACATCTTCGGACAGGAGGGCGCGATTGATGCCATCGTCGCCGCGATTCGCTTGTCACGGGCAGGCTTGCGCACACCCAACAAACCTGTCGGCTCGTTCTTGTTCTTCGGCCCCACGGGCGTTGGCAAGACAGAGCTCGCGCGTGTGTTGGCTCGCGCGTTGGGCGTTGAGCTACTGCGTTATGACATGAGCGAGTATTCCGAGAAGCACACGGTGAGTCGTTTGATTGGCGCGCCGCCGGGCTACATCGGTTTCGATCAAGGCGGCTTATTGACCGATGCGATTCGGCGTCAACCGTACTCGGTGGTGCTGCTGGATGAAATCGAGAAGGCACATCCCGACCTGTTTAACATTCTCTTACAGGTGAT
>CAZDYP010000296.1:0-2601 GCA_964509505.1 uncultured Anaerolineae bacterium | reverse complement strand
TTTGCGAGTAAATTCAAGCAATTTCCACTGACATGATTTACTCAAACCTCAATAACACCTCTCATGTTCAGAAATCGTGCGCGGCGGAACACGCTGAGGAGGCGGCGTTCTCTAACGCCGCCCGCGTTCCGCACCGCTGCATGTTTTCTTGCTATGAGCGACTAACACTTTCGTGTCACAAGCCTTGCGAAGTCAGACGCTATGCTATACTACCGCCCATATTCACTCTAACTTCAGGAGACACGGTTATGCGATTACAAAACAAAGTGGTGTTCATCAGCGGCGCGGGCGGCGGCATGGGGCGCGTGGCGGCGTTGCGTTTCGCGCAAGAAGGCGCGAAGATTGTAGCGAATGATTATGTGACGAAAGCCGTCGAAGAAACGGCAGAGCTAGTCACGGCGCAGGGCGGCGAATGCCTCGCTGTGCCCGGTGACGTGTCGAAAGCCGCCGATGTAGAGAGTGCGATTCGCAAGGGCGTCGAGCGCTTCGGCAAGATGCATGTGCTATACAACAACGCAGGCATCATGCCCGACCCTGACGAATCGGTGTTGACGATGGAGGAGGCGGTGTGGGATCGTGTGCTCAATGTGAACGCCAAAGGCGTAATGTGGTGTTGCAAATACGGCATCCCTGAGCTCATCAAAGCGGGCGGCGGCTCGGTCATCAACATTGCGTCGTTTGTCGCGCTGGTCGGTTGCACCGTGCCCCAAGACGCCTACACCGCCTCGAAGGGCGCGGTCATCGCCTTGACCCAATCGCTCGCCATTCAATTTGGAGCGAAGGGCGTGCGTTGTAATGCGATTTGTCCGGGGCCCATTCTGACGCCGATGCTCGACAGTTTGCTCAACACGCCGGAGAAACGCAACAAGCGACTCAATCGCATTGCCATGGGACGATTCGGTAAAGCGGACGACATCGTAAACGCTGCGTTGTTCCTCGCGTCGGACGAGTCCACATGGGTCAACGGCGCGAAGCTAGTCGTGGACGGCGGCATCACCATCAATTATTTTTAGGGGTTAGCGTAAGCATCCCATTCGTGATACAATTCTGCTAATCAAATTGGCTAAAGGAGTGCAAGCGGTGCAGCTTTTCCCCCAAGCCAAAACTCACAAGGAGAGTTACACATGGAATCAAAGTTGTTCGTCGGTAATCTGTCCTATGACGTGACAGAAGATCAGCTGCGCGAGCTCTTTAGCCAAGCAGGCGCCGTGAAGGATGTCATGGTCATCATGGACCGCGGCACAGGACGCTCAAAAGGGTTTGGCTTTGTCGAAATGATGACGCAGGTTGAAGCGGAGAAAGCGATCAAGCTATTCAACGATCACGAAGTTGAAGGGCGACGCCTAGTGGTGAACATTGCGCGTCCTCGCGAGGAACGACCTCGCAGTGGTGGTTTTGGTGAGCGCGGCGGCGGTGGGCGTGACCGACGCGGTGGTGGTGGACGCGACCGACGCGGCGGTGGTGGGCGCGATCGTCGTTACTAAATCAAATGGGCTTTTAGCAAATCGGGTTTCTCAGAGAAACCCGATTTGTTTTGAACGATGGATGGTCAACGCTTCAATCAGCGCATCCATTCCTTTTTTGTTGAACAAAGCACACGCCTCATCCGCAGGTGTGCGCTTTTTTTCTAAGCGCTTCCACAGAGGCGCGAGCCATTTTTCCTCGCCGCGTCCGCGCCGCCGCAACCCATCCTCGGCTAACTGTATCATCATTTGCAAAAATTTCTTCGCAGGTTCAGCTGCGCGCAGCCCAGCACGAACAACAGCGCGACGATAGCGCAACATGGTAGGCCATGGATCAGCGCCCAGCACGCGCGTCACATATTCCTCAATCTGCGGCAACGCTTCGACCAAACCCAACGACAACGCCGACGCCGCCATCAACTCGTGCCGAGGTTGCTGGCACGCGGGACGAATTTCGATGGTCGAATGCTCGACGCGGGCGCGGGCGCTGTTCCACGTATAATGTTCGTGCCACAAGTAAGCATCCAATAAAGACCCTTTGGGTTTCGAAAACCCCAAGGGTCTATGAACAAGATAGTCATTGAATGGGCGACCATATTGCGTGAGCGAACCATCAGCATTTTTCAGCACATAACACGGATGCGCGCAGATGAACGTCATGAAATCTTCAAGCGACTTGAATTTGCGCGGTGTCATGCCGTTGCGATGCGCGCCAAGCGCGCCGAGCAAGCCTTCGCGCCCCGATACAAATTGTCCTGCGCGCCCCGCATACACCGACGAATTGGCGACGAGCGCGATGATCACGCCCGACACAAAATTCATCCAGTTCAGCATCGGCACGAGCTCGTCGCGTGTGATGTCAACATGCAATTGGTCGGCGGCGGTGGTGCAGAAGTGCAGCCATGGTTTGCCAATCGCGTTGAGCAATGCGCCGTAGCGTTTCTTCGGCGTCATCAAGTTGGGCGAGCGCGGCGTGCGTGGTTGAATGCCAAAACCCAAGACGCGCATACCCTCTGCCTCTGCCGCGCGCGTCAAGCGTGTCAGTCCTTTTTGCATTACGGCTTCAAGTTGAAATAAATCCTCGCACGCAGGCGTCAACATTTCCACCGTGCCTAAGCCAACCTCAGCCTCATAGATG
>CAZDYP010000295.1:0-2837 GCA_964509505.1 uncultured Anaerolineae bacterium | reverse complement strand
TTGGAAGTTGGAAGTTGGAAGTTGAAAGTTGAAGGTTAAGCATCGCTGGCAACCTTTCATGCGCGGCGGCGACGAACTGCTCGACCGTAAAAATGTCGGTGGGGAAGTCGTGCCAATGTTTCTGTAACGCGACGGCGAGTTGCGTGATGGGCGGCACATCCAACTGCAATTCATGTAACCGCTCGGCGTGTCCAAACACTTCGGCTGGTGTGCCTTGCATCACGATTTGTCCGTCGGACATCACGATGACGCGATCCGCGCGTGCCGCTTCGTCCATGTGATGCGTGATGGCGACGACGGTGATGCCCTCTTCGTCGTGCAAACGCTCGACGGTATCCAGCACTTCGCGTCGCCCCAAGGGGTCGAGCATTGCCGTTGCTTCATCCAACACGAGCACACGCGGGCGCATGGCTAACGTGCCTGCGATGCAGATGCGCTGCTTCTGTCCCCCAGACAACAAATGCGGCGCGCGCTGGCGGAAGGGCAACATCTCCACGCGATCTAATGCCCAATCCACACGCCGCACGATTTCTTCATGCGGCAACGCGAGATTCTCGGGTCCGAACGCCACGTCTTCTTCGACAATCGTGGCGACCAGTTGATTGTCGGGCGATTGAAAGACCATGCCGACGGTTGAGCGAATATCACGCCAATTTTTTCTGTCGGTCGTCAACCAATCGCGCACAGACACTTGTCCCTGCGTTGGGGTGAGCAAGGCGTTGAAATGTTTTGACAAGGTGGACTTGCCTGAACCGTTATGCCCGACGATGGCGACATATTCGCCTTCGTCAATGGTGAGGCTCACGCCGCGCAACGCAGGCACTGCCGTTTTCTCGTTCTCAGCATGATAGGTGAAGTGGACGTTTTCGACGGAGATGATGGGGGACATGGAGTAATGAGTAAAAAGTAATGAGTAATTGGGTATTAGTAATTGGCAATTGGCGATGGAGGTTAAGCAGAACTCCAATGACCAATGACCAATGACTCTCACAAAGGAGGAGTGAAGCGACCATCTGCCGCTGTCCAGCCGCCATCTACGAACAGCACTGAACCTGTGACGTAGGAGCTGGCATCGGACGCGAGATAGACGACAGCGCCTGCCAGCTCGTGCGCTTGCGCCCAGCGGCCGAGGACGTTCTTGTTGGCATACGCCTGATACCACTCAGAATTATTTTTGATGGGCGTGGTCAATGGCGTTTCGACGACGCCCGGCGCAATCGTGTTGACACGCACACCCTGCATGCCGAGCTCGGCTGCCAATGTCTTCGCCAATTGCGCGGTGCCCGCTTTCGTCGCCGCATAGACGCTCTGGCCGGGCTCGATGACTTGCGCGCGAATGCTGGCGAAGACGACGATGCTGCCGCGTCCGCGTTCAGCCATGCCTTTGGCGACGGCGCGCAGCAACATGAATGTGCCTTTGAGGTTGAGGTTCACCACACGGTCAAATTCGTCGTCGCTGATGCGCAGCAATGGCTTGCGGACGTTGATGCTTGGCGTGCTGACGAGAATATGGAGTGGATGCGTTGCTTCGATTTGTTGCACGACCGCGTTAATTTGTTGCGAGTCGCGCATATCCAGCAAAATGGAATGCGCTTCGCTGTTTTGCGCGCGAATACTTTGCGCGGTCTCTGCGGCGTTAGTGACGTTGACATCGGCGCAATACACACGCGCGCCGAACGCCGCCAGCGCGTGCGCCGACACTTGCCCGATGCCGCTGCCCGCGCCAACGACTAACGCCGTGCGGTTTTGCAAATTGAACATGGAACGATAATCGAACATTTTCAACCTCAATCAGCAAGGGCTTGCACTCGCGCTAATAATTTTGAGAATGTCGCGAGTTTGACGGCGCAACCTTGTGAAGGCTGCATGCTCGTGCGCCTTCGCAAGCTGCGTGAGAATATATCATTCAAATTCCAGCCTACGATGACGCATCAACACGCTCTGCGCCAACCCTTGTCCCAGCAAAACGCTGATGACCGAGCTGCCGCCAAAACTCATAAAAGGTAGGGGGATACCTGCGACGGGGAGCAGACCGACATTCACGCCAAGATTGACTAAGGTCTGAACGAATAGCATGACTGTCAACCCTGACACGATGAGCCGTCCATACGCATCGCGCGCGAGCTCGGCAGCCCGCAACATGCGGAAGCACACGACGATGATCAGCGCGAAAAAGACCGTAGCGCCGAGGAAGCCGAGCTCTTCGCCCAGCACGGAGAAGATGAAGTCGGTTTGTCGCGCGCGTAAGAAACGCAATTGACTTTGCGAGCCGCTGCGATAACCTTGCCCTGTCCAACCACCAGAGCCAATCGTGATGCGCGCTTGAGTGATGTTGTAATCTTTGCCAAGTGGGTCTTGGTTGGGATTGACAAATGAGGCGAGGCGTGTCAGTTGATAATCTTGCGCGGTGAGGAAGAACACGACAAGGCCGAGCGCGCCGACGACGGCGATGATGAGCAAGTAGCGAGCGCGCATCCCCCACATCAACAACATGCCGAACCAAATGGCCATAAATACGAGGCTGGTTGTGAGGTTGGGCTGTAAATAAATGAGTCCGGCGGGGATGCCTGCCAGTAAAAGGGAGATGATGATGTGATACCAGCGTTGCGATTCGCTCTCGCGGTCGGCGAGATACTTGGCGAGCGAGATGATCAACAAAATTTTTGCGGCTTCGGAAGGTTGCACCGGAAACAAGCCCAAAAAATCTACCCAGCGTTGCGCGCTGAATTGGCTCAAGCCACTGAGAGCGACGATTGCCAACAATCCTACTGCCAATAGGTAGGGGATGCGGGGCCACGTTTCCAAAATGCGGAAATCAAAGATGGCGAGGATGACCA
>CAZDYP010000294.1:0-2850 GCA_964509505.1 uncultured Anaerolineae bacterium | reverse complement strand
GGCGGACTTTGCTCTGGGTAGCCGCGAATGTCATTCACAAGGGCTTTTAAAACTCTCTAAGGTGAGTGAAGTAATTTAGTCATTGGTCATTGGTAATTGAGGCGGCATCACTTACCACTTACCAATGACCAATGACCAATGGCTCCTATGACCAAACTGCGTCTTGGTATTCTTGGTACCGCGCGCGTCGTCTCACGACGTATCGTGCCTGCCGTCGCGCAAACGAGCAACGTCACACTGGTCGCCATTGCGAGCCGCGCTGAAGCACGCGCGCGGGAGTTCGCAGAGACAAACGGCATCCCCAAAGCGTATGGCAACTACGAAGCCTTGCTTGCCGACCCCGATGTGGAGGCGGTGTATAATCCATTGCCGAACTCGTTGCACGCTGAGTGGACCATCAGGGCGGCGCGTGCTGGTAAGCATGTGCTGTGCGAGAAACCTTTTGCCGCCAATTGCGCCGAAGCCGAGGCGATGCTCGCCGTCTGTGACGCGCAGCGTGTGCTGTTGATGGAAGCGTTCATGTATCGTTTCCATCCGCAAACCGAGAAGGTGTTGGAATTGGCGCGGGTGGGCGCGATTGGCGCGGTGAAACTGGTGCGCGCCGTATTTTGTTTCACGCTTGACCGTGTGGGCAACTTTCGTTTCGATCCTGCGTATGCGGGCGGCAGTCTGATGGATGTGGGGTGTTATTGCGTCCACGCCATCCGCGCCATCGTCGGCGCAGAACCGACGCACGTCTCTGCTTTCGCGCAATGGGTGAATGGGGTGGACGAAACCATGACAGGCCTGTTGCATTTTGCCGATGATACGCTCGGCGCATTTGAATGCAGCTTCAACGCAGCGTATCGCTCCCATTATGAAATCATCGGCGAGCGTGGACGCATTGAAGTCGTTATACCGTTCATCACCAACAATCGCGCGACACGCATCTGGTTACATCACGCCAATGAACAGAGCGAGCCGTTCGATTTTCCCCCAGTTGACCCCTATGCTTTGATGTTAGAACATTTTGCCGATAGTGTGCTGCGGCAAAAACCATTGCGCTATCCACCGAGCGACTCACTGGCGCAACAACGCGTGCTGGAGGCACTACTCACAGCCGCGCACACCCATCGAGTTACGCCGATAACGCATAGCGTATAGTAGATAGCGAGTAGCCATCCGCCATCTGCTATCTGCTATCTGCCATAAGCCATAAGCCATGAAGACTCCTGCTGGCTCCGAATGCAAATACTACTATGAGGATTTTCATCGGCGCGCGACGCAAGAGTGTCGTTTGATTGCGCGCAATCGCGACTCGCTGTTGTGGTCGCCTGAGCTATGCACCGATTGTCCCGTGCCGCGTATCCTCGTTGCGAATCAGTGTGCACACCTCCTACTCAAAGCCACCGTCGTGCGCCAATACCTCGTCTTTCGTCGCGTGCAAGTTCAGGCGTATTGTGACCACAAGCAAGAAATCGTCGCTCAACCGCAGGTCGGCTGCGGCGAATGTGCGCGCTTGAGAAGCCAGTAGTCAGTAACCAGCCGCGAGTTCTTTGTCTGGCCACCGACTACTGGCTACTGACTACTTTCTCCATGTACCTCACGCACTTAAACCTCACCAACTTCAAAAACTACGCGCGGCTATCGCTGGAACTGACGACAGGCACGTTGGTTGTGCATGGCGCGAACGCGCAAGGCAAAACGAATTTCCTCGAAGCGATTTACTACCTGGCGACGACGCGCTCGATTAGCCCGCAGACCGACGCGCAACTCATGAATTGGGTCGCGCAACAAAGCGAGCTGCCCTTCACGCGCATCCTCGCGCATGCGAAACGCGCGAGCAAGTCCGACGAGACGCAACAATTTGAAGTGGTGATGAGTCGAGAAGGAGCCTCATCCGCGCCACATCACACAGCGGAAAGGCGAGGTCCCTATGCTCTTGCTCGTGACACGGGGGAAGGTGGCGGAGGTGCGCGCCTGCGCAAGGTTTTGAAATTCAACAACGTCACACAACGCGCGAGCGATTGGGCGGGGAAGTTGTTGGTCGTGCTGTTTACGCCGACCGATTTAGAGTTGGTGACAGGCGCGCCCTCGTTGCGCCGCCAATATCTCGACCATGCCATCAGCCAACTTGATACGAAGTATGGCGAAGCGTTGAGCCTCTATACAAAAGTGTTGGCTCAGCGCAACCAACACTTGAAGCAGTTGCAAGAGCGCGGCGGCGATGTGAAGTCGGTGCATTTGTGGGACGACCAACTCGTGACGCATGGCACGTATCTCGTGATGCAACGGCAAATAGTCGTAACAAAACTTGATGAGCTGCTGCAAATGATTCATCCGCAATTGACGCGCGAGCGGTTGCGCCTGTTATATCGTCCCAATCTGGACGTGGGTAGCCAGCTGGATTATCAGTTGCCGTTGACGATGGGCGGTGATTTTTCGGCGACGTTCCATCAACCTGAATTGGATACGGGCGATGTGGCGGCGCATTTTTACGCGCGCTTGCAAGAAGGCGAAGCGCGTGAGCTCGCGCAAGGCATCACGCTGGCGGGACCGCATCGGGATGAGCTGCGTTTTTTGGTGGATGGCATTGACATGAACATCTACGGCTCACGTGGGCAGCAACGCAGCGCGGCGCTCGCGCTCAAACTCGCGGAGCTGGAGTTGCTGCGCGCGCAAACGGGCGAGCAGCCGATTCTGTTGTTGGACGACGTGCTGTCGGAATTGGATGCGGCGCGACGACGCTATCTCATCCAACGCATTGACGCGCACGAGCAGACGATGCTCACGACGACGGACCTTGCGGAGTATGCGGGGCAATTCACGCGCCCCGTGCGGGTGCTGCGTGTGGACGCGGGGATTATGACG
>CAZDYP010000293.1:0-2866 GCA_964509505.1 uncultured Anaerolineae bacterium | reverse complement strand
CCTTTTCTACCTTCATATCTCCCAGATACGCTCGGCGCACTTTTTCGTCCTTAAGCATCGCCGCGCCGGTATCGTGACCAACGATGCGACCTTGTTCGAGAATATGCGCTTCGTGCGCGAGTTCCAAGGCAGCGCGCGCATTCTGCTCGGCGAGGAGAACGGTCGCACCCTCACGATTGATGTTCGTGACCACGTCGAAGATATTGCGGACGACGAGCGGCGCGAGACCAAGCGATGGCTCATCGAGCAACAACAAGCGCGGCACGCCCATCAGCGCGCGCCCAATGGCGAGCATTTGCTGCATCCCACCGCTTAAGGTGCGCGCCAGCGATGTGCGGCGCTCGCCCAGCACCGGAAAAATTTCTAACACCTGTTTCAGCGTGCGCGCTTGGCTCGCCCGCGCCCGCGCAGAGTGTGCGCCGACCTGCAAATTTTCCATCACGGTCATGCCGCCAAACAAGCGGCGTCCTTCGGGCACGAGCGTGATGCCGTGCTCGATGATGCGATGCGGCGGGATGGTGTGAATCGGCGTGCCAGCGAAAAAAATCGCGCCCGCGGACGGATGATGCAATCCGACAATCGTACGCAACAATGTCGTCTTGCCCGCGCCATTCGGTCCGATCAGTGCGACAATTTTCTCCGCGTCGACTTTGAGCGAAACCTGGCGCAAGGCGGGCAAATCGCCGTACGCGGCGGAGAGCGATTGAATCTCAAGCATTCAGTTCCGGCCCCAAGTACGCTTCAATGACATGTGGATCATTCGCCACCTGGGACGGTGCCCCCTCTGCGATTTTTTCGCCTGCGTCCATCGCTACGACGCGATCGGAAACGTCGAAGACCACTTTGACCAAATGCTCAACAAGAATGATGGTGATGCCCGAGTCGCGCAAGCCGCGAATCAAGTCGAGCGCTTCCAATTGTTCTGATGGATTCAAACCCGCGAGCCATTCGTCCAAGAGCAAAAGATACGGACGGGTCGCGAGGGCGCGCGCGAGTTCGAGGCGTTTGCGGTTCATGAGCGTAAGCGCGTTGGCGTGCAATTCGGGAGATTCTCTCAGTCCAACGAGTTCCAGCGTTGCTCGCGCGTCTTGAGCGGCTGCGTGACGCGAGCGCGCCGGCTCGCGACCATAGATGCGCCCGACGGCCACATTATCTAACAGCGACAAGTGATGGAATGGGCGCACATGTTGAAACGTGCGAGCGATGCCTTGTTTGCAGCGTTCCGCCGGATCAAGGCGCGTAATATCACGCTCGCGAAATGTGATGCGTCCCGTGTCAGGCTGGTACATGCCGGTGATGAGATTGAACAGCGTGGTCTTGCCCGCGCCGTTCGGTCCAATGAGACCGACGATTTCTCCGGCGGCGACTTGCAGACTCATGTCCCGCACCGCCATCAAACCGCCAAAAGATTTCGTGAGGTGTTCAAGATTCAGGAGCATCTTGGGTCTGTGACAAAGGATGAGAAGAAGTATTTGAATCCTTGTTGATGGACTTGATACCGCGCGAAGGCGATGCTGAGATACGGCATCTTGTTCTTTTCCACGACGCCCGCGCCTGCAACGTTCAACGGAGTGCCAGCGCCGCCGAGGTAAACGGAGACCTTTTTAGCGTTTGCTCCATTCGGGCGCGGGATAGACGAGCTGCACCGCTGCTTGGTCCCTAGGCCAAATCAACCTTTGCACTCCATTCTGGTACTGGCTCACGACGGTGACGACCTGACCGGTGCCATCAGGATTGAATTTGACTTGTCCAATGACGGTGGTCAGGTCCGTCGCAGCAATCGCGTCGCGGAGTTTGTCACGGTCGAGGCTCTTGGCGCGCGCGACGGCGTTGGCAATGATCTGGATGGTGGCATAAGCCGACCCCGTCACACCTTGCGCGGGTTTGTTGAATTTGGCTTGATGGCGCGCGACCATTTCGGCATTGCCCGGGAACTTGGCTTCGGGGTTGCCACCTGGTTCCAAGACAAAGAAATCGCCGTCTTTGCCGAGTGTCTGGGGCCAACTGAGCGCATCGGACGCCCGAATGAACACATAGACGCTCGCGTTAAAGCCGAGCTCTTTCATCTGCTTGGTGATGGCAATGCCATCGGGCGGAGACGGCAGCGCCAACACCGCTTGCGCGCCGGCCGCTTTCGCTTTGAGAATCATCGCCGAATGGTCAGTCGCGCCCGGTGCATATTGCTCGTCCGTGACCAACTGATAGTTGCGCTTTTGAATCTCACTCTTCCACAAGCCAGTCAGTTCTGCGCCCCAATCGGTCTTCTCGCTAAAGATTGCGACCTTGAGCGGTTTGGGGTTCAGACTGTCGAAGAGGTCGAACGTTGTTCTAGCCAAGTCAGGAGATTTGGGGAATGGCGAGAACAGATATTTGAACCCCTTCTGGTGAATTGAATGAAGCGCGAAAGCCACACCCAAGTAGGGCGTCTTGTTCTTTTCCGCGATGGCGGCTGCTGCGGCATGGAGGTCGCTGCCAAAACCGCCGAGGTAGGTCACGACTTTGTTGTCGTTGAACAATGTCTCCATGCGTTGCACGGTCTTCGTGGGATCAGACTCGTCGTCAAGGACGGTCAACTTGAGAGGCACTTTAGCGCCGCCGAAATCCACACCGCCCGCTTTGTTGATGTCGTCCACTGCGAGCAAGTATCCATTGTTGACTTGATCACCGCCTGCGGCATAACGTCCTGTCAATGGCACCACCGCGCCGATGTTGATCTCGGTGGGAGCGGGCGCAGCGCCCGGCAAAACGGAGCAACCGACGCTGCCCATGGCTAGCGCTAGGCTCAAGAAGCCTAGCAGATAAACACTCGTATTGATGCGTGTCTTCATTTCCTCCTCCCGTTGATTAGAAAGATTTGCCAACTAGA
>CAZDYP010000292.1:0-2908 GCA_964509505.1 uncultured Anaerolineae bacterium | reverse complement strand
CAATTTGCGATACGACAGCCAATGATTGGATATATCCATGCTCAATCTCCCCCCTGAAATTCAAAGTTCAAGGTTCAAGGTTCAAAGTTGAACGTTGAACCTTGAACTTCACACATCAGCAATTTGCTTTACCACACAACACTTTGCGTCAGGCGATACAATCCTCGATGCGGCTTGAAAAACCGATTTGGAAAAAAACCTTTTTTCCATTATGGTTTAGAGCGTAGCGTAAACACCATACAGTTTGCAACCTCAGATTTACCCATTGGCAATACAGTTTGATATACAGTCTATGCCTCGTGCTTATCTTGATGTAACGCGCCTAGAATACGCCGAACAATTCGCCGCGCAGCTTGCCAAGGCGCTCCACGCCGTGCGCCTTACGCATCGCGCTGTCGCGCAAGCTCTGGACATTACCATCTCTACAGTTGATTCATGGACACGCACCAGCAAGCCCAACATCCCTAGCGAAGCCAACCTCGCCAAACTCTGCGCACTCCTCGAACAAAAACAAGCAGGCTTGGGGCAACAGGTAGCGAAAGCCGCCGATTTCGACTGGGTGCCTATTGGGCAAGATTCAATCTTGCTCAACATCAACTTGTCCGACAAAAAGCATGCGCCGCTTACCAATCTGCCTATTCCGCTGACGAACTTCATCGGACGTGAGCGCGAAGTCGCGGAAGTCAAGCGGCTATTGACACGCTCGACCCAACCCGATGTGACACCCTCACAAGCGCCGACCCGGTTACTAACACTGACGGGGGCAGGCGGCGTGGGCAAGACGCGACTGGCGAACCAAGTGGCAACCGTATTGCTTTCCGATTTCGCGCATGGGGTGTGGCTCGTAGAGCTTGCCGCCTTAACCGACGCCACGCTGGCGCCGCTGGCGGTGGCGAGGGCATTGGCGGTGAACGCCCCCACGTCCATGACTTTGACTGATGCCCTCATCGAGCACTTGCGCGCCAAACATGTATTGTTGTTGTTGGACAACTGCGAGCATCTCGTCGTAGCCTGCGCAATGTTGGTCACGCGCCTGTTGCAAGCCTGCCCATTCCTACAAATCCTCGCCACAAGCCGCGAACCACTGCAAGTCACGGGCGAAACGGTGTGGCGCGTGCCATCGCTCTCGCTACAAGCCGCCGCCGCCGCGCAAGCCGAAGCCGTACAGTTCTTCATCGCCAACGCATATGCCAGCCAACCAAGCCTCACGCTCACACCACACCAAACCTCCCTCATCCATCACATCTGCCAACGACTCGACGGCATCCCACTCGCCATCGAACTAGCAGCCGCGCGCGTGCGTCACTTGACCATCGAGCAAATCGCCGCGCGGCTCGACGACCGCTTCACATTGTTGACGCAAGGGCGCCGCAATGCGCTGCCGCGTCAGCAAACCTTGCGCGCCACGTTGGACTGGAGCTATCAATTATTGAGCGAGCCTGAGCGTGAGCTCTTTGCGCGCCTGTCGGTGTTCGCAGGCGGTTGGAGACTTGAGGCGGCGATGCAGCTGGCGGATGACCTACACGCCGAATCGCTCCATACAGCTTTGGTGGACAAATCGTTGGTAAGCGCTGTCCCACGCGATGGCGTCATGCGCTATGAAATGCTCGACACCGTGCGCGCTTATGCTCGCGCGCAGCTCGAAGCCACACACACCACCACGACGATGCGGGACAAACACCTCGAAATTTTTTTGCGGTTGACGGAACAAGCCGAGCCCACGCTACACAGCTCTACACAAAACCAGGGGTTGCAGCGGCTTGCAGCCGAACACGACACAACCTGCGCGCAGCATTGGAATGGAGTTTAAGCGATGCGCCACGCTCCGAGCGCGGTCTGTGTTTGGTGAGCGCGTTGGGTTGGTATTGGCAGTTACAGGAACACTTTAGCGAGGGACGCGAGTGGCTGCGGCGCTTGTTGGCAAAAACCGATGATGCGCTAGTGAGTCCATCACGCGCCAAAGCGTTGTACTTTGCGGGACAACTGGCGTGGTATCAGGATGAACAGGAGGAAGCGTGGTCGCGCCTCACACACAGCGTGGAGCTATGGCGCACCTTGGGCAACCGACATACACTTGCGTATGCGACAGCGTTGCTTGCCGTGACGGGCTTTGCCTTACAGCATTTGACGAGCGAAACCGCCTTTGAGTGGTTGGAGCAAAGCCTGACAGAGATGCGCGCCCAACACGACGACTGGGGTTTGAGCTTCGTGCTCAATCGGTGCGGCACATTGGCGCTGAACGAGCGCGACCCCGAGCGCGCGTGGCGCTACTATCAAGAAGCGTTGGAAACGCGGCAACGTCTAGGCAACCCACAATCTATTGCGTTTTCGTTGAGCAACTTGGGCGAGGTCGCGCGCTTGCGCGGCGATTATCCACGCGCGGCGGCGCTGCTGACCCAAGCTATCACGCTGGGGCAACAGTATCACCTGACCATGGTTGTCTCCCAATCGCAAGCAAACTTAGCGTATGTCTATTGCCAATTAGGACACTATGCGCAAGCGTCGTCGCTTTTCAAAGCAATCTTGAGGGAGCATCAGCAGGCTGGCTCTATTGGAAACATTCTCGCCGATTTAGCGGGGCTGGCGTGTGTCGCCGCCGCGCGCCAACAAGCGCACACAGCCGCGCAGCTGTTCGGCTTCGTTGCTGAAACTTTGCGGCGCTTTAATGTGCTCTTAGTCGTCACCGACCACGACGACTACTTACGCGGAGTCGCGCAAGCGCAAACACAACTAGACGCCGCCGCATTCGAGGTCGCGCAGAGCATGGGGCGCAGCATGACGATGGAGCAAGCGGTGGAGTTGGGATTGGGGATTGAGGACAGCGAAGCGGCGCATTAGCATCGGAATCACGTGAATGAAGAAACCCGTTTTCCGCTGTAGTAGAAAACATCCCTATGCTCGCGCGGGA
>CAZDYP010000291.1:0-2909 GCA_964509505.1 uncultured Anaerolineae bacterium | reverse complement strand
ACTACTACACGCGCACCGTGTTCGAAGTGTGGGGCGCGTCGCTTGGCAAACAGTTCGCGTTGTGCGGCGGCGGACGTTACGACGAATTGATTGAACAGCTGGGCGGCAGACCCACGCCCGCCGTCGGTTTCGCGGCGGGACTTGATCGTATTGTGTTGGCGATGCGCGAAGAAGAAATCAAGCCGCCCGCGTTGCCATCGCCGCAAGTGATGGTCACATATCAAGGCAATACAGCGAAGGACGCGGCGATGCGACTCGCCATGCAGCTGCGCGCGGCAAATGTGCGCGCCGTCGTCACGTTGGACAATCGCAGCTTGAAGTCGCAGCTCAATCAGGCGAATCGTGAAGGCGTGCAGTTCACGCTCATCCTCGGCGAGCAGGAGTTGAGGGAAAACAAGGTCGCCGTGAAGCCGATGAAGGGCGGGGAGCAAGTGAGCGTAGAATTAGCGCAAGTGGTGGAGCAGATCAAAGGAATGTTAGGGAACTGAAAAAACTAAACTATCCAATTCCGCTCACGGTGGATTTGCAATCCACCGCTGGATTACAAATCCAGCGAGAGCGTTTGGATAATGATTTCTTTTCAACTCCCTTAGAGCAGTGAAGCGTGAGACGTGAAACGTGAGGTGGGAAGTATGACGTAAAACGCGCGCATGACGCGACGAAAAGAGGAGGTGTGTTATGTTGTCTCCCTTTCCGGGCATGGACCCGTATGTCGAACATCCAGACATCTGGGAAGATTTTCATTCAAGCTTGGCAAGCGAAATACGAGATCAATTGATTCCTCAACTTTTGCCGGGCTATTATGCGGCTGTGACGCCTCGCATCGTTTACGAAGAGGTAACCATTGCCGCTAAACCGCGCATTGGGATACCCGATGTTGGAGTGTATCAAACGAGCCCATTTCCAGTTGGCAGTCCAGCCGTCGCCGTAGCGCCAGCGCCTTTGCAAATGGAAGCATCTACGGTGATGGTGGAAGTACATGAGGCGAGCGTCGAAATTCGCGCCATCCATGATGATGAATTAGTGACCGCGATTGAAATTTTGTCACGCGCCAATAAGCGCTTCGGCTCGGATGGTTGGGGTGACTATCAAGTGAAGCGTCGCGCGCTCATTCGTAGCAATGCACACCTCATCGAAATTGATTTGCTGCGCGCGGGCAAGCGCACACCCATCGAGTTGGAGCCTTTGCCACACGCTGCGTATTTTGTGTTTTTGAATCGCTCGTTACGCCGCAACCATTACGAGGTTTGGCCGATTCAGTTGTCCGAACCATTGCCCATCGTGCCTGTCCCCTTGAACGCGCCTGACCCCGACGTGCCACTCGATTTGAACAAAGCGGTTCATGCCATTTACAACCGCGCCGCGTACTTCGTGCGGATTGACTATCGCAAGTCGCCGCCTGAGCCTGCATTGTCTGCCGATGAGGCGCAGTGGGTGGAGGAGCAATTGCAAGCGAAGCGACAACCACACTGAAACACATCTTATGAACATCGTCACCCCAGCCACACTCGAAGAGCTTTCACATACCTTGAAACAAGCCACCGCACAACAGCAGCGCGTCACCGTGCGGGGCGGCAACACGACACATCTCACCTCCGCTGTGGATGTGTGCCTTGACCTCGCGCAGCTCAATCGCGTCATCGAATACGAACCCGCGAACCTCACCATCACGGTTGAAGCAGGCATGACGCTCGCCGCGTTGCAAGCGACGTTGCGCGAGCAGGGACAGTTCTTGCCGATTGACCCACCACAAGCGGAGCGCGCGACCATCGGCGGCGTGTTGGCGAGCAACGCGCATGGGCCCTGGCGGTTGCGCTACGGCACGTTGCGCGATTGGACGATTGGGATGCGCGTCGTGTTGGCAGATGGCAACCTCATTCGCGGCGGCGGCAAGGTCGTGAAAAACGTCGCTGGCTACGACATGCCGAAGCTGTTCATCGGTTCGCACGGCACGCTCGGCGTCATCGTCGAGGCGACGTTCAAACTCGCGCCATTGCCAGCGCATACACGCACGCTCGTCGCGCAATTCGCCTCACACACAACGGCGACGAAGATGATGCCTGCGTTGTTGCGCTTCATGCCTTCACTTGATGCGGCAGAAATTCTTGATCCCGCCGCAGCGCAAGCCGTCATTGCGAGTGAAACCAGCGTAGCGGTGCAATCCCCATTTCGCTTGCGGGAGATTGCTTCGCAAACAACGCTCGCAATGACACCGCATCATTTGCTCGTTGCACAGTTCACAGGCAATGAGCCAACTATCGCACGCCAAGCACGCGATTTTGAAACGCTATGCAAGCAACACGAAGCCAATGAGGTGACCACACTAGAAGAAAGTTTGGCGCAGAGAGTGTGGCAAGCGGTGCGCGACTTGCCCGCGACGTTGGGCGACGAGACGACGACGCTGCTCGAGTTGCGTTTGCTGCCATCGCAGTTGGACGAAGCGGTTGCGTTGATGCGCACACTTGCCGATGAACGGAACACGCGCGCGATGATGTTCGCGCGCGCAGGTCAGGCGTTATGGGCAGCCTTGCAAGGCGATGATGCGAAGGTGATAGAGCTAGTGAATCGGTTGCGCGAGTGGGCGACGAATCGCAAAGGCTTTCTCGTCGTGCAACGTGTGCCACCCACGTTGCGAGGAAAATTAGATGTATGGGGAGTGCCACGCCCTGAGGTGGCGGTAATGCGAAGGTTGAAGGAGCAGTTCGATCCGCGGAATGTGTTACAGGCAGATGATTGGTTGTTCACATAAAAAAGACCCGCAAGGTCTGCATCCTTCGACAAGCTCAGGATGCTATACGTTCACGCTTGTGCCACGCGCCGCTCCAACTTGTCGCGCAGCCAATGTCCCAACCATGCCAGCACGATGAGCATGGCAACCAGACCCAACCACCACTCAGGTCCGAATGTTG
>CAZDYP010000290.1:0-2994 GCA_964509505.1 uncultured Anaerolineae bacterium | reverse complement strand
CCAACACACCTGCGAGCAATGCGAGCAACATCACCATCAACAATGCGCCACATCCGAAACGCCTCGATTGATCGTCCATCATATACCTCCCTTTTGTAAGACAAGATGAATCTTGCTTCACCACATGTGAATGTTGCGCTTATTACACGACGCGCAGATGAAATACGCATGAAAGAAATGATAGACCCATGTTAAAAAACAAATCCCAGTGTCCTGCCGAACACAAGACCACATAACGCCCAATACGGCGCGTAGTGTGTGGCGCCAGTCACGTCATCTGGAGGCTGGCGCGCCTCACTACGCACCGGCAAACTGTGTCATGGGATATGTGGATGTGGGGAGTTTCTTATTGTGGGAGTTTCTTGGCAAAGTCTGCCAACGTCTCTTTGTATGAGACGCGAATGCGCGGGAGCAGGTAAGGGGAAACGGGGTTCTTCAACAACGCGGGATTGATGGTTACAGCAGAGCGATAGCCTGCATGTTTGAGCGCAGCCATCACAGTTTCGTTGTGCGCGCCAAAGGGATAAGCGAAGTGTGTGACGGCGACGTTCAACTTTTTTTCGAGCACGGCTTTCGAATCGCGCACTTGATGATCCAGCTCGGCGAGCGATTTCTTCGTTAGGTCAGCATGGTCAATGGTGTGCGCGCCAATGGTCATGCCGGCGCGCCTGAGTTCTTCCGCCATCGCCCAATCGAAATATGCGCCATAGCCCATGTAAGATGAGACGACGTAAAACGTCGCCGTTTGTTTGTATTTTTTGAGCAGGGGCAGCGCATGAGTGTATTGCGTTTTCCAACCATCATCAAAGGTGAGCACGACGGCTTTGACCGGCAACGGCGCGTGACCCGCGAGTCCCTCCAATGCTTGGTCAAGGCTGATGGCGACGTAGCCTTTGGTCGCTAGATAATTGAGTTGCGCGTCGAGCGCCGCAGGCGAAACCGTCCAATCCCAATCGTAGGCGGAGGCGCTGGCGGGCAACTCTTTGATTTGATGATACATCAAAATGGCGATGGCTTGTGTCGTCGCGTCGCTGCTGCGTATGGGGAATGGCGTGAGTGTGACGCTGGCGACACTCGTGGGCATCGCCGAGGGGATGGGATCGCTAGGACGCAAAACAATCGGCGTCAGTGTGGGAGTGGATGGATTAGTTGTGGGGGTAATCGCAGCCACGCAAGCCATCAAACTAAAAAGTCCCGCCCCAAGCGTGATAACGCACACGCAACGCAAAACACGCATCAACTCTGAGCTTCCGTTCTCTCAGAACTCGTCGTGACAGCGATAGTAGCTGGCGATTCAGTCGGCGTCGCCTCGGCGGAGACCAAGAGGGTATTGAAGACGACACTGCTCGCGGTGGACGCTGGCAGATTGGTTTCGCCTGTGGCGAGCGCGCGCGCGCGTGCTGTGACCTGCGTCATCTCATGCGTCGCGCTCGTCAAGTCGTCGTGCGCCGCCGTCAATTCGGATTTAATTTCTTCAGCCGTTTCTTTTATTGGTGTGGTGGTTGTGCTCACAGCTTCGTTCACCGCTTCTGCCGCTTCTTGCGCTGCGCTCGTCAAGTCGTGATTCGCCTCAGTTAATTCGGATTTAATTTCTTCGCCGACTTCGTTCACCGTCGTCATTGTGGTAGCCACCGCTGCGTCCACAGCCTCTTTCGCTTCTTGGGCTGCGCTGGTCAAACTGCTAGTCACATCGTTCTTCGCCGCTTCGAGTTCGGCTTTCAATTCTTCACCCGTCTGTTTAATCGCCGTGATTTCGTCGGTGAAGCCTTGCGTCGCTTGACGAAAATCACGCAAGGCGCGACCAAGCATCGCGCCAATTTCAGGTAATCTACCAGGTCCGAATACCAGCAACGCCACGACCAGAATCAAGACTAATTCGGCAATACCGACATCGAACATATAAACTCTCCTCTTGCGGATAGCCGCTAGCTGATGGCAGCTAGCGGCTGGTCATTAAATAGGGGATATTCATCATCCCCTATTCGCCATTCGCTGTTCGCCATTCGCGCTACGCTATTCGCCAATCAGTACTCTGACCGAACAGGGTGGTGGAAATTGTCCCTTGCTATCCACGACGGTGAGTTGCAAACGATAGACGCCGGCTGGCAACGCGCTTGCATTGAACGTGGCGAGCACGCCGCCGTTGATGGGTTGGCGATGCAAGTCGCCTAACACGTTCCAGCGCGTTGGTTGCTCGCCGACGCCATACTCGATTTTGTAAAATTGAAAATCGGGCAAGATAGCCGTCCCCATGATTGTCACATTGCCCGACAAGCGCGCGTCTATGCCCGGCGCCGTAATCCGCACGTTGGGATTGGGACACGCAGGCGGCGGCGGCACAGGCGAAGGGAGTGGCGGCGTGGGCGTGAGGCGCGGTGTCGGCGAAGCCGGCGGCCGCAACGGGGTCGGTGTGGGTGGCGCAGGCGTGGCAGTCGGCGCAGGTATCGTCGCCGTCGCGGTGTGAAAAATTGAAAAGGGCGGGGTTGGGGTGGGAGGCACTTCGGGTGGGATAGCGCTCACAATGCCGTTCGCATACGACACCGACAAGACCAACACGACCATAAACAACGCAAAAGCCAGAGCGCGTCTAGCTTTGCTGGCGGCCATTTCACGTTCAAGCCCATAGATTGTGCTGTGCTGTTCGCGCCGTTCGCGCAGCCACACACGCAAAGCCAAAAGCAACGCAATCGCGCAGACAACATAAATGCCTAGCGCGACGTTGCTGATAAAGCGGAGTAAAAACATCACCACCTAGACCAGAATAGCATTGTGGTTAGCGGCGCGTATTCTACAATGAAACATGGTTAGTCGCTAGTCGCTAGTTCGCTAGTCGCTAGTAACGAGCGACTAGCGACTTCCGATAGATCACCATTGCGTCGCCGTCGTCGTAGTAATCGGGAATGTGCGCAACGGCGTGATAGCCATGCCGCTCATAAAAGGCGCGGGCGGGCGCATACAACGGGCTGAGCGATGTTTCGAGCAGCAGATACCGCC
>CAZDYP010000289.1:0-3032 GCA_964509505.1 uncultured Anaerolineae bacterium | reverse complement strand
GCCGCGCCTGTGATTGGCGGCGGCGGCGCCAGCTCCGTGTTGCCGCCGACACCCACGATAGCGCCCCGTCTCGTCTCGCTCATTCCGCGCAACACGTTCATCGGCTTGAGCGACCGCGCCGCCGTCACGTTCAGTCGTGATGGCACGCAGCTCAGCTGGCTCGCGCCATACAAGAACGCGCTCAACGTGTGGGTCGCGCCCGCCGACAATGTAAATGATGCGAAGCCCGTCACCGACACGGGACGCGGCACGCGCAGCTACACGTGGGCATATACGAATCAACACGTCTTGTATCTGCAAGACGATTACGGCGACGAGAACTATCAGATTTACAGCGTGGACATCACGACGGGGCAAACCAAGCAGCTGACCACCAACAAGAACGCGCGCGCAGGCATTCAGCGCGTGAGCGAAAAATTTCCGCGCGAAGTATTGATCACGTTGAACGAGCGCGACGCGAAACAATTCGACTTGTATCGTTTGAACATTGACACAGGCGCGCGCCAGCTCGTGCTGCAAAACGACGGCTTCAATAGTTTCATCACCGACGACGATTACGCCGTGCGCTTCGCCATCAAAGTCACGCCCGACGGCGGGCGCGACATCATGCGGCGCAACGCCAGCGGCGCGTGGGAGTCGTTTATCAAAATTGGTCTCGCGGACGAATCCACAACGTATCCCATCAGCCTCGACCAGAGCGGCAAAATTTTGCGGCTGGTGGACAGTCGTGGGCGCAACACGGGCGCGCTCGTCGAGCTCAATCTCGAGACGGGCGAGCAGAAAGTGATTGCCGAAGATTCGCGCGCTGACTTGAGCAACACCATCACACATCCAACGACGCGCGTCATTCAAGCTGTAGCATTTACGTATGAGCGGCAGCAGTGGCGCGTGCTCGATCAATCTATCGCGCCCGACATGGCATACCTTCGCACAGTGGCGGATGGCGAGTTTGACGTGACGGCGCGCTCACTCGACGATCGCTTCTGGATTGTGGCGTACGATTTTGATAACGGTCCCCGCCGTTACTATCTCTACCATCACGCAACACGCCGGGCGCAGTTCTTGTTCTCGAGTCGCCAGGCGTTGGAAGGCTTGCCGTTCGCGCGCATGAATCCCGTCCTCATCAAATCGCGCGACGGCTTGGAGCTCGTGAGCTATTTGACGTTGCCGCGCAACTTTGAGCGCAGCGACAACGCCGCGCGTCCCGTGCGTCCCATGCCGATGGTGTTGTTGGTGCATGGTGGGCCGTGGGCGCGCGACTCGTGGGGCTACGATCCCGATCATCAATGGTTGGCGAATCGCGGTTATGCCGTGTTGAGTGTGAACTATCGCGGCTCGACAGGCTTTGGTAAAGCGTTTCTCAACGCAGGCGATCGTGAATGGGCGGGCAAGATGCACGACGATTTGATTGACGCAGTGAATTGGGCGATTCGGGAGCGCATTGCCGATGCGAAGAAAATTTGCATCATGGGTGGCAGCTATGGCGGCTATGCCGCGCTCGTCGGTCTCACATTCACACCGGAGGTGTTCGCGTGCGGTGTGGACATTTTCGGACCATCCAACCTTGTGACGTTGATGCAGAACCCGCCGCCGTATTGGTCAACCTCAGCCGACATTCGCAAGCAGCGCGTCGGCGACCACACCACCGAAGCGGGGCGCGCATTCTTGTTGCAACGCTCGCCATTGACCTTCGTTGACCGCATCACGAAGCCTTTGCTCATCGAGCAAGGCGGCAACGATCCGCGTGTGAAGCCCGCCGAGTCCGAGCAGATTGTGAAGGCGATGCAGGCGAAGGGCTTGCCTGTGACGTACGTCTATTTCCCGCGTGAGGGGCATGGCTTCCAAAATGTCTGGTCGAGTCGCGCGTTCAACGCCGTCGCTGAAGCGTTCTTGTCGGTGCATTTGGGCGGACGTTACGAGCCGATTGACAACGAGTTTCAGGCGGCGTTGGTGGAAGTGCGGGCAGGCGCGGAGTTGGTGCCGGGCGTCAGGGAGGCGTTGCGTTAATGGACATGCCAATCACGCTTGCCGTTGTGCCAGTCGCGGGACTTGGCACACGCATGTTGCCTGCGACGAAAGCGCAACCCAAAGAAATGTTGCCTGTGGGACGTAAGCCTGTCGTGCAATACGTCGTCGAAGAATTGGGACGCGTGGGGATACAGCGCGTGTTGTTCATCACGGGTCCCAACAAGAGCGCGATTGAAAATCATTTCGATGTGAATCACGAGCTAATTCAAAATTTGCGCGAGACGGGCAAGGAAGAATTACTGCTCGAGCTCGCGTATGAACGCGCGCCGTTGCAATACTTCTATACACGACAACGGCAATTGCTGGGCTTGGGTCATGCGGTCTTGTGCGCGCGTTCATTCGTCAACCACAAACCATTCGTCGTCGCATTGGGCGATTCGATCATTGGCTTGCACGCGCAAAGCGACATCGTGCGGCGCATGACGCATTGCTTTATCGAGCGTGAGGCGGCGGCAGTCATCGCATTCGAGGAAGTGCCGCTGAGCGAGGTCAAACATTATGGCATCGCCCAACTGAAAGACCCGCGAGGTCTCGAAGACCTCGTGGGTCTGGATAGGGATGTCTTCGAGTTGACTGATGTGTTTGAAAAGCCCAACGCGCACGCCGCGCCCAGCAACCTCGCCATCGCCGCGCGTTACGTCTTTGCGCCGACGATTTTTGACGCGCTCGCGCAGACATCCGCAGGCAAAGGCAGCGAGATTCAACTGACCGATGCGATTCGCCTGGTCATTCAAAACGGCGGCAAAGTTTATGGTATGAAACTGCGCGCAGGTGAGCGACGTTATGACATCGGCAACTTTGACGCCTACTTCCGCGCCTTCGTCGAGTTTGCGCTGGCGGATGAGCAACACGGGCAAAGCCTGCGCTCGTATTTGAAAACGCTGGGGTTGTAAGTCGGATTGCCAATCCGACCTACAATTGGCAGGTGAAAACGCTAGGGTTGTAAGTTGGATTGCCAATCCGACCTACAATTGGCAGGTGAAAACGCTGGGGTTGTAAGTCGG
>CAZDYP010000288.1:0-3104 GCA_964509505.1 uncultured Anaerolineae bacterium | reverse complement strand
GGCCTGCAGCGGCGAAGACAGGGACGACAACAGATTTTCGTGATAATTGGACGGTGGGTTACACGCCCAACCTTGCCGTGGGGGTGTGGGTTGGCAATGCAAACAACGAGCCGATGTATAAAATTTCGGGCATCACCGGCGCGGCCCCAATTTGGCATGACTTCATGGAAGAAGCATTGAAGGGCAAAGCGATTCGCACCTTTGAGCGCCCTGATGGTGTGGTGAAGGTTGAGATTTGCGAATCATCAGGTTTGCTGCCGACTGACCTATGTCCGCGTCGTCGTATGGAGTGGTTCATCGCAGGCACAGAGCCGACAGGCTATGATGAGTCGTATCGCGCGCTCACCTTAGATGCGAACACCAACTTGTTGTGGACGGATGGCTGCAAAGGTCCACGCATCCAGCGCGTCTTTTACGTCTTGCCGCCTGACGCGCAAGCGTGGGGACGCCAGCAGGGTATTGAAGAGCCGCCGCTGGTAGATTGCAGATTGCAGATCGCAGATTTCAGATTGAAAAGCGCCACCCCGCCGTCGCCACTTAGTGATTCATTGCTCATTGTGACAAGCCCTGCGCCGAACTCGGTCTTTGCATTGAGCTCACAACTTCCATTCGATGCGCAACAGCTCGAGGTGGCGGCGCGACCGCATGCGAGTGTGGTGTTGCGTGAGGTGACGTTGCTCGTGGATGGGATACCGTTGGCGACGTTCACGCGCGCGCCGTATCGTGCGCTATGGCGACTCGCAACGGGCGAGCATGAGGTGAAAGCAATTGGCGTGGATGCGGCAGGGCAAAGGGTGGAAGGCGGCAGTGTGCGGTTTCGTGTGGAGACAGGACAATGAACACGACATGGCAACATGACCTTAATCATTGCGCGACAGTGGCGATTGTCGGTTATGGCGTCGGTGCGTTGATTGCCTCCAGCATCTTTCAAGCCGAAGGGTTGAGCGCGCAGCAGATCGTCGTCTATGGCGACCAACCTGATCCGCTTTGCAACTTCCGTCGTTACACGAGCGCGATTCGACAAGATCGTATGCGCTCGGAAAGCAGCGGACATTTCTTTCCCTCTGATTTTCCTGGCTTCGCGCTGCTCGATAGCTTGCGCCAGCGCAGACCATGGCCTCTCTTGTGGTCGCTATTCGATGCGTACAGTCCGCGCCTCTCCGATTGGCTCGCGCATGGTGAGCGCATCGCGCGTGCGCTTGCGCCATCATTCGTGCAGGCGCGCATCGGGCGCATGACGCATGAGCGGCGAGAAAGCATGACATCATTTGTGTTGCACGATGAACGAGGACATCAGGTTGGGCGCTCCCAACACGTCCTACTGGCGCTGGGTCATCCTGCGTTGAGCTGGCCCTCATGGTTAGCGCATTGGCGCGGTGACGAACGTATCACCCATGCGTATCAGCCCAAGTGTTATCGCGCAGGTGAGACGGTCATCGTCTTGGGCGCGGGCATGGCAGCGGCGCACGAGTGGTTGGCGGCGTTGGAGGCAGGGGCGCGCGTGGTCGCCGTCAGCCGCGAGCCGTTGCGTCGGCAACCGCTCAATGCGCCGCGTTGCGATTTCACGGCGGTTGGGCTTGAGCCGTATCGTATGCTGGATACGTCTGCGCGCCATGCGTATTTGGATCGGTTGTCGCGTGGCACGTATCCCTGGCGCGCCGATTGGGAATGGAGGTTGTCGCGTGCGCGTTGGCAAGGGCAATGGCGCGCGACGCAAGCCGACGTGCTTGCGCTTGAAGCGTACGACGATGAGTTGATCGTGCGGCTGTCAACGGGCGAGGCGATTGTAGCGAATCGCCTCGTCGCCGCCACAGGTTTCGTGTCGGATGTGCGCGCGCATCCATTGATCGCGCAACTGGCCGATGACTATGCCCTGCCCATTGAGCGTGGCCGTTTGCTGGTGAACGACGATTTCACAGTGTCGCAGCTGGGTGCGCCCGATGCGCGAGTAGCCGTCATTGGCAATCTCGCACGTTGGGCGTTGCCTGTGGGCGATACGTTGATGGGCATGAAGTACGTCGCGCGGCGACTTGTGCAGACGTTGAATTTGCCTACGGACACGATGCGACGGGTGAAGAACAGTGTGGCATTGATGTTCGGTTAGAGGTTCGTATGTGCTTCACACCATTGGGCCGCATTCAAACACGCCTCTTGAGTCTGGTGTGGCCGTTGGGCGTCACGAGCGTTTATGCTACGTGGCATGGCGTCAGCGATTACTGGACGCTGTTCTCGCTGATGTTCATCGTCGCGTTATCGCTCGACTTTAGCGTGTATCGTTGGGTGATTCGCTATCAACCACGGTGGCTCACCATTGCATTAGGCGTGTTTGAATTTTTTGTCATTGCCAACTTGCTTGCAGCGCTGCCCATCGTCTTAGTTCGTCTGACGATGCGCGAGATGGCGGAATTTTATGGCGTAGCGTGGTTCGGTAGTTGGGTCACAACGCAAGCCGTCTTGCCGTTGCTCTATCCACGTTGGGCGGAAAACGGCGGTGAGTTACGTCGGGTGGTTGCTCCGCAACCCGCACGCGCGCTCGCGACGGGCAATCGCGCGCTCGTTACATTCGCATTCGGTGTGCTGATGTTGCTGATCGGTGTGGGCATCGGCTATTATGGTCGCGCATTCGTCGCCACACCAACCACAACGCAATCGCCGTTGATGGAAGCCGCTATCGCGCACACACGCCACTTCAAGGGTGAGGTGAATGCGCCTGTGACCATCATCGAGTTTGGCGAGATGCCATGTGAGGCGTGCGCGAAGTTCATGCTGGGCGTGGGGCGACAAGTTGACGAGCAATATGTGAAGACGGGCGTGGTGCGTTATGGCTATCAGCATCGCACACTCACGCCCCTCGCCGAAGCGAGCGAGTGCGCCGCCGAGCAAGGCGTGTTCTGGGCGTACCGCTATGACGCATTGGATCGTCCATTGTCGTTTCCCAATGTGACGTTGAACACAGATGCGTTGCGACGCATCGCCAGTGAGCGCTGGCTCGACCTGGCGGCGTTTGATACATGTTTGGCGACGAACCGATATCGTGAGCAGGTATTGGCTGACGTGATGACGGCGAACAGCTTGAACGTGACAACCGCACCCGCATTCCTCAT
>CAZDYP010000287.1:0-3113 GCA_964509505.1 uncultured Anaerolineae bacterium | reverse complement strand
AGGCGAAGTGTGCGCGGAGGTCGTCTTCAACACCAGCCTCACTGGCTATCAAGAGATCATCACCGACGCGTCGTATCGCGGGCAGATGATCGTCTTCACGTGCCCGCACATCGGCAACGTCGGCGTGAACGACCAAGACATGGAATCGCCGCGCGCCCAATGCCACGCCATCATCGCGCGCGAAATCGAAACCGTGCCTTCGTCGTGGCGCGCGACGCAAGCGTTGCCCGAGTGGTTGAAGGCGCAGAACGTCATCGCCATCGGCGGCGTGGACACGCGCCTGCTCACACGACGCCTCCGCGAGCGTGGGGTGATGAAGGGCATCGTTTCCACGATAGATGATGATACAAACCGTCTGCTTGCCAAAGCTCGCGCATGGGAAGGACTCGACGGGCGCGACCTCGTGCGCGAGGTGACGTGCGACGAAACTTATGTTTGGACTGAAGGTACTCTCAATGACTTTCAACCCTTCTCACAGGACGGCTATCAGCCATTAGCCATTAGCCATCAGCCACACGTCGTCGTCTATGACTTCGGCGTGAAGTACAACATCCTGCGTCGCCTCGTCTCGCGCGGTTGTCGCGTCAGTGTGGTGCCTGCGCTGACGACGGCGGAGGAGACGTTGGCGCTCAAGCCCGATGGCGTCTTGCTGTCGAATGGGCCTGGCGACCCGTCGGTGTTGCCGTATGCAGTCGAAGCGGTGCGCGGCATCTTGCAAACGGATGTGCCGTTGTTTGGCATTTGCTTGGGGCATCAACTCTTGGGGCAGGCGTTGGGCGGGCGCACCTACAAGTTGAAGTTTGGGCATCACGGCGGCAACCATCCCGTGCAGTTGCTGGCGACGGGCGCGACCGCAATCTCGGCGCAGAACCACAACTACGCGGTGGATACTGATACGCTGGATTTATCGCGCGTGGAAATCACACGGCTCAGCCTGAACGATGGCTCATGCGAAGGCTTGCGCCTGAAAGACCGTCCCGTGTTCTCCGTGCAATATCATCCCGAGTCGTCGCCGGGTCCGCACGATTCGGACGATTTGTTTGGAGAGTTTGTGAGCGAGGTCAAGAGGTACACAGGGAGATAGGGAAACAGGGAGTGATGGCGACAACGGACACGACAACGGACAAACGGACATCACCGCTGCGCGTCCGTTTGTCCGATGTTGTGTCCGTTGTCACCGCCGCATTTAATCTGCAATCTTCAATCTTCAATCTTTAATCTCGTCATGCCCAAACGCACCGATATTAAATCCATCCTCATCATCGGCTCCGGCCCCATCGTCATCGGGCAAGCCTGTGAATTTGATTATAGCGGCACGCAGGCGTGCAAGGTCTTGCGCGCCGAAGGCTATCGCATCGTCCTCGTCAACTCGAACCCTGCGACCATCATGACCGACCCCGAGTTCGCCGACGCGACGTACATCGAGCCACTCACGCCCGAAGTCGTGACCGAGATCATCAAGCAAGAGCGCCCCGACGCGCTGTTGCCGACGGTCGGCGGGCAAACGGGGCTGAACCTCGCGCTCAAGCTCGCGGAGTCGGGCGTGCTCGCTCAACATGGCGTCGAGCTGATCGGCGCGCGTCTGCCCGCGATTCAAGCCGCCGAAGACCGCAAACTCTTTCAGCAGACGATGAACGCCGCGGGCTTGCCGACGCCGCGCGCGGACATCGTGCATTCGGTTGCGCAAGCGCAAGAGTTAGCCAAGACGCTAGGCTTCCCTCTATTGATTCGCCCCTCGTTCACGTTGGGTGGCAGCGGCGGCGGCATTGCCTACAATGCGGAGCAGTTGCCCATCGCTGTCGAACGCGGTCTCAAAGAAAGTCCGATTGGTACGGTGCTGATTGAGGAATCGGTGCTCGGTTGGAAAGAGTTCGAGCTCGAAGTGATGCGTGATCGTGCCGATAACTTCGTCGTCGTCTGCTCGATTGAAAACTTCGACCCGATGGGCGTGCATACGGGCGACAGCATTACGGTTGCGCCCGCGCAGACGTTGACCGACAAAGAGTATCAACGCTTGCGCGACATGGCGCGGCGTGTGATGAGCGCGGTCGGCGTCGAGACGGGCGGCAGCAACGTGCAGTTCGCCGTCAACCCGCAGGATGGGCGCGTCGTCATCATCGAGATGAACCCGCGCGTCTCGCGCTCGTCGGCGTTGGCGAGCAAGGCGACAGGTTTCCCGATTGCCAAAATTGCGGCGCTGCTTGCCGTCGGCTATACGCTCGACGAAATTACGAATGACATCACGCGCGTCACGCGCGTCGCGTTCGAGCCTTCGATTGATTACGTCGTCGTGAAGATTCCGCGCTGGGCATTCGAGAAGTTCCCTGCCGCCGACCCTATCCTCGGTCCGCAGATGAAGAGCGTGGGTGAGGTCATGGGTATTGGACGGACGTTCAAGCAGGCGTTGTTGAAGGCGATGAGGTCGTTGGAAATCAAGGGGAGATTAGGGGAGATAAAGGGAGATAAAAAAGTAGAAAGTAAAAAGTATGCGGTTGAAGGATTGGCGACGGCGACACATGATCGTTTGACGAAAATTTTTGACGCACTGCGCGCGGGCACAGCAGTTAGTGAGCTTGCGCGTGCGACGCAGATTGATGCGTGGTTTCTCGCGCAGATAAAACGAATTGTTGAGTTTGAAAAGGTAGCTACCCAAAACGTCATTGCGAGCGCTGTTTGCGAAGCAATCCCCATGCCGCAAGAGGAGATTGCTTCGGCGCAAACAGCGCGCCTCGCAATGACATCTGTGCTGCGCGAAGCCAAGCGTCTCGGCATATCCGACGCGCACATCGCCGCGCTCATCGGTTCAGATGAATTGAGTGTGCGGAAGGCGCGCATCGCGGCGGGTCTCGTGCCGACGTTCCATCGCGTGGACACCTGCGCCGCGGAGTTCGAGGCGTACACGCCGTATCTGTATTCATCGTACGAGACCGAAGACGAAGCGCGCGTGAGCGACAAATCCAAGGTGATGATCATTGGTAGCGGACCGAATCGCATCGGGCAAGGCATCGAGTTCGATTACTGTTGTGTGCAAGCATCGTATGCGTTGCGCGAAGTGGGTTACGAGACCATCATGGTCAACTGCAATCCCGAAACCGTCTCGACCGACTACGACA
>CAZDYP010000286.1:0-3177 GCA_964509505.1 uncultured Anaerolineae bacterium | reverse complement strand
GCGATGAGGCGTTGTGTCCAGAGTGCCGCGAGGCAGATGCGCAGCAGCGCGCGTTGCTGGCGAGCTGGTTCAAGTAAAACGCTCAGAAATCTTTTTGCGTCACAGGAAACTCACAATGTCCAGTCTTGACCTCTTTCTCAGTCAACTCAGCGCGCTGCACCAGCACCTTTGCCCCAAGCAAGTGCTGGGCGTGCGCGTCAGCCTGTATGCAGCGGAGTTGTTCGAGCTCGGCTTGCCGCAGCGCGACAAACGCTTATTTGCGTTTGTCGAAACCGACGGCTGCTTCACCGATGGCGTGTCGGTGGCGAGCGGCTGCGGGGTCGGACATCGTACGCTGCGTGTGATGGATTACGGCAAGGTTGCGGCGACCTTCGTGGATACAAAGACCAACCATGCCATTCGCATTCGCCCACAGCCGCACTCACGCATCCGCGCGATGCGTTACGCGCCCGACGCGGTTGACCGTTGGCACGCCCAGCTCGCCGCCTATCAAATCATGCCAACCGCAGAGCTCTTGATCGCGCAAGCGGTAGAGTTGACCGTTTCGCTCAAGACCATCCTCAGCCAACATGGGCTGCGGGTGGTCTGCGCAAGTTGTGGCGAGGACATCATCAATGAGCGCGAGGTGCGATGGGAGGGCAAAGTGTATTGTCGGAGTTGTGTTGGCGATGGCTATTATCGCACGATAGGGTCAAATGTCATGCCTGAGACAGGACATTTGACCCTATCGCCCACGTCCCATCCCGCATAAGATAGAAGCGCATGGTGAGGACACATTCAAAAGTTGTGACAGCTATCCTTCCTCCCCCCTCCTTGAGCAACACCCCGCAGCCAACAAACTGCGGGGTGTCGCTTTGATGGGGATGACTGTCCCACCATTTTCAGGACACCTGTCCCTATGCGTGGATAGATGTATCTTGTATGCTGGGTGTAATAGACAGGGTCGTGTGAAAGTTTGCAAAACTCAGTATCCTTGACAAGGAGGGAACTATGGAACGCACAGAATGGGTCGTGGCAAAGATCATCCACTGCCCACGCATTCATCAAGAAGCCGCGCTGATGGAACGACGGCGCTATCTCGGCAACCCCGAAACGCCAAACGCCGAATACGTCATCGAAGCCAGTGGTTGCTCACATGACCTCGAATGCAATATGAACGATCACATCCATTGCCGCTGGTCATTCAAAGGCGGCGATGATCCGTTCAGCGAATCGTCAGGCCTCGATTTAAGCCCCCCCTCACGAACCTAGAGAGTTGCCATCAACTCCAATTGAATTTATCATAGCCTCCAATGTCACCCGCTTTCCCTACCTTTCGTCACCCCATGCGGCAATGGGCTGAGGCGATTCCATTGCGCGTGTGGTTGCTCTTCGCCGCCTTAGCGGGCGGCCTCGTCGGCTTCGGCAGCTACACCTTTGCTTACGCACAAGGGCTTTCGTATTTTTCCGATGACCCCAGTGCGTGCGCGAACTGTCACGTGATGCGCGAGGTCTTTGAGGGCTGGAACAAGGGCAGCCACAAAGCCGTCGCTTCCTGCAACGATTGTCATACCCCCCACACATCCCTTGTCGAAAAATACGTGGTCAAAGGCCTCAACGGATGGAATCACAGCAAAGCATTCACCTTCGGCGATTGGCCTGAGCCAATTCAAATTACCCCCTTCAACAAAACCATCGCGCAAGAAAATTGCCTGAGCTGCCACGCCAATGTGGTTTCGTACATCAGTCACCCTCACAGTTCACACCCCACAGATTGTTTGACCTGTCATCGCGGCGTTGGGCATGGTCGGTAGCGCACTACCCTTCATTTATTCCATTTTGGAGGTTGCTTCGTATGTCTGCTGTCACACCCCCCAGCCGCTCACGGTGGCAATGGGTCTGGCTTGTGCTTGCTTTTGGGGTCGGGGCCATGGTCATGGCGGGACTGGCCGCCTTGTTGGTCAGCATCCAAGAACGCAAAAACGAGGCGGCGCAATTCCCGCTCAAACTGATCGAAATTCCCCCAGGTGAATTAGATCCAGCCATTTGGGGTCGCAACTTCCCGCGTCAATACGACTCGTTCATGAAAACGCAAACCGATGGGCAAAGCACGCCCTATGGCGGGTCGAAAATGTATAGCAAACTCGAGCGAACGCCAGCGCTCGTCAGACTTTGGGCGGGCTATGCGTTCAGCGTAGATCACAACGAAGAGCGCGGACATTATTACGGACTGATTGATCAGAAAAACACCAAGCGCATCCAAGTGGTCAATCAGCCAGGCGCGTGCGCCAATTGTCACGCCGCCGAAGCGCCTAAGTTGATTGCCGAGCTCGGCTGGGAAAATTTCAACCGGACACCCTACAACGACCTCAAAGACAAACTTCACCTCGGCACGTCCTGTAACGATTGCCACCATCCGCAGACAATGGAGCTCCGCATTTCGCGTCCCGCCTTCATCAACGCGATGCAAGAGCGCGGCATTGATGTCACCAAAGCCACTCGCCAAGAGATGCGGAGCTACATTTGTGGGCAATGCCACGTCGAGTATTATTTCAAGGGCGACAACAAAATCTTGACGTTCCCTTGGAGCAAAGGCTTGACCATTGACGACATCGAGAAACACTATGACTCGTATGGCTTCAAGGATTGGACACACAAAGAAACCAACGCGCCTATGCTCAAGATGCAACACCCAGAGTTTGAATTGTGGAGCACAGGGTTGCACGCCCGATCAGGCGTCGCCTGCGCCGATTGCCACATGCCTTACGTGCGCGAAGGCGGCGTAAAAATTTCCGACCACTGGGTGCGCAGCCCATTGCTCAACCTCAACCAAGCCTGTCAAACGTGCCACCGCATCGGCGAAGAAGCGCTGCGCGAGCGCGTCAACACGATTCAAGAACGCACCGCTAAATTGCTGCGCAGCAGCGAAGAGGCGCTCGTCGAAGCGATAGACGCGCTGGTTGCTGCGCAGAAAGCAGGCGCGACGGACGCCGAGTTAGAAAAAGCGCGCACCCTCCATCGGCGCGCTTCAATGCGTTGGGACTTCATCTCGTCGGAAAACAGCACGGGCTTCCACAGCCCACAAGAATCCGCGCGCATTTTAGCCGACGCCCTCAACCTCGCGCGCCAAGCGCAACTCGAGCCGGTGCGACTCCGCGCCGCTAAAGGCAAATAGCTCATGCGCAGCCCGAGCTCGCG
>CAZDYP010000285.1:0-3216 GCA_964509505.1 uncultured Anaerolineae bacterium | reverse complement strand
CTTCGACGATGAACGGCGTCACGCCTTGATAGCCCTTGCTCGGATCAACCGTCGCAAAAACAACGTACGTATGGGCAATGCCGCCATTCGTGATGAAACGCTTCTGCCCGTTCAAAATATAGCGGTCGCCTTTGCGCTCGGCGCGGGTCTTAAGCGCGCCTGCGTCTGACCCTGCTTCGGGTTCGGTCAACGCATACGCGCCGAGATGCAAATGCTCCGTGTCGCAGAAGCGCGGCAGATATGTTTGCTTCTGCGCCTCGTTGCCCATCATCACAATTGGCAGCGCCGCGAGTGCATTGATGCCGATGGCTGTCGCAATGCCCGCACAACCCCAGAACAATTCTTCGCTGATGAGCAAGTGCGTCACCGCATCGGTAACGCCGCCGCCGCCATACGCTTCAGGCAACCCGTAGTTGAGAAAGCCTTGCTGCGCCGCTTTCTTGAGCAGCTCCATCGGTTGTGCTTCGCATTCATCACACTCGGCGGCAATGGGGCGCATTTCTTTTTCTGCGAACTCATGCGCCCACGCTTGCAATTGTCGCTGTTCATCAGTTAGTGTGAAATCTACCATTGTTTGTATCTTCCTTTCTAATTGCCCCTAATTTCCTCTTAGAGCGTGTTTTGAAATTCAGACCCTAAAGGTTTTTCTGGCGCAGCGGGTTCACCAGTGGCGCCGCAAGCCTGCGTGAAATGCTTTGTGGCTGGCCAGCCAAACCGTTAGGGTCTCGGTCTGATATGTTCAAAACACTTTCTTATCTCCCTTTGAACTGTGGTTCTTGTTTTTGCATCATGCTCAGCACGCCAATCATCGCGTCTTCTGTTTGCCCTACTGCCAATGTCTGTTCCATTTCGATGGCGAGTCCTGCGTCGAGCGTCGTCTCCAAGCCGTGTGTGACAGCGGCGAGGATGCCTGCCATCGCCAGCGGCGCGCCCTTCGCCAGGCGTGCGGCAAATTCTTTCGTAGCGTTCAATAGGTCGTGTTGTTTTTCAACGCGATTGACGAGACCGCAGATCATTGCGTCTTGCGCGTTGATGCGTTCGCCTGTCAGCAGATATTCCAATGCGCGCGTGCGCCCGATGAGACGCGGCAGGCGTTGCGTCGCGCCCCAGCCTGGCATAATGCCGAGTTTTACTTCGGTTGACGCCAATTGCGCCGTGTCCGCCATGAAACGCAAATGGCAACTGAGGGCGAGTTCGAAGCCGCCGCCGTATGCACTGCCATTAATCGCGGCGATGATGGGCTTGCGGCTGCGCTCAATCCGATTGAAGACCTCTTGACCTTTTTGCGCGAACTCGCGCACCTTGTCGCTGGCAAACTCGGTGAAGTCCGCGCCCGCGCTGAACACACGCTCGCCCGCGCCCGTGATGATGACGACGCGCACAGTCTCATCGGCGTCAAGGTCGCGCAAGGCGGTCTCTAGTTCATTGAGCAGCATCAAGCTGAGGGCGTTGACGGGCGGACGATTGAGCGTGATGAGGGCGACGGCGTTTTCTGTTTGCAGTTGAATCGTGGTTGGTGGGTTAGTTGGCATGGTGGAGGTAGTCATAAGTTGATTTAGGTGAATTGAATTTTCGCGCGCTAATGCGACAGGTCGCCGCGATAGTGAGCCAAGTGAGCGTGTGCGTCAAGATAAAATTTCATGGGGCACTTCGATGGATTGTCTCAACCGCATATCATGAGTTGAGCGCCAACGCAATCGCCTCATCCAGCGTCATCTTCTTCCCTGCTTCCCACGCGGCGTTGAAGTCGGCTTCAGAGAGTTGCGCACGGAGGGCGGTAATGTACTGGGTGGATTGAGTATGGTCATAAGGCATCAATCTGACATGCGTAGAGGCAACTAACGCTTCAACAACACTCAGGAGCTGCACGGCGCGTTCAAATTGCTCATACGCCATGGCAAGCGCCGCATACCCGATTAGGCATGGCGTGATACCTGTCGTGTCCTTGAATGCGAGATTGGGCATTAGACTTTCTCGAAATTTTGCGCTGGCGCCCGCGTAGTCATGCTGATAAAACAACGCAAATCCCCAAAAGCGAATGGCGGTGGACAAAAGGCTTTTATCGCCTGACGCTTGCTCAAGCGTGGCAAGTTCAGCAAACACCGCTTGCGCGCGGACATAGTCACCTAGCCACATAGCCGCTACACCCAAAAACAACAGGGGCCTCAAGCCATGCAGCTGACTACCTGAGGCGCGAAACAGAGAGCGGCTTTGTTCAAGCAAAGATTGCGCTTCGTGGTAATGGCCCTGCAAAATACTACGCCAGCCCAAGGCGAACAACGTCAACGCAATCGTCGGCGTATCGTTCAGCGCGCGCCCAATCGCCAGCGCCTCGTGCGCGGCTGTTTCAGCCTGCGCATAGTCCGCGACCCTAATGCGCAAGAGACTGAGTATATTCAGCGCTTTGGCGCGCACGAGCGTTGGCGCAGCTGCGCTCGGATGCGCCAACAATCTTCTGAGCGTCTCACCACCTTCCGCTTGATGGTCACGGATAGCCCAGAAATATTCCAATGCCGCCGCCAGCCTTAATCCTTGCTCGCAGCGAGCCTGCTGCGCCGCCCAATCCAGCGCCGTGCGCACATTGTCCAGCTCACTCTCCAACCGAGTTAGCCAGGTTGTGATTTGCGTCGTGCGAAGTTGTGGTTCGGCGGTCTCAGCCAAGCGCACAAAGCATTCAAGATGTCGGTCGCGCAGTCTGACTTCCTCGCCTGCCTCTAGTAGGCTTTCGCGCGCATACTGTCGTATCGTTTCCAAAAAGTGATAGCGCGCCTCGTTCCCTTGTTCGTTATTCACAACCAGCGATTTATTCACAAGTTGGGTCAACAAGCCCAGAATGTCCGCAGAGACGAGTCGCCCACTTGTCTCCGTGTCGTCATCTGCGCACACCCACTCCGCCGTGTCTAACGTCCAGCTGCCGGCAAAGACCGAGAGATAGCGAAAGAGCGCACGTTCGCTCGCGCTCAACAGATTGTAGCTCCAATCAATCGCAGCGCGCAGCGTTTGCTGGCGTGGCAAGGAGGTGCGTTTGCCGCCGGCAAGTAAATTGAAGCGATCGTCCAACTGCGCTGCAATCTGCTCCACCGACAACGTCTTTAGTTGCGCGGCGGCCAGCTCGAGCGCCAACGGAATGCCATCGAGCCGTTGGCAGATTTGCACAACGAGCAGCGCATTCGCCGTAGTCACACTGAAATTTGACTGAACTAGCAGTGCGCGCTC
>CAZDYP010000284.1:0-3266 GCA_964509505.1 uncultured Anaerolineae bacterium | reverse complement strand
CAGAATTCTTGAACTGTCATTGAACAACCAATCGTGGCTCAAAATACTTTATCGAAAGCGACAGCAAGAATCAACAAAAAACCACCATCAAAATTGATGTCAAAGAGGGCGTCGAAATCGCCTATCGCGTCCAGATGCCAGATCATAGAAGTGTTGCAAAAGAATTAGATAGGGGACGCCTATTGTTTCACGTCACATTTGAAGGCGGCGAAGCGTTTTTAAACACCGCCAATCTTTTTGCTCTCTTAAACCTGTCATAAGGATTTTTATGGCGTAGCCCGAAATCGCCCCGATATTGCTTTGCTGGAATCGCTCAATCGGGCATTCTCAAAATTACTTATGCGCTAACGCGAGTTTCCCTATGCCTCAAGTTTTAGCTGTCATCATGGCAGGCGGCGCAGGCACGCGGCTCTCGGTGCTCTGCGAAGAACGCTCGAAGCCTGCGGTGCCCTTCGCCGCTAAATATCGCATCATTGATTTCACGCTCTCGAACACCGTCAATTCGGGCGTCTATAACGTCGCCGTGCTGACGCAATATCAACCGCGTTCACTGAATGATCACATCGGCATCGGCAAACCGTGGGACTTGGATCGTGCGCGCGGTGGTGTGCGCTTGTTGCAGCCGTATCAAGGGCGCACAGGCCAAAGTTGGTACGGCGGCACGGCAGATGCCGTCTTACAGAACCTCGACACCATTCAAGAGCAACGCGCCGACCACGTGCTGATCCTCTCAGGCGACCACATCTATAAGATGGACTATCGCCCGATGTTGCGCTTTCATCAAGAGAAGAACGCTGACCTCACGGTGGCGGTGATGCACGTGCCGCTCGAAGAAACCGACCGCTTTGGCATCATGTCCGTTGACGACACGCAACGTATCACGGCCTTCCATGAAAAGCCCAAGGCGAAGGACAAAGGCACACTTGCCTCGATGGGCATTTACGTCTTCAACGCGAATGCGCTTGCGGAGCAACTCATCGCGGGCGCGAAAGAACATCCCGACCTTGATTTCGGCAAACACGTCATACCCAACATGATCGCACGTCTGCGCGTGTATGCGTATGCGTTTCAAGGCTATTGGGTTGACGTTGGCACGATTCAATCGTATTGGGAAACGAACATGGCGTTCATCGCCAACGCGCCCCTCAACTTGCACGACCCCAATTGGGTGATCCATACGCGCAGTTCAGAACGCCCGCCTGTGAAAGTTGGTTTGCAGGGTCGCATCACGCGCAGCATCGTATCGAATGGCGGCATCATTCGCGGGCGCGTTGAGCGGTCGGTGTTATCGCCTGGTGTGTACGTCGCGCCCGAAGCCATCGTGCGCGATTCGATTGTGCTGCACGACACGTGGATCGGGCCCGGCGCCCTGTTGGATAAAGTCATTGTGGATGCGGATGTGGTCATCGGCGCAAGCGTACGCTTGGGTTATGGCGACGAGCTGAAGCCGAATGTCGCCGAACCCGATAAAGTGAACACAGGGATCAGTGTGGTTGGCAAGGGCGCGCACGTGCCTGCGGGTATTCGCATCGGGCGCAATGTGGTCGTGAAGTCGCGCACAGACGAAGACGCTTTTGCAGCATTTGGGAATGATGTGCCGAGTGGCGCGACAGTATGAGGGTTGCGAGAAGTTTTTGTATTAGCGATGCGCTTGCGCAGCACAGATGAGTTTTGCGCGTACCCTCATGTCAAGGTTGTTTGCGGCGAACTACGGATTCCGACCTTGCAAGAATACGTGCTGATTGAATATTCCATTGACGAAAATTTATCACAAAGTCAAGTGACTACACTGAGGGCGCCATGAACATCTTAGCGATGATACTAGCAGGCGGCGAAAGTCCAGGACTTGGCGTGCTGACGGCGTTGCGCGCCGAAGCCGCCGTGCCGTTTGGCGGCAAGTATCGCATTATTGACTTCACGCTTTCCAATTGCGTCAATTCAGGTATTTATAATGTCGCCGTGCTGACACAATATCAACCACGCTCACTCAACGATCATATCGGCATCGGCAAGCCGTGGGACCTTGACCGCGCGCATGGCGGCGTACGCCTCTTGCATCCGTATCGCAGTCGGCGCGGCGAGGCAGGCGCGTGGCAAGAGGGCAACGCCGACGCCGTGCGCTCCAACCTCGACTCGCTTGGCAGCGACGTTGACCACGTGCTGATTCTTGCGGGCGACCACATTTACAAAATGGATTACAACCCCTTGCTGAATCTGCACGCGCAACGACAAGCCGAGGTGACGATTGCGGTGCGCTCGGTCAGCCCACACGAATCCCATCGCTTCGGCATGGTCAGCATAGACGGCGATGGGCGCATCATTGGCTTCGAGGAAAAACCGAAGCGCACACGCAACACGCTTGCCTCGATGGGCATTTACGTTTTTCGCAAAGAGGCGCTGCGCGAGTGGTTGGCCAATGGCGGGCACGCGCAACACGATTTCGGACGCCAAGTGATTCCCGCTTTCGTCGCGCGGAGCAATGCCTTTGCTTATCATTTTCAAGGCTATTGGGACGATGTCGGCACGATTCAATCATATTGGGAAGCGAACATGGCGTTGCTCGCCGAGACGCCTGTGCTCGACTTATACGAACCTGAGTGGGTCATTCATACGCGCAGTGAGGAACGCCCTGCCGCATTGATTGGCGATGAGGCGCATGTGGATGGCAATTTGTTGTGTGACGGCTGTCGTGTGGATGGCGCTATCTCGCGCTCCATTATCTCGCCGGGCGTCTATGTGGCAAAGGGCGCGGTCGTGCGCGACTCCATCCTCATGAACGATGTCGTGATTGACGAGGGCGCCGTCGTGGAACGCGCCATCATTGATAAGCGCGTGGTCGTGGGCGAAGGCGCGCATATCGGCGATTGCGACGACAACACGCCCAACCAACTCGCGCCGCAACGTCTGAACACAGGTATCACGCTCATCGGCAAAGGGACGCGCATCCCACCCAAGCTGCGCATTGGACGCAATGTCGAGATCGGACCAAATTTGCCTGAGAGCGCATTCACAGGCGACGTGCCGAGCGGCGCGACGAGCATGTAATTGAAGATTGAAGATTGAAGTATTGAGGCTGATATGCGGAAAATTGAAATCACGTTGCCCGATGAAATCATCCAATCGCTAGACGATTTTGCGACGCGCGCAGGCGTGAGTGTGGAGGCGCTTTTGTCAAAAGGCATTCAAAGTCGCTTGGGAGAATTGGTTGGCAGCACGCCGAGACAGTGGATGCCACGTGAGCAGTGGGATGCGTTGGTGCGCGGCGA
>CAZDYP010000283.1:0-3289 GCA_964509505.1 uncultured Anaerolineae bacterium | reverse complement strand
AACTCACCCAAGCGAATTGGCTGGCGGCGCGTCAACGCGCATTGGATGGCAACCGCGCCTTCGCGCAAGCGATTCGCGCGTTGACAGACGAGCAAATGACACAAGAGTTCGCGTTGCTGGGCAGCCAAGCGTATCGGGTGATTTACAGCACTTTCGCGCACAATAGCTACCACACCGCCGAGATTCTCACCATACGCCATAGGCTCAAACTATGGGTGGAACATCCATGGGCATAAAACGCGCGCCGCGCACTCAAACCTCCATTACTTCTCTCCTCTCCGCCCACAACCCCGACATCCGCGACATTGTGGAGCGACTACGCGCCATCATCCGCGAAACCGTGCCTGAAGCGAGCGAAACGCCACAACCGAGTTGGCACAGCATCAACTATCGCCATCCCGACTGCGGCTACTTCTGTGGCATCTTCCCGCAGCAGGCTGATGTGTTGATAGCTTTCGAGTTCGGCGTATTGCTGCCCGACCCTGATGGCGTCCTGGAAGGCAAAGGCACACAGGTCAGGTTTTTGCGTATCAAAGATGCGCGAGCCATCAAGACACGCACCATCAAGTATTTCATCCGCGAGGCGTTGGCGTTGCCAGAGAAGCATTCGGTGAAATTGGAATTGTTGAGGGCGAAAGCCAAGCCTGTGCGAAAATAGATAGACGTTGCACAGTTGGGATCATTTCGCCGCGAAGATGCGAAGAAACACAAAAAGAATTCTTAGCGTTCGCCTGCCCTCTTTAGAGGGTCGTGTCTTCGCGGTTCCACCACTTTCACGAATTTCTACGAATGAGGAGCGGAACCATGACCACCAAAGAAGAATTCTCCACCATCTTCGACCAGCTCAAAGCGATTCTGCAAAAATACGAGAAGCGTTTGATTGTCGAGCAGAACAGCGCAGCCGGTTATTCGCTCAACATGCCGTATGCCGAAAAGTGGCAGAAGGAACTGTTCTTCGGCGCGGTGCAGCTCAAAAAGAACTATGTGAGCTACTACCTGATGCCCATCTATATGTATCCCGATTTGCTCAAGGGCATCTCGCCTGAATTGAAGAAGCATAAGCAGGGCAAGTCGTGCTTCAACTTCAAGACGAGCGACAAAGTGTTGTTCAAAGAACTCGCGCAATTGACGAAGCAATGTGTGGAACGCTGCAAAGAGGAAAATTTGCTTTGAAGGACATCATGCAACATCGTCAAGCCAGTCTCGGTTTTATTTTCGTCACGTTGTTTCTCGATGTGATGGGATTGGGTCTCATCATCCCCGTTTTGCCCAAGCTCATCGAACGCTTCACGAACAACGACATCGCCAGCGCGTCGAGCGTTTATGGCTTCATGGTCGCGCTCTACGCGCTGATGCAATTCGTCTGCGCGCCCATTTTGGGCAGCCTCTCGGATCAGTATGGGCGTCGCCCGGTCATTCTGCTTTCGTTGTTAGGCGCAGGGTTGGATTATCTGCTGCTCGCCTTCGCGCCCAATCTGGCGTGGTTGTTTGTGGGGCGCGTGATCGCGGGCGCGACCGCCGCCAACTTCAGCGCCGTCAACGCCTACATTGCCGACATCAGCCCCCCCGAAAAACGCGCGCAACATTTCGGTATCGTCGGGGCGGCGTTTGGCTTGGGTTTCATTCTGGGACCCGCAATTGGTGGGGGGTTGGGTAACGTCGGTTTGCGTGTGCCATTCCTCGTCGTCGCAGCTATCACGTTGGTCAACACGCTCTATGGTTTCTTCCTCTTGCCCGAATCGTTGCCCCGTCAGCATCGGCGCGTCTTCTCATGGACACGCGCTAATCCAATTGGCGCGCTCGTCGCACTCGGTCATTATCCCGTCGTGTTGAGCCTCGCCGTGATCACTGTGTTGTCCGGCTTGGCGCAAAATGCCTTGCAAAGCGTCTGGGTGCTTTACACGGGGTATCGTTATGGGTGGGGCACGGGTGAGGTGGGCATCTCGCTCGCACTGGTCGGACTCGGCGCGATCATCGTGCAAGGTGCGTTGATTGGACGCATCGTGCCACGCTTTGGCGAATACCGCACGCTCCTCTTGGGTCTCAGCGTCAGCGTCGTGAGCTACACGCTCTATGGACTGGCATCGCAAGCGTGGATGTTTTACGCGATTCCGTTTTTTGGCTCGCTCGGTTTTCTCTCGAATCCCAGCGTGCAAGCCATCGTCTCGCAGCGCGTGCAACCCAATGAGCAAGGCGCGCTGCAAGGCGCGTTCAATAGCCTTCTCAGTTTGACAGGCATCGTCGGACCCGTGATTGCAACCAACGTGTTTCGTTACTTCATCGGCGAGAGCGCGCCCCTCCATCTACCCGGCGCGCCATTCTTTCTTGGCGCACTGTTCAATGTGTTGGGACTCATGTTGGCTTTCCGCCTCTTTATACGCACACCCATGCCCCAACCGCGCGTGGTCGTCCGCACCGATTGAGTCGCCCGTGTTTATTCACATGTCTATTTTGCCCATGCTCAGTCGTCCTATCATTAGGAACGAAATGAATCGCTCCTATCAATTTGGCGCGTGGCGAGTGGCAAGTATCGCGCGTGTATGCCGCCTTGAAACAGGCGGCGCCGGCGCTCTATCACGCGCAACGCTGCCTTGACATTTGTCAAGCGCATGGCATTGGCGATTTCGATCTCGCGTATGCGTATGAAGCGTTGGCGCGCGCGCACGTCGTGGCTGGACAAAAATCTGAATGTGAAAAATTTCTGGCGTTAGCGCGTGTGGCAGGTGAACAGATTGCTGAACAAGCTGACAGAGAACACTTCGAGGCTGATTTGAAAACGATTCTTACAGGAGGGCTGTAACGATGGCAAAGAAACCAGCTGTTTCTGCAGCAGCGCGTGGCGCAGTATTGTTGCTCGTCGCCACCCGCAAGGGTGCGTTCACACTCAAGAGTGACGCCGCGCGCAAACAATGGAAATTGGCAGGGCCGCATTTACTCGGCAACATCGTGAACCATCTGGTGTTGGATCCGCGCGATGGGCGCACCTTGTTGATGGCCGCGCGCACAGGACATTTGGGTCCGACGATCTTTCGCTCGACCGATTTCGGCAAGACGTGGAAAGAAGCGGAGAAGCCACCCGCGTTTCCAAAAGCACCCGCAGGTCAACCAGGAGAGGCTGTGCGCTTCACGTTCTATCTCGCGCCCGGCCACACCAGCGAACCCAAGGTGTGGTATGCAGGCACGTGCCGTCCCGCATTGTTTCGTTCCGAAGATGGCGGCAACACGTGGGAGAGCGTGAAGGGCTTCAACGAACATCCGATGCGCGTGACGTGGCTAGGCGGGTTGCAAG
>CAZDYP010000282.1:0-3299 GCA_964509505.1 uncultured Anaerolineae bacterium | reverse complement strand
ACTCAGGCAAAAAGGAGACTCACATCATGAACGACCGCCGTGAAATCTTTGGCTGGACGATGTACGACTGGGCGAACTCGGCGTTTAGCACCACCGTCGTCACCGTGTTCCTCGGACCCTATCTGACTGCCATCACCAAAGCCGCTGCCGACAAAGATGGCCTTGTCTATCTGCTTGGCATCCCCGTCAGAGATAGTTCGCTGTTCACCTATTGCATTTCACTCTCGGTGTTGTTGCAAGTCGTCTTCCTGCCGATTCTCGGCGCGATTGCCGACTACTCGCATCTGCGTAAACGCATGTTGATGTTGTTTGCGACTATCGGCGCCGCTGCTACCATTGCGCTGTTCTTCGTGACGGCGGGTTGGCATTGGCTCGGCGGATTGCTCTTCATCATCGCCAATCTGTCATTTGGCGCGAGCATCATCTTTTACAATGCTTATCTGCCCGACATCGCCAGCGCCGACCGCCGCGATGCCGTGTCATCGCAAGGTTTTGCGTTGGGCTATTTGGGCGGTGGATTATTGTTGTTGCTCAACCTCGTGTTGTTTCTCTTTGGCGGGCGGCTCGGTTTGGACAATGCGTTGATCGCGCGCATCAGTATTGCCAGCGCGGGACTGTGGTGGTTGCTTTTCGCGCAAATCACGTTTCAACGCTTGCGCCCGCGCCACGCCGTACGCTCCTTGCCCGCCGGCGAAAACTATCTGACGATTGGTTTCAAGCAACTCGCCAGCACGTTCCGTGAAGCGCGCCACTTCCCCGAAACGATTCGCTATCTCATCGCCTATTTGTTTTACAATGATGGCATTCAGACGGTCATCGCCGTGTCAGCTATCTTCGCCGCCGAAGAGCTGGGCATGTCGGATACGAATCGCATCCTCGTGATTTTGATGATTCAGTTTGTCGCCTTCGGCGGCGCGTATCTATACAGTTGGTTAGCTGAACGGCTCGGCACGAAAAACGCTATCATCACTAGCCTCCTCATTTGGAGCGGCACCGTCATCTACGCTTATCTCGGCATGACCAGCACCAATCTTATCGCGGGGATAACGCAACGCGAGTTGGAATTCTGGTTGTTGGCATTCGTCGTCGCGCTCGTGCTGGGCGGCAGTCAAGCGCTCTCGCGTTCGCTCTTCGCGCAGATGATACCCCCCGGCCGCGAAGCCGAGTTCTTCGCGCTGTACGAAGTGAGCGAGCGTGGCACCTCGTGGATTGGGCCCTTCTTGTTCGGCTTCGTCAACCAAATCTTCAATAGCTTACGTTACGGCATCCTCTCTGTCATCATTCTGTTCATCGTCGGTCTCGCCATCTTCGTCATGGTGGATGTGCCGCGCGCGATTCGTGAAGCGGGGCGAGTGAGTCCAGCGTAACTATGAACGAGCCACTCACTTGGGCATCCTTCAAGCGACGCACACCGCAAGACCCGCCGCTTATCATGGCGCATCGCGGCGCACAAGCGGATGCGCCCGAAAATACCCTAGCGGCATTTGCGCTCGCGCTCGCACAAGGCGCGCACATCATCGAAACCGATTTGCACTTCTCGCGCGACCATCACCTCATGCTCATGCACGACCCGACGATTGACCGCACGATGGCGGGCGCAGGGCGTGTGGGCGACCTGACGTTGTTCGAACTGAAAAAATTTCGCGCGCGCCGACCGCCATCATACACCTCGACAGGCAAAGATATACCCTTTGGCGAAGCGGGCTTGGGCATTCCCACGTTGGCGGAGCTCTTGCAGCTCACGCCTGCGCCGCTCGCGCTTGAATTGAAGGACGCGCGTTTCGCGCAACGGGCAGACGCCGAACGGTTAGTGAAATTGTTGGAACAACACGATGCGCTAGAGCGTTGCGTGCTGGTCTCGTTTCATCTCAAGTTATTGCAAAGCGTGAAAGCGGTTGCGCCCACCTTGCGTATCGGCATGATCACCCTCACCAATCCCTTTCCACTCTATCCGACCGATTTCGTGGGACCGCTGTTCCCCTTGCTGTATCTCAACCCATTGTATGTATGGTGGGCGCGCCAGCTCGGCAAGCTCGCGTGTCCGCTTGACCCAGCGCCCGAACCGCGCCTCACATTTTACAAGCGGCTCGGTGTGCCTGTGCTGCTCACGAACCATCCCGCGAAAACGGCGAAAGCCATTGCGGAGGTATGGCGGTAGCAGGCGGCGGATAGCGCATGGCTTATCGCAAATTGCCACTTGCCACCTGCTACCTACTACTTGCCATTCGCTATTGGCTATTCGCGATTTGCTATCCGCTATCGGCTAACACGAGGTTGTCTATGTACGATTTGCTCATTCGCAATGCGACACTCATCGATCCCGCGCAACGCCTTCACGCGCGCCGCGATGTCGCGTTTGCCAATGGTCGCGTCGCTGCTGTCGCTGAACACCTAGACCTGACCGGTTTTGGAAACCTGTCAGGTCTGACGGTGATAGATGGCGCCGATTGCCTCCTCACGCCGGGTTGGATTGATTTGCACGTCCACGTCTTCGAGGGCGTCTCGCATTACGGCATCAACGCCGACGCGCACTGCCTCGCCAAAGGTGTGACGACGGCGGTGGATGCAGGCTCGGCGGGCGCGGATACCTTCCCTGGGTTTCGCAAATACATTATCGAAGCGAGCGAGACCCGACTCTTCGCGCAGCTCAACATCTCGTCGCAAGGCATGATCTCGCAAGAGGTGGGCGAGCTCGACGATATTCGTTGGGCGGACATCGGCAAAGCGTTGAAAATGATCGAGGCGCAGCGTGACGTGATTCTCGGCGTGAAGGTGCGTTTGGAGCGCGGACTCTCATGCAGCGAGGCGAGCGGCTTGCGTCCATTGTATCTCGCGCGCGAAGCTGCTGACGCCGCAGGCTTGCCCATCATGGTGCACGCGCAAAATGCGTGGACAGATTCGCTCGACGACATTCTCCGCGTGATGAAAGCGCGCGACATCTTGACGCATTGTTTTCATGGCAAAGCATGCGGCATTCTCGATGAGCATGGGCGCGTGCGCGAGACGGTGGTGGAGGCGGCAGCGCGCGGCGTGGTCTTCGATGTGGGGCATGGGCGCGGCAGCTTCAATTGGAATGTGGCTGAGTCCGCATTCGCGCAAGGCTTCTTGCCACAAACCATTTCGAGCGATGTGCATCGGCACAACGTCAACGGTCCCGTGTACGATTTGGCGACAACGGCATCGAAACTCTTGACGTTGGGCTTGTCGCTGGATGAAGTTATTGCCAAAGTGACGGCGATCCCGGCGCAAGTGATTCGTCAAGCGCACATCGGCACATTGCAAGTCGGCGCGTGGGGCGA
>CAZDYP010000281.1:0-3372 GCA_964509505.1 uncultured Anaerolineae bacterium | reverse complement strand
ACCCCGCCGAGCTGGTCAAAAGTTTAGTCGGAGCGACGACGCTCTACAACACCTATTGGGTGCGCTTCACGTATGGCGATATGAGTTTTGGGCAAGCTGTCGCCAATACTCAAACACTGATCAAAGCGGCGGAAGACGCGGGCGTGCGTCGGCTTGTGCATGTGAGCATCACGAACCCATCGAAAGATTCATCGTTGCCATACTTCAAGGGCAAAGGAATTTTGGAGGAGTTTATCGCGCATTCCCAACTGAGTTACGCCATCATCCGCCCGACAGTCATCTTTGGACTGGAAGACATTCTCATCAACAACATCGCGTGGTTGCTGCGGCGCTTCCCTGTGTTTGCCATACCGGGCGACGGCAGTTATCGCTTGCAACCGATTTACGTCGAAGACATGGCGGAGCTCGCGGTGGCGGCGGGTGCGCGCACGACCAACGAAGTCATAGATGCCGTTGGACCCGACATCTTCACGTTCAAGGAATTAGTGGAGCTGCTCAAATGCGCTGTCGGCAGTCGCGCGCGATTGCTCACTGTGCCGCCGCGTGTGGCGCTGTGGTGCGCGCGAGCGATTAGCGTGCTAGTGCGTGACGAGGTGTTGACGTTGGAGGAGGTGGACGGATTGATGGCGAATCTGCTCATCTCATCACAGCCGCCCACAGGCAAGACGCGTTTGAGCGCTTGGCTCGCAGCGAACGCGGAATACGTGGGAGCGCGCTACGCTTCCGAAGTGGGGCGACATTATGACCAGCCGCGTTAATGTGAGTAAGTTGTCTCCCTCAAAAATTTTGACCTATCTGGTTCGCTCGCGCCATGCTAGGCGGAGATGGTTCTTGCCCGTGAGATGTCGCTCAGGTGAATATAAAACATGCGACGCACTGGCGCAGTGCGTCGCATGTTATTTTTATGCGTTGCTCTGACCTCAGAAAGTGTGTTGAAAATATAAGACCGAGACTCTAACGGTTTCGCTGGCCAGCAACTGGTGAACCCGCTGCGCCAGAAAAACCTTTAGGGTCTGAATTTCAAAACACTCTCTAAGGGCGGTTTGATGGTCTGTAGCGCGAACAGCTCCGCATCGAAATGGATGCGCTTCATCCAACTGCCAAGCAACCCATACACACACTGATAGATGGCGTAGAGCTCCATCGCAAACGGGATGTAGCCTGTGTAACCAAGCAAGGGCATCTCGAAGAGGCGCGCGTAGTCCACGAAAGGCACGGTGTAATACCACTTCGGATACGAGTAGAAGTTCCACATCTCCCAAAAGAAACCGCAGACTATACCCGCCATGCCGAGACATTCGATGAGCTGCCAATTGCCATGCGCTGCTTGGCGCATGAGCGATGGTCGTCCGAGCCACGCATTAAGTGGATCGAGAATCATCAAGAACGAGAGCCATACCAGCGCAAACGACACAACGGGATTGATGAAGACGATGAGCAGGCTGACCCAACCCAATCCAAAGGTGACGATTTCGAGCGTCGGTGTGATGATGGTCTTGGGGTAGTGGGCGTAGCGTTGTGTCCAACGAAACGACATGATGAGTTCGGTCGTTTCAAACACGGCAGGCATCACGGTGCTGAAGAACACTGTGCCCATCACGTTGCCATTGTCGCCGAACACATCGCTGCCGAGATAGCGCCAATTCTGCACGATGGCGTTGATATGCTCGAACATCCACCAGGTCGGCGCAGAGAGGATGAACAACGAGAGGAAATGCAACGGCGCGCGGGTCAAGGGTGATGCGCCCCGCCGCATGAAGTTCAACCCATCTACCACGAGAATGTAGCCAAGCCACAAACCCATGAAACTGAAATACGAGAACGGCGCAAGCTGTAACCACGCGAGGGGCCATGCGACGACGATTAACGCTAAACCTAACCACAAAGTCAACGGAAAAAACCAACGTCCAATATGAAAAATTTTCATGTCATTTCTTTTTCAACAATAGGCGTTACGTAGTTGACATCTCTTCACCGCGCAGGTGCGAAGGGCGCGAAGAAAAACAAAAAACTTCTTCGCGCTCTTCGTTTCTTAGCGGTGCAACGGCATAATACCTAAACGATTTAATGCGCTCTTCCTTTGGGCAGAAATTGACGCAACGAGTCAATTGGACAACTGACTCTTGCTTATTGACTACTGACTACTAATGACTGGCGACTGATGGGGGGGACACACCAAATAGCTCACCAACCAGCCCGTCATGCCGGCCGCGAAGATAGTGCCTGTCACCGTATGGACGCGCCACCAGATGACATCGGTGTAGGCGATGATGATAAAGTAGAGCGCGTAAAAGCTGAACGGCACGGTGAAGGCGAACACACGCAGCGCACGCAAATTGTCGAGCGCGGGACGCAAGCGCCATAGCAAGACATCGGCGACGAGACCACCGAATACTAACGCAGGCGCGAAACGCCACTCGTCGCGTTGCGTGCAAGCCAGCACACCATTCACCACAAACAACAACGTGAACGCGCCGATGGGCAAACGCGTCCCCCAACGTCGAATCAGTAACAGCGCAATGCCCATCGTGACAATCGTTTGCAAGACGACCACCATCGCGCCCATCATCTGATAGAACTCGCGCTCACGGTTCGTCGTCGGCGTGTAGCGGGGTGTGATGGCGGGATACACTAATGGATGCGCGCCCTGCGTGATGAACGTGATGATTGACCATGTGAAGATGACCGAGAACACCATCGGCGCCAACGCGCGCCAACCACTGGCTGCGTCGGCGCGGCGCCAGGCCATGCGCCATGGCCCGCTCACCAGCAAGCACGCGCCAATCACCAACAAATGATGGGGTGGGCTGAACAATGCTTCGATGTTGCGCTCGACGCCAAACGCTGTGTGCCAAAACAAATCTGCCACGCCGCCGAGCGAGAAGATCAGCACGCCGATGAGCGAGAGTTCATACGCGGCCGGCAACGCCGCGCGCCCACGTCGCCAATTGACGAGATGCGCGCCCAACAAGAACGCAGCGCACGCAAGAAAGCCCGCATACAACACACTATGCCAAGGCGTGAAGAACGTCTCCACCCCGACGTTGTGGTTATGTGCCCAACCGTCGAGATACACGCCAGCGACGAGCCAACTCGACAACGCGACGACCATCCAATCGAAACGCAAGCTCGTAAATGCAGTGGTGCGCGTGGACAGCGCAATGCTGATGCGTTGCGAATCTTGAGAAAGCATGGTCATAAACTAACCTCCAAACAATTTTTTGAGCCACTCCATCTCACTACCACGCGACTCATTCATGCGGCTGTACGCTTCGCGCGCGTTTACGCCATCGTGCACAATCGCGTCAATCGCGTGCGCGATGGCGGCAGGGTCGTCGTGGTTCGGCGGGAACAAGACATTGCGCCCCGCCA
>CAZDYP010000280.1:0-3500 GCA_964509505.1 uncultured Anaerolineae bacterium | reverse complement strand
GATGGTCTTTCGAATTATCTGCCTTGCCACCTGGGCGCGCGTTTCTCGACAAAAGCCCTCATGCCCTCTTTCTGATCTTCGGTGCTGAACAACAGCGTGAACAAGCGACTCTCATAATCGAGACCATGTTCGAGCGCGATGTCTTGCGCTTTGAGCACCGCTTCCTTTGCCATGCGCGCCGCGAGTGGCGCGCGACTGGCAATCACCGCCGCGAGCCGTTTCGCTTCGTCAAGATATTGCTCGACCGGCGCGACGCGATTGACGAGCCCCCAGGCCAACGCTTTTTGCGCGGGAATAGGCTCGCCCGTCAACATAATCTCCATCGCGCGCTGCTTGCCGACGATGCGCGTCCAGCGTTGCGTGCCGCCGCCGCCGGGAATCACGCCAATTTTGATTTCGGGTTGTCCGAATTGCGCCGTCTCCGATGCGACAATCAAATCGCAGCTAATCGCAATTTCGCAGCCGCCGCCGAAGCAATAGCCGCTGACCGCCGCGATGATTGGCTTGCGCGCGTGACGCACTGTCGTCAAAATCGAGCCGCTAAAACGATTCAGCATTTCGCCCGAGCTGCGCCCACTCATCTCTTTGATGTCCGCGCCTGCGCTGAACGCGCGCTCGTTGCCTGTGATGATGACGCAACGCACATCGGGGTTGCGCTCGAAGGCTTCCAAGGCTTCCGCCGCCTCGCGTTGCAATTGGCTGCTCAACGCATTCAACGCGTGAGGGCGATTCAGTTGAATGATGCCGACGTTACCTTCAATCGTCGTTAGCACAACAGGGGTTTCAGTTGACATGTAAGCTCCTTCACTCTTCAAGTTTGAATGTTTCGCCGCGTTGTGGAATGGCGACATGAGGCACGCCGAGCGCGCGCACTTTGTCGGCGAAGGCGAGCGCTTGGCTTTCTTCGCCATGCACCAAATACGCGCCGCGCAACTGTTTGGCGCCCGCCGTCACCCAGCGCAGCAATTCAGCGCTATCCGCGTGGCCGCTAAAGCCGTTGATGATTTTCACTTGCGCGCGCCGCACGAACTCGTCGCCAAAGATACGCACCGTCTCCGCGCGGTCAGCCAAGCGCCGTCCGAGCGTGTTCTCCGCTTGAAAGCTGACGATCAAAATGCTGTGACGCGCATCCTCGATACAACGCACCAGATGATGCCGAATGCGCCCGCCCTCGCACATGCCCGAACCCGCGATGACGATACATGGCTCACTCACTTTGTTGATGGCTACCGACGCTTCACGCTCGCGGATGTAGCGCAACCGACGCAAGCCAAAGGGATCTTCGCGTTTCAACAACACGTCGCGCGTCTCGGCGTTGAAACATTCAACATGCACGCGATACACTTCGGTCACGTCAATGGCGAGGGGACTGTCCACAAAGATTGGAATGTCGGGAATCGCGTCCGTTTGTCGTAAACGGTGCAAGAGATAGACCACCTCTTGCGTGCGCCCGACGGCAAACGCTGGAATCAGCACGCGCCCTACGCGCTTGACGGCTGCGCGTACCACCTCGGCAAATTCATTTTCCAATTGCGGCGCAGGCTCATGCAGCCGATTGCCATAGGTGCTTTCCATCAAGAGATAATCCATCTGCTCAACGGGCGCGCGCTCACGCAAGATGCGTGGGTGGTCGCGCCCCAAATCGCCGCTGTAACAGAAGTAGCGCGTGCCGCGCCCTTCTTCTACCTGAAGCAGCGTAATCGCCGAACCCAGGATGTGACCGGCTTCGTGGAACCTAAAGCGCACGTAGCGTCCCAATGCGAACCAATAATCGTACGGCACGCCAATCAAATGACGCCCGACGCGCTCGGCATCCAGATGCGTGTAGAGCGACGTCGCATTCGGCTCCAAGCCCTGACGTTTGCGCCGAAAGTTAATGTACTCGGCGTCGGCTTCTTGGATGTTAGCCGCATCGCGCAACATGGCCATCGTCAAATCGCGCGTTGCAGGTGTGCAATAGATGGGGCCCTCGTAGCCTGCCTTGATGAGCGTGGGCAAATTGCCGCAATGATCGAGATGCGCGTGCGAGAGAATCACCGCATCCAATTCGCTCGCGACAAAGGGGATGTGGCTGTTGCGTTCAAACGCTTCAGTCCGTGAGCTTTGAAACAGTCCACAATCCAACAAGATGCGCCGACCCGCCGCCACCAAATAGTGCATCGAGCCCGTCACGCTGCGCGTCGCGCCCCAACAGGTCAGTTCCATCGTGTCCTCCTACGCCATGTCGCTCGCCACTCGTCGTTCATCATTTGACGCGTGATACGCGGCTCTTGGCTCCCGTCTTTTGCCCCTCGGCGCTCAGCTGCTCTCACAACCGCGCGATAATCGCATCGGTCATTCCGTTTGTCGTCACGGTTTGTTCGCCTGCTTGCGCGATGTCGGCGGTGCGATAACCGGCTTCAATCGCAGCTGCAACGGCGCGTTCGATCGCTTGCGCTTCGGTTTCGAGATTCAACGAATAGCGCAACAACAACGCCGCGCTTAGAATCGTGCCGATGGGATTGGCGATGCCCTGGCCGGCGATGTCGGGCGCGCTGCCGTGAATTGGCTCATAGAGACCGCGTCGCCCATCGCCCAACGACGCCGACGGCAACAAGCCCAGCGACCCTGCCAACACCCCTGCTTCATCGGTAAGGATGTCGCCAAACATATTCTCCGTCACAATCACGTCGAAGTCGGCAGGCGATTGAATGAGCTTCATCGCACAGCTATCCACCAGTTGATGCTGCAAGTTCACCTCGGGATAATCTTGGGCGAGCTCGATAGCCAGTGTGCGCCAGAAGCGCGAGCTCTCTAACACATTCGCTTTGTCCACCGACAGGAGCTGTCTGCGACGTCCTTGCGCGAGACGGAAGCCGAGGTCAATGATGCGCCGCACCTCGACAGCGGTGTATTCGAGCGTTTCACTCACGCTTTGTTCATCACGATATTTTTTGCCGAAATACAAACCGCCCGTCAACTCGCGGATGACGAGCAAATCCACGTTCGCTAATTTTTCGGGTTTCAACGGCGACGCATGCGCCAATGCAGGATACGGTTTCACGGGACGCAAGTTTGCATACAAGCCTAACGCTTTGCGTAAGCCGAGAATGCCTTGCTCTGGGCGCACGGGCGCTTTGGGGTCATCCCATTTGGGTCCGCCGACGGCGCCAAACAACACCGCATCCGCATTGCGACACGCCTCAAGCGCCTCAGTGGTCAACGGCACGCCATAGGTATCAATCGAGACGCCGCCGACGAGTTGTGCGTGATAAACAAATTCGTGCTGATACTGCTTGGCAATGACGTTCAACACGCGCACGGCTTCTTTGACCACCTCCGGTCCGATGCCATCGCCGCCCATCAAAACAATATTCGCTTTCAATGCCAGCTCCTCTGTCGGACAAGTTTCTAACTTGCCTCATCAAAGTTGTAGCGCGATTATACCACGAACAGGCGATTCAACCCTGAAGGATTTACCGTCGTGCGGCATCACACGATATTGACGCGCCACTCGCTTT
>CAZDYP010000279.1:0-3538 GCA_964509505.1 uncultured Anaerolineae bacterium | reverse complement strand
GCGCGCGGCAAATCGAATGTACCATTAACGGCATCGGCGAGCGCGCGGGCAATGCGTCGCTTGAAGAGGTGGTGATGGCGCTGCACACGCGCAAGAACTTCTACACCTACGAAGCGAATATTGATACCAAGCACATCTATCCCACGTCGCGTTTGCTTGGCAACATCACCGGCGTGAAGGTGCAGCCGAACAAAGCCATCGTCGGCGCGAACGCATTCGCGCACGAGGCAGGCATCCATCAAGACGGCGTGCTGAAGAATCCGTTGACGTACGAGATCATGAAACCCGACACGATTGGCTTGCCCGAAAATCAGTTGGTGCTGGGCAAGCATTCGGGGCGACACGCGTTCCGTGATCGCTTGAAGCAATTGGGCTACGAGCTGTCGAAGGAAGACCTCGACAAGGCATTCGTGAAATTCAAAGAGTTGTGTGACCGCAAGAAGACCATCACCGACTCTGACCTCGAAGCGTTGGTGGGCGAGGAAATCTCGAAGGCCAAAGAGTTCTTCACCATCGAGGCGATGCAGGTGACGTGCGGCTTCCCTGTCAAGCCGAAGGTGACGGTCATCATGCGCGGTCCCGACGGACACTCGCACAGCGCGGAGGCGAATGGCGATGGGCCGGTGGATGCAACATACGCGGCGATTGGCAAGGTCGTCGGCAAGCTCGCGTCGGAGAGCAAACTCAGCGAGTTCAACATCCAAGCCGTCACGTCGGGCAACGATGCGCTGGGGCGCGTGACGGTGCGCTTGCAGCATGGCGCGCGCGAGGTGACGGGACACGGTGCGGACACCGACATCGTGGTGGCGAGCGCGAAGGCGTACGTGCATGCGCTGAATCGGCTGACGGCGATGGCGTATGGGAATTGAAGACTGAAGACTGAAGATTGAAGATTGGATAGCGTCACGTAGTTTTCGCAAATTCGTCGTCGTGTGAAAATCAGCATCCTGAGCTTGTCGAAGGATGCGTTTTACCAATATGTCCGCACCCTTCGACAAGCTCAGGGTGCTGCGTCGAGAAATTGCGAAAACCGCGAGACACTAACAAGATTGAAGATTGCGGATTGGGTCAGACTTCCGGGACGGGAGGGGGCGGAGGAGGTCTGACCACAAACAGCGCGGCGGAGATGATGCAAGAGAACAGACAAATGAAGTGGGCGTTTTGGTTTCAGTGGCTAATCGCCTCTATTTTGGGATTTGTATTTGGTTTGGGTGTCTCATGTGGCGTCACCGCATTCTTTCCGGTCTATTATGGAGACTCCAATCCGATTTATAGAGCCATCTCTATGCTGAGACTTGCATTAGGAGCTACAAGTATAGGGTGTTCAATCGGGGTTTTTCAATGGTCTGTGTTACGCTCTTATGTCTCCAAATGGTGGGTGTTTGCGACAGCAGTAGGTTGGGCGATTGGTGGATTGGCAATCTCTACGATTTCCGATACGATGAATTACGTACCGAGCGCAGAAAATTGGAGAGTTGTTTTAGTGGGTGTTATATGGGGAGGCGCAATAGGTGTAGCTCAGTCATTAAGTATTGCGACAACAAGTTGGAGAATCAATGCAGTTGTGGTCTTTGATGAACGCCACGTGCTTTTCTATCGGTGTGGTAATCACATTGTTTGCTGTTGGCGACTTGGACGACGCTTGGAGAAGATGGGGGCCGACAGGAGAAAAAGCGGTTTTGTTCAATGGCTTATTTATAGGCAGCTTTGCTTGTATCACATTAACTGCTGCTACCACAGGTCTCGCGCTGGTATGGCTGTTACAGGGACGGAAAATTTCGACAACGGAATGAAACGGATAAACGGAGGGCAACGGATACATCCACTTGTATCCGTTTGTCTGCTCTCAAATCCGTTGTCGAGTGTTTCCGTTTGCGCACTGGTGCGGGGACGACACTATCTCGTTGGACGTTGATACGGTTCTTGCGCATCCAAGTCGGCAATCACCCGATAGTGTTTCAAGTTGAACGTGTATAGTCGTGCGGAGCGATTGAGTGCCATCGCCGCGATGATGCAATCAGGAATGCTGAGTGCAGTTGCCAGCTGGTAGGTTGCCAGTAAGTTGTAGGCGCGTGTCATGTCTTGTGCATCAGGCCATACAAGATTGAGCGAATCCAAAAACTTTTTGGTACGCGTCAGCTCATTTTGATTCTGGCAGCCTGCCAGCAATTCCATCGCGACGATGCCCGGCACGAAATAATCTTCGGCGGGTGTAGCGTTGAGCCATGCGCGCGATTCCGACACGCCGCGCAGATAGTCAACCAACACATCAGTGTCGAGGCAAGCCGTCATACGCTGCGACTCCAAGCATCCGCGCGCAAGCGGCGAGCAAACTCTACACTGTCGCCCACATCAGCGCGGTCACGCCACAAGCCAAACAATTCTGAGCGCGCAAGGTCGCCCAACGTGCGCAAGCGTGGCGTGGCAGTGTTCGTGTCCGTGCGACTGGCAGAGCGTCCCACTTCGGCGTCCAAGGTTTGCCAAAGTTTCACTTTGAGCTGGCGCGGCAATTGGCGCACCGTGTCAAGCAGCCGTTCAAAAGCCGATTCAGTTGAAAGTGTTGTCATCGCACACCTCCCTTTCGATGGGAAGTCTAAGCCAAAATGATTGGTGAGTCAATCTATGCCTGAGGAATAATCCATGAAAATCGTCGTCACCGCCGAAGTCAATTCAACCTTGTTGTCACAGTGGCAGTCTGAGTTTCCGCATGTCGAGTTTGTGCGTGCAGTGACGCCCGCCGAACAAATTGCTGCTGCGCTGAGTGCGGAGGCGTGGATTGGACGCGTCCCACGCGAGGCGTTCCTGGCTAACGAAGGTCAGCTGCGTTGGGCGCACGCGACCTCGGCGGGTCTCGACCAATTTCTGTTCCCTGAGTTAGTTGAGAGCGAAACCATCGTCACCAACACGCGCAGCGCTCATGCGATTACGATTGCCGAGCATACGTTTGCGATGCTGTTGGGGTTGACACGGCACATGCCGACCATCTATCGCAATCAACAAGCGCACGTCTGGGACACGCCGCGCATTGCCGATGGGATGCGCTCGATTCGGGGCGCAACGATGGTGATTGTGGGCTTCGGCAACATCGGGCGCGCGATTGGCAAGGTCGCGCTCGGTTTTGAAATGCGCGTGATCGGCGTGGATGTGCAACCGACCGCGCCGCCCACAGGCGTCGAGGCAGTGCTGAACTTGGACAAGTTAGATGAGACATTACCACAAGCCGATGTGGTAGCGATTGCATTGCCATTGACGGCAGAGACGAAAAACTTTTTTGACGCACGGCGCATCGGGTTGATGAAGGCGGGCGCGTATCTGTTGGTGGTATCGCGCGGCGGCATTGTAGATGAAGTGGCGCTCGACACGGCGTTGCGCGCGGGGCAACTCGCGGGCGCAGGGTTGGACGCGTTGGCGACGGAGCCGTTACCCGCCGACAACCCATTATGGGATGCGCCCAATCTCATCATCACACCGCACAACTCGGGCATCTCACAACGCACGACTGATGGCGTGTGGGAGATCACGAGCGAGAACGTGCGCC
>CAZDYP010000278.1:0-3548 GCA_964509505.1 uncultured Anaerolineae bacterium | reverse complement strand
GGCGCGCAAGGCTTCGTCAATTTCGTCGCGACGATTATGAACTATGAGCCCGGCCTCATCAACATCCCGCCGACTGTGATTGCGACCCAAATCGGCGTGGGCTTGTTGGTACCGCTCATCGCCGCGCTCTTTCCAATTGTCTCGGGCGTGCGGGTCACGGTGCGCGAGGCGTTGAGCCAATATGGGTTGGGCAAGGGGCGTTATGGCATGAGCTGGATTGATCGCATCGTGAGCCGTGTGCGCGGCTTGTCGCGTCCCATCCTGTTGTCTATTCGCAACACCTTCCGCCGCAAAGTGCGCCTCACGCTCACGCTCATCACGCTCATCCTCGCTAGCATGATCTTCATCACGATTCTCAGCTTGCGCGATTCGCTCGCGCTCACGTTGGACGAGGGCTTGAACTATTTTGGCTTCGACGTTGAGGTGATTTTCCCGCGCAGCTATCGCGACGACTTGCTCATCCGCGAAGCATTGCGCGTGCCCGGCGTGCAAGACGCCGAGACGTGGGGTTCGGGCAGCACCCGCCGTGTGCGTCCCGACGGCACCGAGAGCGACACGCTCGCCGTCATCGCGCCGCCCGCCAAGACACGGATGATTCAACCGAAGATGGTTGCGGGACGTTGGCTACAAGAGAGCGACGAAGCGGCTGTCGTGTTGAATACCGATTTTCTAGCGAATCCCTCCGATGCGAACGTGAAGGTTGGCGACGAAATCGTGTTGAAGGTTGGCGGCAAAGAGACGAAGTGGCAAGTGGTAGGCATTGCGCGCGGCTTGTTGACGGGCGCGATTGCGTACATCAATCAGCCTTACTACGCGCGCTTGACGAACAACGCCGGACGCTCGCCGTTCTTGCTCATCAAGACCGAGCAAGGCGGCGAAGCGGCAGAGACCGCCGCCGCCAACGCGCTCGAAGCGCACTTCAAGGCGATGGGCATGAAGACGACGGGCGCGTTCAAGGTCTCGCAGTTGCGCGGCGCATTGCTGTTGGCGTTCAACTTCATCATCGGCGCGGTGATGATCATGGCGGTGTTGCTCGCGGTCGTCGGCGGCTTGGGGTTGATGAGCACCATGAGCATCAACGTCTTGGAACGCACGCGCGAAATCGGCGTGATGCGCGCGATTGGCGCGTCCAACGGCGCGGTGCTGCAAATTATCTTGTCGGAAGGCATCTTCATCGGCCTCATCAGTTGGTTCGTCGGTTTGCTGCTCGCCTTGCCAGTCGGGCGCGTCATCAGCCAAGCGCTTGGGCAAGCGATCTTCCGCACCGAGCTGAGCTACACCTTCTCGGTGCCGGGCGCGGCGCTGTGGCTCGTTCTCGTCATCATCCTTGCGTCGTTGGCGAGCTTCTTGCCTGCGTGGAACGCGTCGCGCTTGACGGTGCGGGAAGTGTTGGCGTATGAGTGAGTCGCTGACCCCTTTGTGGCGTAACCGCGATTATGTATTGTTGCGAGGCGGTCAATTCATCTCGACTTTGGGCAGCGGCATCTCGGGCATCGTCTTTCCGTTGCTGATTCTGGCATTGACGAATTCGCCTGCGGCAGCTGGCATTGCGGCTGCGCTACGTGCCTTGCCCTACGTCATTTTCAGCTTGCCCGTCGGTGCGTTGATAGATCGTTGGGATCGCAAGCGCGTGATGGTTTGGTGTGATACAGGCCGCGCCCTCACACTGGCTAGCGTCCCGCTCGCGATGGCGTTGGGCGTGCTGACGGTTTGGCAGTTGTATATCGCCGCTTTCATCGAAGGCTCGCTGTACGTTTTCTTCAACCTCGCCGAAGTCGCCGCCGTCCCGCGCGTCGTGCCCAAAGTCCAATTGCCCGAAGCGACGGCGCAGAATCAGATAGCCTACTCCGTTGCCGATATTCTGGGGCCTTCGGCGGGCACATTCGCCTATCAAACGCTGGGGCAAGCCTTCCCATTCATCTTTGACGCAATGTCTTATGCCGTTTCGGTCGTTTCGCTCCGCTGGATGCGCGCGAGTTTTCGCGTCGAGCACTCCGAGACCACACGCCATCTGCGCGCAGAAATTATCGAAGGACTGACGTGGCTCTGGCGTCAACCCTTGATCTTGTTCATGGCGCTGCTCACTGGTGGATTTCATTTTGTGTTTGCCGCTGAAAGGTTGACGGTGATTGTGCTGGCAACTCGCTTAGGCGCTAACGAGACCGCGATTGGTTTGATCTTTAGCATCGCCGCTATCGGTGGGATTTTGGGTTCGGTGGTAGGCGGCTGGGTTGCCAAAAAGTTCAGCTTCGGACAGGTGATTATTGGCGTGGTATGGCTCACTGTGCTGCTGTTTCCCCTCTATGCCATCGCCCCCAACGTCATAGTGTTGGGCATCATCACCTTCCTGATCTATGTGTGCCTTCCATCCTACGACATCGTTCAATTCAGTTATCGTCTGGCGCTGATTCCTGACCGCTTACAAGGTCGCGTGAATAGCGCGTGGCGTCTGATTGCCTTTGGCTTTGACCCGCTCGGCGCGGCGCTCGGCGGTGTGTTGCTGGAATGGCTGGGCCCCATCACCACCATCATTGTGTTTGCGGTCTGGCAACTGGGACTGGGCTTGCTGGTTGCCGCCAATGCGCATGTACGCAACGCCCCACGGCTTGAGAGCGTGGAAGCGTCCTCCTAACTCACGATTAGGCGGCGTGAACCGTGAGGCGCGGAGCGAAGGGATGCAGTTATACCAACTTGCTTCGATGTCATGGCGAGTGGAGCGAAGCCATTTCCTTCACGCGACGAGGGGACTGCTTCGCACACAACGCGCGCAGTGACCCTCAGGTGACGGGATACGCGCTTGGTGAGAGTTTCATCAAGCGCGTTTTTTGTGTTGAGCTTGCCGTCATGAGTTGGCTTGCGTTATAACCTAGGATTTACGCTTAGGGTCATTGCGAGGCGTCGTTTGCCGAAGCAATCCCCCAGTGGTGCGGGGAGATTGCTTCGCTCCGCTCGCAATGACGGTCAGAAGCGTAAGTCCTGAATTTTTCCAATGTCCAATTGTAGCATGAACGCGTAGGAGGTGATTATGCCATCCCCATTCCCGGGCATGGACCCATTCCTCGAAGATTCTGAAATTTGGCCGGGCTTTCATCTGCGCGAGCAGCGGGGGTAGCCCAAGTTGGCAACTTACCCGCGCTGCTACAACCCGCCCACACTCCCATACCCACAACGCTCAACAGATATTGGAGACAACTGACACTTTGACACCTTGACACTTTGACGTTTACAATGCGCGCCATGAGCAACTATGCCCTCACCATTTTTCACGCTTCCGATTTGCACGTCTCGCTAGACGAGAACTTTCTGCCCGACAAAATGGAGCAGCTCATCACGCTTATCAACGACACGTTCCCCGACTTGCTTATCATCTCCGGCGATTTTGTCGTGCGGGGCACTGTCGAGGAGTACGAGCGCGCACGCGCCTACGTGGAGCGTATGAGAGCGCGCAGCTATTTGTTCGTGCCGGGCAATCACGATTTGAACGCCGCCGACGCCGACCCGCTAGGCAACTACAAGCGTTACATCGGCGAGCCATTCTCGCTTATTAG
>CAZDYP010000277.1:0-3600 GCA_964509505.1 uncultured Anaerolineae bacterium | reverse complement strand
CTCGGCGTTGACATCGGCGGCACGTTCACCGATTTCGTGCTGTTGCGCGACGGCAAGCTCGTCGTCCACAAACTGCTCTCGACACCTGACGATCCCTCGCGCGCGTTGTTGCAAGGTGTGCGCGATTTGAATTTGGCGGGCGACGGCGAAATTGTGCATGGGTCAACCGTCGCGACGAATGCACTGCTCGAACGCAAAGGCGCACGCACCGCGCTCATCACGACGAAAGGGTTTGCGGATATCATCGAAATTGGGCGACAAAATCGCCCGAAGCTCTACGACTTCTATCAAACGAAGCCCGCGCCCTTCGTCCCGCGCGAGGGGCGTTTTGAAATCGCCGAGCGACTCGACGAGCACGGGCATGTGCTTGTCTCTCTCGACTCATCACAGCTCGACGCCATCATTGAAAAACTCATCGCCGATCACATCGAATCCATCGCCGTTTGCTTTCTCTTCGCCTTCCTCAATCCCGCTCACGAACAACTCGTCAAACACACCATCACACACGCCCAATTACCAATTACCAATTACCCATTCCCCTTCGTCTCATTATCCTCCGACATTCTCCCCGAATACCGCGAATACGAGCGCGCCTCCACCACCATCATCAATGCGTATGTCGCGCCCGTCGTCGCGCGCTATGTGCGTAACCTTGAAGCAGGTTTAGAGGGGCGACGCCTGCGCATCATGCAATCGAACGGCGGCAGCATCACCGCGCAGAGCGCGACCGCTGTGGCGGCGCGTCTTGCGTTGTCGGGTCCAGCGGGTGGCGTGGTTGGCGCGTTCACCGTCGCGCAACTCGCAGGCTACACTCACATTATTGGCTTTGATATGGGCGGCACGTCAACGGATGTGTCGCTGTGCGCGGGACAGCTGCAGGAGACAAACGAGGGCAACATCGCAGGGTTTCCGATGCGCTTGCCTATGCTCGACATTCACACGGTTGGCGCGGGCGGCGGCTCGCTCGCGCGTGTGGATGCAGGCGGCGCGTTGCGTGTCGGGCCCGAATCGGCAGGCGCGTTGCCAGGGCCCGCATGTTACGGACGCGGCGGCGCGCAAGCCACTGTGACCGATGCGAACCTCATCGTCGGACGACTGGCGCCCGATAAATTTCTGGGCGGACGCATGACGTTGGATGTCGGCGCGGCTGAACGGGTGATGGATACCTTGGCGCAACAGATGAACTGTGATCGCACCACCGCGGCGCACGGTATGGTGCGCGTCGTCAATGCGACGATGGAGCGCGCGATACGTCAAGTCTCGATTGAGCGGGGTTATGATCCGCGCGATTTCACGCTCGTTGCGTTCGGCGGCGCGGGTCCGCTTCATGCGTGCGCGTTGGCAGAAGCGCTGGCGATTCCGCGTGTGTTGGCGCCGCGTTATCCAGGCGTGCTGTCGGCGCTGGGGATGTTGACAACAGACCTTGTAAAAGATTTTTCGCAGAGCGTCATTAAAGAAGTTAGTTCGTTGGATAGTCAGTTAGTTGACTCAATGTATGAGCCCCTGATGGCGCGTGCGCGTGATGAGCTGTTAGGCGAAGGCGTCGCTGCTGAACAGTTATCATGCCAACTCAGTATGGATATGCGCTACGTTGGGCAATCGTATGAGTTGACCATTGCGTACGATACTCTCAGTGACACACTGGCGCGTTTCCACGCTGCGCATTTGCAGCGCTTCAACCATGCGGACGAGCAGCTGCCGGTTGAGGTCGTGACGTTGCGCGTCAAAGCCATCGGGCGAACGCGCAAGCCCCAATTTCAAAAAGCCAGCGCTCGTCGCCCCTCATCCGTCATCCGTCAATCCCATGTAATGCGCGATGAGTTGCACGTCGGCGATACCATCATCGGCCCGTGCGTCATCTATCAGTTCGACGCGACGACGTACATCGAGGAAGGTTGGCGCGGCATGGTAGATGCGTGGGAAAATGTGATTATGCAGAGAGAGTCATGATGAACATCTCAACCCTACCCAAAGCGGAGTTGCATTGCCATGTGGATGGCATCGTGGACGTGGCGATGCTGCAAGCGCTAGAGCAGCAAGGCCACATACTGCCCCTCGCGTCCGCCACCTTGCAGGCGACCTATCCCGTGCGAAATTTCGACGAGTTCATTCATTGGTTTGACGTGACCGAACCCATCGAAGATGACACGAAAAACTTCTGGCTGATTCTGGCGCAGCACATCGCGCGTCTGAAGGCGCAACACGTGGTCTATGCGGAGCTCATGTTGGGCAGCAGCGAACTGCCGCGCGACGATGGTCAATTGATCGAACAATTCAGCGCGTTTCGTGAATACGTGACCACATTGGAAGACGGCAAGATTCAAGTTGAGTTTCTCGTCGCCTTAAGACGCACGCTTGCGATAGAACGTTTTGAGGTCATTGTGAAGCGTGTCATGCGCCTACGCAAGGCGAACTTGCTCTTTGGTGTGGCGCTGGCGGGTTGGCCCGAAACATCTATTCAACCCTTGAGCCGCGTGCTGGCGCGACTCCACGACGCGGGCGTTGGCGTCGAGATTCACGCAGGCGAATGGGCGGGACCGGAGTTGGTGTGGGATGCGCTAGAGCATGGCTTTCCTGACCGCATCGGGCATGGTTGCGCGCTCTTTCAAGACCCGCGTTTGATCGAGCGCTTTCAGCGCGACCAGATTCATATCGAAATGTGTCCCACCAGCAATCTCAAAACGGGCAGTGTAGCAACGCTTGAGCAACATCCCATCCGACGCGCGCGTGATTTGGAGTTGAACTTCAGTGTGAACACCGATGATCCTGGTCCATTTGAGAACTCTATGGAGTCCGAGTATGAATTGCTGGCAACGCTGTTTGAGTTTCAACTCAGCGACTTTGAACGCATGTATGTCAATACGCTGGCTGCTCGCTTCCAGCCCCAATTGCGCTATCTCGAAACGCCGAGCAACCTGCCTATATGATTGGAGGAGGTGATGACTCGCCTACAAAAATTTTTCAAGACGATCTTGCCGCGCCAATGGGCTGACGACATGGAAGCTGAATCACGTCGCTGGCTGATGCGTTGCGCAGCGTGTAGTCATGAGCAATCGGTGTGGGACGCAGGCGGCATTCGTTGGAAAGCCAAGGGCCAGCCGCGACGGTTGCTGACGTGCGCTCAATGCCATCAAACCACATGGCACACGATTTATCAGAAAGATTCACCATGAAATCGGCGGCATCAAATGAGAGGAGACTAGCGTGACCCAATCGTCATTCGACAAACAAAAAGCGCGCGCCTTTGCCGCGCAAGTGTTAGCCGACACGAGCGGTATGGCAGTGACGATCATGGCGCACCTTGGCGACCGACTTGGGCTGTTCGAGAGGCTCGCGGAAGCAGACGCGCTGACCAGCGCCGAGCTCGCCGCACGCGCGTCTGTGAACGAGCGTTACACGCTCGAATGGCTGCGCGGGATGACGTGCGCGGGGTATCTCATGTACGATGCAACGACGCAACGCTTCGCCTTACCCGTTGAGCATCGCGCGGCGTTGGCGCAAGACACAAGCCAAGTTTTTTTCGGCGGCATTCAGCAATTTCTCTGGGGCGTCACGGGTCCGCTGGAGCAACTGATTCATGCTTTCCGTCACGGCGGTGGT
>CAZDYP010000276.1:0-3654 GCA_964509505.1 uncultured Anaerolineae bacterium | reverse complement strand
TTATCAAGGAATGCTGAATTACTCACCTCCTTGTATCGAAATTCTCTACCACACAACATGGCATGACGGAATTACAAATGTGTGTCTTCCTTTGTTCTTTCCCTAATGACGCGCTGACAGCGCCCAGTGTTTTTTGCGGTGCGGGATTGAACCCTCGTTGTTATATTTTGCCCCTGCCTAGCGGGCGGCATTCTACCATGCGAACATAGGTTGGTCAACAGGTTGCGTGAATGGCTTTCTGGCGCAGACAACTTTGTCGAAACATTCGCGAGAATCAAGCGAATTGGTTCCGCCGATTTTAGTGTGGCATGCTCGCGCGGGACTCCCGTGGGTCGCACCTCCCGCGCTTGAGTGGTGGCTGTGACCATCCACCACGAGCGCGGTCTAGCCGTACATCAAAGTCAGAAGACTCAGCGAATTTTTCTTCTCTGGTGAAACAGCTGTAACATCCCGCCCAAGACGAGGCAGGTAGATCTCCAGCTGTTGATTTCTTTCGATCGAATAAGGAGGTATGGCATGTCAGCTTACCGTAGCGATGTGGTCGGCAGTCTCTTACGCCCCGACTATCTCAAAGAAGCGCGCGCGCGCCACGAGGCGGGCGCTATCAGTGAAGTGGAGTTTAAACAAATCGAAGACCGCGCTGTGAATGAAGCCATCGCGTTGCAAACGCAAGCAGGCTTGGACGTGATCAGCGACGGCGAAATGCGACGTTACGCATTCTTCGGTCATCTCGTTGATTCGGTCGAAGGCTTCGACAAATTCGGCGGCTGGGCAATTCCGTTCCACGACGAACAGGGCAACGAGGTCATCTTCAAGCGTCCCGTCGTCGCCTCGCGCTTGAAGCGTCGCCGTCATCTTTGCTCAGAAGAGTTCACCTATCTACGCGCGCGCGCCACCCACCCCGCCAAAGTAACGTTCATCAGCGCGCAACAAGCGGCGGCGTATTACGATCCGCAAAAATCCAAAGACGCTTACGCGACGATTGACGCTTACCTCGCCGATGTGGTGGACATCTTTCGCGACGAGGTGACTGAGCTGATTCGCTTAGGTTGCACTTATATACAAGTAGATGCGCCCCAATATGCAGGTCTGTTGGATCCAAAAATCCGCGAAGGCTATCGGCAACGCGGCAACGATCCTGACCGTTTGCTGGATCGGTGCATCGAGCTCGACAACGCCGTGATTAGCAACCAGCCTGGCGTGACCTTCGGCATCCATCTGTGTCGCGGCAACAACCAGAGCAAGTTTTACGCGAGCGGCGGCTACGATCCGATTGCGGCGGTGTTCAGTCGCACACACTTCCAGCGTTTCTTGCTCGAATATGATGACGCGCGTTCAGGTGGTTTTGAGCCGCTCAAGCATGTCCCTGAGGACCGGACGGTGGTACTGGGGTTGGTGACAACCAAAAAGCCCGCGCTGGAAAAGAAGGACGAGCTCAAGCGGCGCATTGACGAAGCCTCCAAGTTCGTGCCGTTGGAACGCTTGGCGTTGAGTCCGCAATGTGGCTTCGCTTCGACGGAAGAAGGCAATTTGTTGACAGCGGCAGAGCAAGAGGCAAAGCTGCGACTCGTCGCAGAGACTGCTAAAGAAGTCTGGGGCAAAGCATGATGCGTCTGCACGATTTTCTCGACTATCGCGCGCGTGAGCAAGGCGACGCGGAATTTGCGCTTCAAGGCACCCGTCGCCTCACCTATCGTGAGGCGTGGGCAGAAGCGAATCGTATCGCCAACGCCTTCGTCAAGAGTGGTTTGCAAAGCGGCGAGCGCATTGCTATTCTCTCCAAGAACAGCATCGAATACATGCTTCTCTACTTCGCCGCATCGAAGGCGGGCGTGGTTCCCGTTCCTCTCAACTATCGGCTTGCGCCCGTCGAGTGGCGCTATATCATCAACGATTCAGGTGCGAAGTTGCTCATCGTGGCAGGTGACTATCCTCAAGCCATCAACTCGATTCGCCATGAACTGCAAACGGTCTCTCACTTCGTCGCCATGGAGAGCTCGGTGTCGGGTTGGGAAAATTACCATGATTGGGTTGCGCAGCAACCGCCGACAGCGCCTGCGCGTCACATCACTCCTGACCACGATTTATTCCAACTCTATACGAGCGGCACGACGGGCCACCCCAAAGGCGCGGTGTTGACACAGCGCGCGGTCACGGCGCATCTCGCGCAAATCGGACTCGCGCACGAAATTCGGAGAGGCGAGCGCGTGTTGATAGTCGCGCCGTTGTTTCATGTAGCAGCGGCCAACGCAGGAGCATTTCCTTGCGTGTATGCGGGGGGATGCCTGTACATTCAAAGCGACTTCGTTCCCGCCGCAGTGGTGCGCGCCATGAGCGAGGAACGCATCGGGTTGGCGATTTTGGTGCCTGCAATGATTCAAGCGTGTCTCACCGCAGTGCCTGATGTCGCCCAACATCGTTATGAGGCGTTGCGTCTCATTCACTACGGCGCGTCGCCCATTGCCGAGCAGACGTTGCGTCGCGCCATCGAAGTGTTTCAGTGTGATTTCAGTCAAGGCTATGGGATGACTGAGATGACCGCCGCTATCACCAATTTGTCTGCCGCCGATCATCGGCGCGCGTTAGCGGGACAACCCCAACTCTTGCTCTCGGCCGGGCGACCCACCGTTGGCACTGAAGTGCGTGTCGTGGACGCCGACGACAACCCTGTGCCATTCGGCGCGATTGGCGAGATCATTGCGCGAGGCCCGCAGCTAATGAAGGGGTATTGGAATTTGCCAGAGGCAACCGCCGAGACGTTGCGTGGCGGCTGGATGCACACGGGCGACGCAGGCGCCATGGATGCGGAGGGTTACATCTACATTCAAGACCGCGTGAAAGATATGATCGTGTCGGGCGGGGAGAACATCTATCCGCGCATGGTCGAAGAAGTTTTGTACCAGCATGCTGCGATTGCCGAAGCCGCGGTCATCGGCGTGCCCGATGAGCGTTGGGGCGAGACGGTCAAAGCCATCGTCGTCTTGCGTGAGGGGATGACGGCGACAGCTGAAGAGCTCATGGATTTTTGTCGCGGCAAATTGGGTGGCTTCGAGCGACCGCGTTCCGTTGACTTTGTGGCAGCACTGCCACGCACGCCCAGCGGCAAAGTGCTTAAGCGCACGCTGCGCGAGCCGTATTGGGTTGGGCAAGGGCGGCGCGTGGCGGGAGTGTAAGGAGAATACTCATGTTCAGAAATCGTACATGGAGCGGAGGAGACGTTCGCTAACGCTGCCCTATGCACGCGACAAACAACGTCGAGAGCGTGCCTTCCGCATAGATTCCTCTTTTCTCGACATGAACGAAGGAGAAAATCTGATGAGTATTGCTAGCCGTATTTTCGCGTGGCTTGCCAAACTCCCCCCCGCTGAAACCTATGATGTCGTCGTCGAAAAAGACCTCAAGATACCGATGCCCGATGGCGTCGTGTTGCTTGCCGATCATTACTATCCGCGTCGGGGCGCCAACCGTCCGACGATTCTGGTGCGTTCGCCTTATGGCAGGCGCAGCATTTTCGGCTGGCAGTATGGTCGCCCCTTTGCCGAGCGCGGCTTTCAAGTGGTGATTCAGAGCTGTCGGGGCACGGCGGATTCAGGCGGCGAATTGAATCCATTTCACCAAGAGCGCGCCGATGGTCTTGCAACGGTTGCCTGGCTC
>CAZDYP010000275.1:0-3762 GCA_964509505.1 uncultured Anaerolineae bacterium | reverse complement strand
TGATAATCGTGTTCATCAAGTCGCTCAAGATTTCGTGCGCGTGGTCGAGCTCCGTCGCCGCCAGATACGACGTGAAGCCTGAGATGTCCGCGAGCACCAGATAGCCATGTTGTGTTTTGGTCTCCATCAGTTCTCCTTTGGTTGTGCTTGCTGCTGTTCGATCAAGTGGGCCAGGTTGTGATACATCGCGTCATACTTGACAATGCGCGTGGTGATGAAGCGCAGCAGTGGACGCCTAAACGGGTTTGGCAGGCGCATATCGAATTTGATCGTGAGGGTAACGCGCGTGCGTTGGTTGTCGGTGGGCGTGAGCGTGGTCGTTTCCAGAAAGTGAATGCGCCCATCATCTTGGTCGCGCGTAAAGTAATCGAAGGGTCGCCAATCCAGCACGGTTTCGGTCAAGGTGCTTTTGCCATGCGCGCAATGGTTACGCGCGCCCGCGCTCATGCGCCCTTGTGGACGCGCACCCACGCTCCAATGACGCTCAAACATCCATTGATTGCGTTTGTGTGGATCGTTCAGCCAATCCCAGACCACCGCAGGCGGCGCGGCGACCTCCACCGAAAATGTCAGATCAGCGTCTTCTGCCGTGAGGACTTGGCGGCGCGCCTCGACCAGTTCCTTGTAACGCGCGCGCAAATCTACACTGCGCGTCGGCACCTCGCCCAAATGCTCATACGTCTCGACTTGCGGATGCCAACCTGCGGGTTGCACGCCCATCGCCTCCAAACATTTTTGCGTGAAGAGCGCATACGCGCGCCAGCCTGTCGTCTCGCTAATATGATTCTTCATCAACCGATGCGCCAAGTTCACGTCCGAGCCAATCACTTCTTCGCGCCCGACGACGCTTTGCAAAACGAACTCGCCATGATGCGCCATGAACTTCAAATCGAGCGCGGGGATGTTACGACAGGCGTTGCATGTGCAAGTCGTGCGGCGGTGCATCCCCGTCTGACGATCCCGAAACGCCACATAAGTCGCCTCGATGAGTTCGAGCAACGTCTCGCCGCGCGTCACTTTCGTCGCGGGCGCATACATGAATGCCGCGTCGCCTTCGAGTTTCGAGAGGGTCAGCAGCGCCGACAGTTTGCTGACGATGAGCTCGATCAATTCGCCGAGAATTTCGTGCGCGTGGTCGAGCTCCGTCGCCGCGAGATAGGATGTGAAACCAGAAATATCTGCCAAAACGAGGTAACCTGTTTGAGTTGCCATACGTTAAACGTAGTAGAAAAGATTATGCTGCAGGCGCCGAAGCTTGCGCCTCGCTGATGCGCCGTTTCATCTTCTCGAACATCTGCGACATGGGGAACATCTTGGTGAATGCGAACTTGAAGAAGGGGCGCGTGAGGAAACGCGGGACGGGTCCTTCGCCGTTGATGGTCATGCGCAAGCGGGTGCGGTTGCCGTCGTCAATCGGCGTCAGCTGCATCGTCATCACCATGCGGATGCCCATGAACCGTTGCTCAACGGTCAGATAATCGAAGGGCTTCCAGTCGAGGATGTCCTCAACCATCGCCACATCTTTGCCATGCACGCAATGGTTGCGTGTGCCGACGCCCGTGCGTCCGCCTTGACGCTGCACTACTTCAAAGAAGGGGCCCTCATGCAAAAGGTATTGCACGCGTTTCTGCGCGTCGTTCAACCAATCCCACACCACGAGGGGCGGTACGGGATATTCATGTGTTGAGGAGACATAAGCCGCTGTAGGCTCGACAAAGACACGGCGCGTTTCGCTCAATTCTTTGTAGCGTTGTTGCAGGTTGATGGTCTGCGTCGGCACATCGCCCAGATGCTCGTAGTTTTCGGTAAGCGTGTGCGCGCCGTCAGGTTGCACGCCGATGCGCTCCAAACATTTTTGTGTGAAGAGCGCGTACGCGCGCCAACCCGTCGCCTCGCTCACGTGGTTTTTGAGGAGCCGATGGACGAGGTTCACATCCGAGCCGACGACTTCTTCGCGGTCAGCGACTTTTTGGATGATGTATTCGCCGTGATGCGCCATGAACTTCAAGTCAAGTGTGGGAATCGCGCGACAGGCGTTGCACGTGCAGGTCGTACGGCGATGCACGGCGCCCACACGGTCTTTGAACGCGAGATAGGTCGCTTCCAACATCTCAATCAGCGTCTCGCCGCGCGTCACTTTGGATTCAGACGCATAAGCGAAGACGGCGTCGCCTTCGAGCTTCGAGAGTGTGAGCAGCGGCTTGAACTTGCCGATGATAAGCTCCAACAGCTCGGTCATAATTTCGTGTGAGTGCTCCAGCTCCGTCGTCGCCAAGAACGACGTGAACCCGGAGATGTCAGCCAAGACAAGATAGCCTGTTTGAGTTGCCATAAGTATCAGACCCTAGACAGAATAGGTGATTTTCACCATCAACACCAGACCAAAAGCTGCTCAATTTTTGCCCAATTGGACGGGCAAAGTATAGGCAAAAACGAGGCGCGAGGCAAGAGCATTTTGCATGGAGCGTGGAGCATGGCGTGTAGAGCGAGGCGCACATCCTATCTCAGCTTCATGTTTCATGTTCCATGCCCCACGCTCACGCGACAGTCGCAAGTTGCATTCCCTCCCTGTTCTGAGTATCATAAGTCCCAAATTGAAGGACTTGCAGCTAGCTAACCACCTAATCATCTAGCCATCGAACTACCCACAGTCTTTCCCCAACAGTCACCGCATGAGGATCAAAATTTGGGGCGCGCGCGGCGGGATTCCCGCACCCATTTCACCCCAAGCCGTGCGCGACAAAATTATCTCCATACTCACAGGCGCCAAAGGCGTTGACCTCAATGACCAGCTTGCTATGCGTGCGTATCTGGACAAGCTCTCCCCGCTTGAACTTGGCACGGCTGGCGGCAATACTCCTTGTGTTGAACTCGAAGCAGATGGGCAAACCATCATCCTTGATGCTGGTTCAGGCTTGCGCGCCTTAGGCGACGAGCTGCTCAAGGGACCGTGTGGTCGTGGTGAGGGGGTGCTTCATCTGTTTTTAAGTCACACGCACTGGGACCACATTCAGGGTCTCCCGTTCTTCCGCCCCATCTACATCCGCGGCAACCGCATCAACATTTACAGCGTCCACCATGTCGCGCATGCGCTCACGTTGCAAATGGACGCGGCGACGTTTCCCGTGTCGTTCAGCTATTTGCAAAGTTTATCGCACATCGAGTTCCACCCCCTGACAGAAGGACAACCCATCACGCTCGGCAAAATCCAAGTTTCGAGTCTGCGACTGCCGCATCCGGGCGGCGCTTATGCCTATCGCTTCGAGCATGAGAACAGTGTATTCGTCTATGCCAGCGACGCCGAATACAAGAAGCTCGACGAAGCCAGCTTGCAACCATTTGTGAACTTCTATCACGACGCCGACGTGCTGATCTTCGACGCGCAATTCACCTTGCGTGACTCGTTCATCAAAGAGGATTGGGGCCACAGCTCCGCGCTGATTGGCGCAGACATCGCGCGACGCGCCGGCGTGAAGCAACTCGTCTTGTTCCATCACGACCCGCTCAGTTCCGACCGCGATCTGCTGAACATCGCGGCGCAAACGCGCGATTACCAAACGACCTTCGGCGCTGACACGCCCTGCGAAATCACCATCGCCTATGAAGGCTTGACGTTCGACCTGACACACTCGCATATTTTCAATCTGCGCCGCGCGCCCGATGCGAGCGCGCTCATTCTGATGTTGCATGACGGCTTTGATCAACAAATTTTGCCCGACCTCGCGCGCCAAATCGCCAACGAAGAGCTCGCGATGAGCGGCA
>CAZDYP010000274.1:0-3847 GCA_964509505.1 uncultured Anaerolineae bacterium | reverse complement strand
TGAAATTGTTGAAGTACATCGCGCGCTCGACGACGATGGGTTGATCGGCGACGACCTCGGTGGAAAACGCGACGTTCACCAGATGTTGGTTCGCCCAGATGGTGAAGCGACTTGTGGGCGCAACACTATACGTGCGTGTGAGGGTTGCGCCGTCTTCTTTGAAGAAGCGCACGGTCACATTGGCGGCGACATGGTTGGGATTCAGCAGCAGGATGTAGGCGCTGAACGCGCCTTGTGTGCTGCCCTCCGCGAGATACCAACGTCGCGCCGGTTCGAGCGCCGCTTCAGCATTGTGACCACCACGCGCGTTGCTTGGTCCGAAATACATCGCGCGCTCGGCGATGATGGGTTGGCTCGCGATGACGCGCATGGCGAATGCGATGTTGGGCAGGATGGGATTCAGATAGACATTCAAGCGCGAGCGCGCGTTCACCGTGAACGTGCGTGTCGTCGTCGTGCCATCTTCTTTGAAGAATGTAACCGTTGCTTGCGTCGCCGTGAAATTGGGGTTTGCCAACAACAGCCAGGTAGTGAAGCCGTTGCCCGTGAAGCCCTCGGCCAGATACCAGCTTGTGCGCGGCGCTGTGACGCCCGTCGCGCCATGTGCGCCTGCGCCAAAGGTCATCACGCGCTCCGCGACGATGGGCAAGTCGCTTGCAACTGTCGTCGCAATGGCCGCATTCGGCGCGATAGAATTCGCATTCACGCTCAAACGATTGAACGGCGCGAGCGTGAAGACGCGCACAGTTGAGCTCCCTCTTTCATTCGTGAATGAGACCGAGACTTGCGTCACGCTCGCATTCGGATTGTGCAAGACGAGGCGCGTTTGGAATTGCGCGGCCGTCGCGCCCTCTGCGAAGTACCACGTGCGCGACGGCGCGGTGATGCCTTGCGAGGCGTGACCGTCTTGGTTGAGGTACATGGCGCGTTCTACGATGACGGTGTTGGGCGCTTCTACTTTCATGGCGAAGGTCTCGTTGGGCAGTTCGTTGTTGACATAGATGTTCGTGCGACTCGTCGCGCGCAACGCATACGTCTTCGTCAGCGCTTGCCCATTGTCTCGGTAGTACGTCACCGTTGCGTTGACAGAGGCTGCGTTTGGATTCAACAACAACAAGAACGTGGCGAAACCCGCTTGCGTGTTGCTCTCCGCAAAATACCAAACGGAGCCTGATGGAGTGAGAGTTGGAGTGGGTTGGTTGGTTGGAGTGGTGATAGGAGTGTGGGTTGATGTCAACGTCGGTCGTGGAGTGGGTGACGAGGTGGGCGTGGTACGGGGTGTGGCTGTGGTGGTGGGCGATGGGGTATGGGTGGGTAAGGGGGTATGAGTTGGCAAAGGTGTGCTGGAAGGCGAGAGCGTCGGCGTTGGTGGCGGCGTCGGTGTGCGCGTTGACGATGGTGTGGGTGTGGGCGTAACGCCGGCGGTAAACGTCGCATTCACGTCTGCGCCTGCAGGCACACTCACGGTTTGCGCGAGGAATGAGAGGCCGAAGCTGCTCACCGTGACGTGATATGCGCCGACAGGCAAATTGGCGATGCGGTAGATGCCATCGGAGCCCGTCGTGATGGTTTGATTACCCGCACGCACTGTCGCGCCGCTTACCGCCATCCCGTTCGCATCGCGCACTTGCCCGACCAGCGAGCCGACAGTGGCAGGACGCGGAGGTGCGCCGCCCAATGTGCGTAGCGCGTTGATGCGTCCATAGCCCACTTCGGGCGACCAACCGCCATTGGCAGTGTTGGCGATGTTGTCCGCGCCTTGCTGTAGCGCGCGCACGATTTGCGCGTTGCCATTCGGTGTGCTTTGCGTGATGCCGCGCGATGCTGCATACAGCGCTGCCAATCCTGCAACGTGCGGCGCAGCCATCGAAGTGCCATTCAAGCTGCCATAGAAGTTTTGTCGCGTTGGCAACGGCGCAAAGATACCCACGCCCGGCGCAGCGACGCTGACTGAGCGACCAAACGACGAGAAACCCGCGCGCGCATCATTGCGGTCCGTCGCAGCGACCGCTAAGGCATAATTGTTCGCTGCAGGATAAAGCAGGTCGCCTGTGCCGCTGTTGCCTGCTGCGACGATGACGACGCTGCCTTTGCTCCACGCATAGTTCACCGCGTTTTGCAGCGCGTGTGAATAGACTGTGCCGCCCAAACTCAAATTGATGATGATAGCGCCGCGATCCGCCGCGCGCACGATGCCATTGGCGATGTTCGCATACGTGCCTGAGCCGTTGCTGTCAAGCGACTTGAGGGGGATGATTTGCGCGACGTAACCGACGCCGATGACGCCGCGTGGCGCGCCGTTGATGGTGTAGCTCACGCCGTTGTTCGCGGACGCAGCAGCGATGCCTGCGACGTGCGTGCCGTGTCCTTGATCATCCAAGGGGTCATCCGTGCCGTTCACAAAGTTCCATCCATTGGCGCGATCAATCTGTCCGCCTTGCGTCGCGTCGCTGCTGCTGCCGCCGTCGTTGATGAATTCGTTGTGGTTGTAGTCCACGCCTGTGTCCACCACGGCGATCTTCGGCGCGTCGCGTGGCTTGGTATTGGCGTTGTAAAATGTGTTGGGATAGAGCGCCCATGCTTCAAACGCCTGAATTTTTTGCAGCGCCCATTGTGTGCCGTCGTTATGCGAGGGGTCGTTGGGCGGTGGCAACATGATGTATGCGAGGTAATTCGGTTCGACAAAGGCGACGCGCGGGTCACGCTTGTAGATGGCGGCGGCTTGCGCGAAGGTTTGGTGCGGCGGCAACTTCACGCGATGGGTTGGGTTGCGCCCACCAATGACTTGTACGATGTTCGCGTTCACGGCGGAATGAACGTCGGCAACGGCGACGAGGTTGGGCTTGATGCCGACGAGCAACTCAGCTGGCACGAAGGGCGCGCTGGGTTCGGGCGGCGGCGGCGCCGCGTCCAACGAAGTGGAGCTGAAGAGGAGGATGAAGAATGCGACTAACACAGTCGCTTTGATCGGCTGAGGAAACTTACGCATGAGTTACCACCCGCAAAGGTCGGCAAACAACAAAGGCGCAACGATTTTACCTCACACCGTCGCGCCCATGCCTCAATGATAAAAAGAGTTTAGCGTCCCCACACGCCGCACAACAGCTGCTCCGCTTCTGGAGATACCAACCGCACATACGCTTCGATGTCTGTGAGGTGTTCGTATAGTGTGTCTTCGTCAATGCCTTTGGGGGCGTACGTGACGAAGAAAGCGTTGCGTGTGTGCGGCGTGATTTGCGTGCGTTGGTCGGGCCCATAAATGACCGACGAGAGGATGCCGCGCGCGTCGCGCATGTACATGTCGTTGGCTTTGAGCGTTTGGGTTTGACCATTGATGCGTGTGTATGTTTCGTCGCCGCGTGAGGCCGCAATCGTCACGGGCGCGACGACCAGGTCTAAATCATGCCCCGCTGTGAGCAGCTGATTGTCCAGCTCCGCCATGAACATCGCTTGTACGAGCGCTGTTGCGCTGGCGATGGGCTTGCCCTTCAATGCGATGGATTCCAATTGCAACAGCACATGGTAGGTTTTGTTGAACGGCTGGTAGAAAGCCTGATACGCTTGAATGGTCTGCAAGCGTTGCAAAGCGGCTTTCGTTTGCCCCGCGAAGCGCGCGCGCAATGCCGCTTCAATTTCCTGCTTGCGCTTGTCCAATGCGGGGTGTTGTGGTGGGTTGTGGACGTGTTGCAACGCGAGCAAGCCAACGCACGCCTCGGCGTGAATCCTATTCCAAGAATCATCAACCATGCTCTCAATACGCATACGTCGGCGCCTTTCAAGCTAGGGTTCGTAAAAATATAAGTTCCTGATTGTCATAGCGAGGCGTGGAGTGTGCGACGAAGCCATC
>CAZDYP010000273.1:0-3879 GCA_964509505.1 uncultured Anaerolineae bacterium | reverse complement strand
AAAATTTCGGCGGGATGGCCTGAGCCTGAATGGTCGGCATAGTTGGGCAATATGGAGTCATATACATAGAGGTTGTAGGCGATGAAGAGCGCGGCAGAAAGCATGGAGGGCAAAAAACTTACCACAGAGACACAGAGGGCACGGAGATTTTTTTGAATTTTCTCTGTGTTCTCCGTGACTCTGTGGTTTGTTGTCCAAATGTTCGCCAATTGATATAACGCCAAGCCTGCGACGATGAACAGGAAACGTGCATGCAGCCATGGCAGATACGCGAGGCACAACGCGACGAAAAATCTTTGCAAATGATTGGCGTTATGCCACGCGCGCAAATGTCGCCACGCATACACAATCAACCATGCGGCTGGCGCTTCGGGGAAGATGAGCTCGGCATAGGTGAAGAACGGCGTCGCAAACGCCAGCGCGAGCCACACGATGAGCGCCGCGCGTGTGCTGCCGCTCGTCTCGCGCGCCAGCAGAAAAATGTTCACGGCGAGCAACGCGCCGAAGAGGTTCATGGTGTGCGCCGCGCCATGCCAGTCGCCGAGCGCGTACGCAGGCGCGATGAGCAACGGCACGCCGAGTGAATGCTTCGAAACCAGAATAGGCTTGGGCGTCACCGCTTCGTGGCGTGGATACAGCAAACCTGGATAGTAGCGCAAGTAATCTTCGTTCTTGAAATTGTTCGTTAGCTCGAAATCGCCGTCGTGAACAAGCGAGTGCGCGATGAGCAAGTAATACGGCTCGTCACCCGTAGGCCAATGCACGGTGGCGATGAGACGCTCGGTGGCGAGGAAGTAAAGAAAGAAGGAAAGAAGAAAGACCAGCAGAGGAACAATTGTTTTTGATCTCATAAGCAGTGTCAAGTGTCAAGTGTCATGTGTCAAGTGTCATGTGTCATGTGCCAAGTGTCATGTGCCAAGTGTCACGTGTCATGTGTCATGTAACTGGAGCTTACTTGAGGCATGGCACTTGACACGTGACACTTACCTTTGTGACTCGGCGCGCAATTTCACGACATGCAAAATTTGATTTTGAAACTCGCACAGACCCCACTGCGTCCACCAACCGCCGTAGTCGTTGAAGCGTGTCGTCAGGCGATGCGTGCTGCTGAGATGCAGGATGAGTTTGCCGTTGCTGAGTGGTTCGATGCGATAGCTGGCTTGCGGCACGGCAAAATACTTGCCGCCGATTTCGCTCCAGGGCGCGAGCGAGACGAGCGTGCTGCGTGGAATTTGATTGTCGGCTGTGATCTCAAAATCCAAACGCTCGTTGGGTTGCCACACGACAATTTTTTCGTGGAAAAATAACCCGCCCGCAAATTTGCCTTGCCGCATCACGCCTAAGCCTTGACCATCCAATGTCGCTTCGAGCGGCTTCGGCGCGCCAAACACATCAAAGAGCAAACTGAACGTGCGCTCGCCGTCTTGAATAGGTGCGACGCGGATAATGTTTCGCCATACCACTTCAGGACTCGCCGCGATTTCGATTTGCGTGTGAACCGTACGATAGGAGTCGGCGACGGGAACTTGGCTTTCGAGGGGCGCAAAGATAAACGGCGCCAGCAGCGCCAAACTCAGCATCGTCGTGTTTGCCGACTCATCGAAACGCTTGAAGAGCAAGAACATGACGAGACCGCCGCCGCTCGCCATGACCAGCAAAATCGGCAACGCCATCGCGATGCAAATAGCGGCTTCCAACGCCAGGATGCCCGCGACGAGCGCCGCGATGAAGCTCGATAGCCATGGCATGAACAACGCATAAGGCCATGAGGCGCGCAAATGAGCGGGCGCAAAGAACACGGTCAACGCGCCAATCGCCACAGGCACCAGCAACAAAAACGCAAGCGACACGGCGCCGAAGCCATTCTCATTAAAGCGCAGCGGGTTGCTGCCAAAGAACCAACGAGCAAGGCCGCCATACAACAAGCCAAATGGCATGCCCGACAAACCGCTTGCGAATAGTTTGAAGCGTTCCATTAAAACTCCCCCTATGCCTCCAGCAAATCGGCTACTTTGACGGCGAAACCCGGCAAGACCTCATCGCCCGTCACCATGTCATGGTCGGTGAATTGGCGCACAGCCGTCGGCGAGCGATACACAAACACGCTGCGTAATTTGGGTGACACAACCCAAACCAGTCGCACGCCGATAGAGAAATACTCCTGCAATTTTTCAGTCACCTCATCCCACGTATCGGAGGGCGACATGACTTCGACCACCAACTCAGGCGCGACATCCAAATAGCTGGAAGATTTGACCTGTGCGAATCGTTCGTTGGAGATGAACAACACATCCACGCCACGCACGGTGTCTGGGTTGCGTCGGATGTAAATGCCTACCTCGCCCACTTGCACTCGCCCCAAGTGACGCGGGCGCACAAAGGCGCGCAACTCTGCGCCGACGTTGTTCTCTATATCGCCATGCTCAAAGCCCGTCGCATCTTCCATCTGGATGATCCTCCCATTGACCAATTCACAGCGTCCGCGCCGACTTAGCTGAAACAACTCGTCACCTGTGATCAAACGAGTTGACTCGCTCACTTGGGCTGGCGCAATCATGTTTGCCTCCCGTTTCACGCTTCACGCTTTCCTGTCAAAAGACCTCACAGGTTTCCAAAACCTGTGAGGTCTGGTTACACTTCACGTTTCCCTTTTGCCAGCTGCGCCGCCAACTTAATCGCCTCCGCCATACTCGTCGCGTTGGCGATGCCTTTGCCCGCGATGTCGAAGGCCGTGCCGTGATCCGCCGACGTGCGAATGAACGGCAAGCCCAGCGTGACCGTGATGCTCTCGTCGAAGCCAAACGTCTTGATGGCGATGTGTCCTTGATCGTGCAACATGGCAACGATGCAATCGAACTCGCCGCGTGGTTCGACAAGCTCACCATGCTGATTTTGCACCCTGAGCTTGTCGAAGGGCGCAGGATTAGCACGCACAGCGCGAAAGAAAATCGAATCGGCGGCGAAGGGGCCCTGTGCGTCAATGCCTGCGCGTTGCGCGTCCTGCACGGCGGGCGCGATGGTGTCTATTTCCTCGCGCCCCATCAAGCCTCCTTCGCCGTTGTGCGGATTCAGCCCACAGACGCCGAGACGCGGTGACTTGAAGCCGAGCTGTTTCATGCCCGCATCCGTCGCGCGAATCGTGTGCAGCACGTTCTCGCGCGTGATGCGTCGAATGGACTCGACCAACGACGCATGTTGGACGACATGCACGACGCGCAACTGCCCACTAATCAACATCGTCGCCACGGGAGGATTGCCCGCTAGCTCTTGATACAATTCGGTGTGGCCGATGTAATGCACACCGCCCGCGCGCATCGCCTCCTTGTTCAATGGCGCCGTCGCAATCGCATCCACTGCCTTTCGCAGCGCAAGCTCGCCCGCTTTGACAGCGAACTCCGCAGCGGCTTTGCCGGCCTTCGGTGAATGGTGTCCATAAGGCGCATCGCTCACATCAAGATTTTGCAAGTCGAGACAATCAATCACACCATCCGCAAATTGTGCTTGCGCGCTATCGCCAATGCGTTGCAATTTGAGCGACGGCGCAAACGCAGCGCGCGCGCGTTCAGCGATGGGCAATGCGCCGACGACGAGGGGACGACACGCAGCGCGTACGTCCTCACGCGACAACGCTTTGAACACCACTTCGGGACCGATGCCACACGCATCGCCGAGGGTGATGGCGACTATTGGTTTCATAGGAGTAATTGGTAATTGGTAATTAACGTGAATTCGGGATAAGCCACCGCGAAGGCAATGCGCGCGCACCGCAGCGCCAAGCCGACCGCCGTCGGCTGGAACTGAACCCGTGCAGGCGGGTTTCGCAGTGAGTAGAACACATCTCAAAAATGGTTTCGGATAAAAATGACGATACAAGCCAGA
>CAZDYP010000272.1:0-3940 GCA_964509505.1 uncultured Anaerolineae bacterium | reverse complement strand
ATTGAAGACGCCGTCTTGCACGGCGCGATTGAATTCGTCAACGGTTTGACGCAGAGCCATCGCATCAATCAAGAGCTGGTCAGCAAGCTCTTCGATCGTGTTGGCGCGCGCCTTCGTCACTTCGCGCACACGATACTCGTCGCGCAACAACGGAATCGTTTTGCTGTCGAAGATTTGAAACGCGATACGTCCGGGTTGTTTGAGAATTTCGCGGCCATATTTGGCGTAGGTGTAGTTGCGAATGTCCGCGCCTTCGTCCACAAACCGTTTGCCCTCACGATTGACGATGATGCCGAGCGGATACGAATGCTTTTGATAGAGGTCGCCCATTTGCAAGTTGCCCGTGGGCGGCGCGTTCCAATCCCACGCGACTGCATGAGCGCATGACCAATGCCCATACGACTGCGCGCCGATGTCGAGCGCCATGCGAATCGCGTCGCCGGTGTTGAAGCGTGTGCCGCGAATTTTGGCGAGCTCCCAAGTGGGTCCGAGATAGCGCGTCCGCATTTCGGTGTTTGCCTGAAAGCCCCCCGCGGCGAGTACGACACTGCGACATTGCATCGTCTGTTTACCTTCAGCGTGTTTCACTTCCAAGCCAATGACATCCCCTTGAGCATTCGTCTCCAAGCGCGTCGCTTTGGTTTCGTAGGCAATGGTGATGCCTGCTTTTTCGGCGGCAGCGAACAATGATTCAGATAAGCCATCGCCTGCACCGTTCGCCTCGATGACGAGGTTGCCATAGAAGCGATACTTGCCAGCTACTTTGAACGCTTGCCGCCCCGTCCCCAAATGCCAACGCACACCGCACTCGCGCATCCAGAGCATCGTCGGGTATGATTGCTGCGTGAGGATGGACACCAACATTGGGTCGGCGAGTCCTTCCGTGACGCGTTCCAGATCGCGCGCGTAATCTTGTGGCGTGTAACGTCCGACTTCGATGGCGTCGAAATCGGCGGCGGAGTAGTCGGGCAAGAGTGGCGGAAAATCGGCGATGCCGTTGAATGCAAAGCGAAAGAAGCCGCCTGTAAAGCGCGTGTTGCCGCCGCGTTCTGCGATAGGCGCTTTCTCAAGCACGAGAACATTCGCGCCTTGTTCGTGCGCGGCGAGCGCCGCGCACAAGCCCGCGTTGCCGGCCCCGACGACGACGACATCCCATGATGTGTCGAGCATGTTTTATGTCTCCTCTTTGAGTATGTAATCTGGCGAAGAGTTAGCCTCTTCGCCAGGCTAGTTGAGCTTGCTTGACATTGATAGCCTGTTGCGCCCATTCTGTCAACTGTTCTGCATCCTCGATAATCTCCGCGGGCACCTCGTAGTACGACTTGAGAGCTTGCTTTGCATGGGGTTGAAAGAATTTCATACCGCGCGCTACGTAATGTGGTTGCGTCGTCTCATCGGTTTTGAAGTAAAGTCGCTGTTGTGAGATGAGTCCGAAGAACACGCCACTGCGATATAGCCCATAGCCGCCGAACATTGCCCGCGCGGTCACATCGCGCAAGTCATTCAGTTGGTCCAGCACAAAATCTTTGAAGGAATGGTCTTTCGCCATGCGGTTTCCTCCGATAAGGCAAATTGAAATAGCCTCCATCGCTCAGTGAGCTCCTCCACGTGGGGCAAATTGAAAATTTGCCCCACGGGACTAAAATGAGGGTAGGTAGATGTGGAGGTGAACTATGGCGAGAACATGCCATTTGCTGATTGGACTGTTGGCGTTCCTTTGCTTGAGTGAATCCGTTGCAGCCCAAACACCACAGCCACAACCCAATGATCCGTATTGGGTGGGTTACTATTGGAACAACCGTTATTTAGATGGCGCACCGACCATCATTCGTTACGACCCAGCGATAAACTTTGACTGGGACATCTATAGACCGATGTTAGGCTTAGGCGCGGATGAGTTCTCCGCGCGTTGGCTGCGCTATCTCCATGTGCCCGTGGCGCGCGTCTATTTCTTCACCGCGGGCTTTGACGATGGCGTGCGCGTCTATATTGACGACGAGCTGGTGTTGGACGAATGGCGCGAGCAATCCGCAACCCTCTATTCATTCACCAAGTATTTGAGCGCGGGGCAGCATCTCGTCAAAGTCGAATACTACGAAAGCGAAGGCAAGGCAGTGGCAAAGTTCCGTTGGTCGGCCGATGCGCCGCCGGCGGTCGCTCATTGGCTAGGTGAATACTTTAACAATGTCGAGCTCAGCGGCGCGCCCAGCCTGTCACGCGAAGACAAGGACATTGCCTTTCATTGGGACTTCGCGGCGAGCTCACCCGCGCCCGACCTTATCGCTCCCGATAACTTCTCGGTGCGCTGGACACGCACCTTGAATCTGTCCGCTGGGAGCTATCGTTTCATCGTGAAAGCCGACGATGGTGTGCGCTTGTGGGTCAACCATCGTTTGCTGATTGACCAATGGCATGACCAAGCCATCGCTACGTATGCGGGCGACATCGCCTTGCCCGGCGGCGACGTGCCAGTGAAGTTGGAGTTCTACGAACACACGGGCGGCGCACACATCGAATTGAGCTGGCATCCGATTGACGCCAGCCCAACGTATTGGCTTGGCGAGTATTACAACAACCGCACACTGAGCGGCACGCCGGCGCTGGTGCGCGCCGACGCCGATTTGAACTTCGATTGGGAATACGACACGCCTGCTAGCGACCTCGTCAACTCAGACGATTTTTCGGCGCGTTGGACGCGCACCCTCAATCTACCCGCAGGAAACTATCGTTTCTGGGTCGCGTCGGATGATGGCGTGCGCGTGTGGGTGAACAACTATTTGCTTATCAACCAATGGCACGAACATCCGGTGCGGAGTTATACGGGCGACATCTATCTGCCCGGCGGCGCTGTGCCGGTCAGGGTCGAGTATTACGAGAAAAGCGGCGAAGCGGTTATCCGATTGGGATGGGAGCTTATCAAAGAGCCGTGATAAACCAATCGCCCATTGCAATGTAGCTGCAATGGGCGATGCCTCATTCATCGTGCTGTCTCGAACAGTTCGATGGGATTGCCTGCTGGGTCTTCGAGCAAAATTTGTTTGCCGCCGGGCCCGCTGATGATTTGATTGCGGAACGTCGCGCCCGCTTGCTGCAACGTCTCGATGAGCGCCGCGAGATTTTCGACTTCCAACACCAAACGGTTCCAGCCGCCCGGCTCTGGCGCGCGGCCATCGGGCATCGGACGCGCCGCCGATGTTTGCGGGCCACTCAGCCACAGCGCAAGACCATCTTTCGCTACAATCGCAAAAGCGGGACCCATGCGCTCTTGCAATGTGAAGCCGAGTCGTTGCGTGTAAAACGTGATGGCTGCTTCTACGTCTTTGACTAAATACCGCACGGTTGCCATGTGGCGTCTCCTTGTTCGCGCCTTCAGCTCAAGCGCGTGTGAGCATTGTCTCAAAATACGTTGCAAACGCGCCGCTCTCCATCAAACGGATTGAATCAGGTTAGCTCAAAGCCAAACTTGCGAGCTTTCATCCTTCGACAAGCTCAGGATGCAAAACTCGCGGTTTACGGCGTGTGACCTCCACTCAACGCGCCGATGATGTGAACCTTCTGCGCTTCAGCCAGCGGGATGTGCAGTCCATGCACTTGCTCTTCGTCAATGAAAATTTTGATGTGTTCGCGGATGCGGTCTTGCTCGTCAATGATGCGGAAGCGAATGCCGGGGAAGCGACGATCCATATCCCACAACAACGCATCCAGCGTCGCGCCCTTTGCCTCGACCATGTTCTTGTGGTTGGTGTAGATACGCAAATGGGTTGAGAGATAAATTTTCATGCGGCCCTCAGTGTTACGCTTTGCGTTTGGTCACAAAATTCAGAAAGTCCATGCTGCCCGGCGAGTGACCACACGTCGCTAGATAGTGACTGACTTCGCTGCGATGATGCGTGCCGTGATTCACTATATGGACGAGAATATGCCACAGCATCTTTTTTCT
>CAZDYP010000271.1:0-4154 GCA_964509505.1 uncultured Anaerolineae bacterium | reverse complement strand
CGCTAACATTATTCACAAAAGAGGAGAACCTACCCATGTCTTCATGGCGCACCGTTGCAGGCAGTCCGTTCACAACCGAAAAAATCAGCGCGGTTGGTTCGCGCGGCATGGTCACGTCCAATCACCCCATGGCGTCGGCGGCAGGCATTGAGATGTTGGCGATGGGCGGCAACGCGGTGGACGCAGCGATTGCGACCGCCTTCGCGCTCACCGTCGTCGAGCCGATGATGGTCGGCATCTTCGGCGCGGGGCTCGTCAATCTTTATAACGCGCGTCGTGGTGAATTTATTCACCTCGACAACTACACCACCGCGCCGCTGCAAGCCACACCCGACATGTACGAACCCATCTCGGATACGTGGCCCGACTATCTCGAAGTCAAAGGACAAAAGAATAAAGTTGGTCACCTTTCGGTTGGTGTGCCTGGCACGCTCAAGTGTTGGTGCCATCTTGTCGAGACACACGGCAAACTCGACCTTGAGACAGTGCTGCAACCCGCGATTCGCTATGCAGCGCGTGGCTTTCCCGCGAGCCAATATCTATGCGACATCATCCGCGAAACGCAGCAGACACTCGCATTGTTTCCCGATACACGCAAAATCTTTCTGCCTGATGGCGCGCCGCCGCAAGTCGGGCAGCTCATCATTCGCAGCGATTATGCGCGCACGCTCACCCTCATTGCGCGCGAAGGCAGTGACGCCTTATACAACGGTGAGATTGGCGCGATTATCGTGCAAGACATGGCGGCAAACGGCGGCATCCTCACGCTGGACGATTTGCGCGCCTATCGCCTCGAGCGCCGCGAGCCCGTGCGCGGCACGTATCGCGGTTACGAAATCGTCTCGCTGGGGCCGACGAGTTCGGGCGGCGTGCATATCATCCAAATTTTGAATCTGCTCGAACCGTTCGATCTCAAAGCGATGGGTTTTGGCACGGCGCAGACGATTCACTTGCTCGCGGAATGTTTGAAGCTTGCGTTTGCGGATCGTTTTCAATACATCGGCGACCCTGCATTTGTGGCTGTGCCTGTGCGTGGTCTCGCGTCAAAAGCGTATGCCGATGCGCGCCGGCCTGAGCTTGATTTGGAACGCGCCAAAGATTATCGTGCGGGGCAACCGCACCCATTCAATAGCGAAGGACAAAACACGACGCACTTCACAGCAGCCGATGCCGATGGCAACATCATCGCCATGACACAGACGTTACAAGAAGCATTCGGCTCGAAGGTGACAACGCCGGGCACAGGTATGATCCTCAACAACAACATGTCGTTGTTCGACCCACACCCCGGCCACGCTAACTCCATCGCGCCAGGCAAGCGCATGTTGAGCAGCATGGCGCCGACGATTGTGCTGAAGGACGGCAAGCCGTTCATGGCGCTTGGCACGCCCGGCGGCGCGCGCATTTTCGCAGCAGTATTGCAAGCGATTATCAACGTCATTGATCACGGCATGATGTTGCAAGAAGCCGTCGAAGCGCCGCGCGTGTGGACGCAAGGACAAAACCTCAACGTCGAGACAGGCATCGCGGAGTCGGTGCGGGCAGAGCTCGTCGCGCGTGGACACACACTGGAATTAGTGCAGCGCGTCGCGGGCGGCATGAACGGCATCCTGTTCGATCATGCCAATGGCGTGATGCACGGCGCGGCTTGTTGGCGCGCCGATGGCGCGCCGATTGGCTTGAGCGGCGGTCCCGCGCGCAAAGGCATTGTGGGGCAGACAATGTATCGGATTGTATGATGCTAAGACACTTAACCGCCCTGCGTTACCTCCAACCCTTCCGCGAAGGCGGCTCGTTGCCCGCGCTCGTTGAAGCAGATGATGATCGTTTGTACGTGTTGAAGTTTCGCGGCGCGGCGCAAGGACACAAGGCGTTGATTGCGGAACTTCTCGCAGGCGAAATCGCGCGTCACCTCGGTTTGCCTGTGCCTGAACTTGTCTTCATGGACCTTGACGCGCGCCTCGCCGTCTCCGAACCTCACGCTGAGATTCGTGACCTCATTCAAAAAAGCGTGGGCTTGAATCTGGCGATGGCATATCTGCCCAGCGCGCTGACCTTCGATCCGCTTGCTTCGCTCACCGCGCAACGCCTCACCCCATTGCTCGCCTCGCAAATCGTTTGGTTCGATGCGTTGGTGACAAACCTTGACCGCACGGCGAAAAATCCCAACTTGCTGATCTCGCAACGCAAGCTCTGGTTGATTGATCACGGCGCGTCGCTCTACTTTCATCACACCTGGCAAAATTATTTGGAGCGCAGCCAACAATCCTTTATCGCCATCAAGCAACACGTGTTGATCCGCTTTGCGACAGTCATCGCAGCGATTGATGCCGGCTTGGCAGCCCGTCTCAACGGCGAGGTATTGCCGGAGATTCTTGCGCTGACGCCTGATGAATGGTTGAACGACGCCAGCGACTTTGCAACGACGGCTGAGGTGCGCGCGGCTTACTTGCGCTATTTGACGCAACGCTTGCAACCGCCGCGCCAGTTCGCAGAGGAGGCGGCACGTGCCCATGCTCGCGCCCTATGATTACGTCGTCGTCCGCGTCGTGCCGCGCGTCGAGCGCGAAGAGTTCGTCAATGTCGGTGTGATTCTCTATTGCCCGACGCATCGGTTCCTGGCAGCGCACATCGCCTGTGACGCAGCGCGATTGCAGGCGCTGGCGCCTAACGTGGATGTGGCGATAGTGCAAGAGCATCTCGCGGTAATTCCACGCGTGTGCGCGGGTGAGGTTGAAGCCGAGGAGATGCGCGCGTGGTCGCAAGCCGAGCGCTTCCATTGGCTCGCCGCGCCGCGCAACACCATCATCCAAACGTCGCCACTGCACAACGGCTTGTGCGCCGATCCGGCAGGAGAGTTAGCGCGTTTGCTGGCGACGTTGGTAACAGAGCCTTAACCTATTTCTTTTCGCTCAGATATATTTGCGCCCATAACCATGTTCACCAAAATCCTCATCGCCAATCGCGGCGAAATCGCCCTCCGCGTCATGCGTGCATGCCATGAAATGGGCATCGCTGCCGTCGCCGTCTATTCTGAAGCAGACCGTGTTGCATTGCACGTCGCGTCTGCCGATGAAGCGGTGTGTATTGGACCCGCGCCCGCGACCGAATCGTATCTCAACATTGAGCGCATCATTGATGCAGCGCGACAAACAGGCGCGCAAGCGATTCACCCTGGCTATGGCTTTCTCGCGGAGCGCGCGGAGTTCGCGCAAGCGGCGCGCGCCGCGGGACTCGTCTTCATCGGACCCTCGCCTGCAGCGATTCGCGCGCTAGGCTCGAAGACGGCGGCGCGCGCGTTGATGCAAGCGGCAGGTGTGCCGACGGTGCCGGGCTATCAACGCGATGGAAGCCTAGTTTTCAACTTGCCCCTCGGCGATGCTGCAGTAGGGCAAGTTGAAAACTTGCCTTACAAAGATGATGATGATTTTCACGCAGCTGCAGCGCGCCTCGGCTATCCCGTTGCGGTAGGGCAAGTTGAAAACTTGCCTTACAAAGATGATGATGATCTTCACGCAGCTGCAGCGCGTCTCGGCTATCCCGTTCTGGTCAAAGCGGCGGCGGGCGGCGGCGGCAAAGGAATGCGCGTCGCGCACGATACCCACGAACTGAGCCACGCGCTTGCATCGGCGCGACGCGAAGCGCACAATGCGTTTGGCGATGGAAGCGTTTATCTTGAAAAGTTGCTCGTCGCGCCGCGTCACATCGAGTTTCAAGTGTTGGCTGACCAGCATGGTCACACGCTTCACTTGTTGGAACGCGAATGCTCGGTGCAGCGTCGCCACCAAAAAATCATTGAAGAGACGCCCTCGCCATTGCTGGATGCAGATTTGCGTGCGCGCATGGGAGCTGCCGCGGTGATGGCGGCGCAAGCCGTTCACTACGAGAACGCAGGCACGGTTGAGTTTCTCGTGGACGCGGATAAAAATTTTTATTTCTTGGAGATGAACACGCGCTTGCAGGTCGAGCATCCCATCACCGAAGCGGTGACGGGCATTGACCTCGTGAAGGCGCAGATTCGCATTGCGGCGGGCGAGCCGTTGTCGTTCACGCAAGACGACATCCGCGCGCGGGGTCATGCGCTGGAGTGTCGCGTCTATGCTGAAGACCCTACGAACAACTTCTTGCCGTCTATCGGAAAAATTTTGTTGAGC
>CAZDYP010000270.1:0-4176 GCA_964509505.1 uncultured Anaerolineae bacterium | reverse complement strand
GACCCAATACTTGCAACGCAGAACCGTTCGGCATGTCCCCTTAAGGAGATGGTGGTGAGTAGGTTTCTGAGCGGCGTTGGGCGCGAAGCAATCTCCACATTAGTTGAAGGGGATTGCTTCGCTTCGCTTGCAATGACCATGTGACATGCGTTTTGTCACTCGCGATTTACTTCGGTAACCGATACGCGCTCATGTCGGGTCTGAATGGGCGCAGCATCCAATTGGGTCTGCGCCACTCACCCGTCGGGGGGCGCGTCAGAGCAAGCCAACGCTTATAGACTTCGTGCGACTTCTGCGTGTCCACCTGCACATCGCCATACTGGTCGCCCGCTTGCGCCTTGCTCACCGTCACTTTCTGATGCCAACAGTGCATCCCACTCACGGGGTCGGGCTGCACAGGCATCGTGAGGTTCTGATGCACGCCCGCATCGGTCCACCACACCCGCTCCGTGTCGGGATCATCGCTCTTATATGGCGTGACGCCTTTCAATTGATGCAATGCCCACCTTCCACTTTCAACCTTCAACTCAACGAGCGCCGACGCAATCTTGTTCGTCCCCTCGCCTTCTGCGAGACGCCATCTGCCCAAATGATGCGAGCAAGCGATAACACCGGGACGAATGCCCTCCGTCACCCACACCTTATCCACGAAGTAGCCAATCTCCGTCGTCACACGCACGAGGTCGCCTGTCTTGATGCCGAGCCGTTGCGCGTCGCTGGTGTGAATCCATGTTGGGTTGCTGTGTGAAATTTCGACGAGCCATTTTGCATTCGCGCTGCGCGTGTGAATCAGCGTCGGCAAGCGATAGGTCGAGAGCAAGATGAACTCGTTGGCATCGCGATTGATGTTCGACGGATGGACGTGACTCTTGATGTACGTCGGCAATGCGACATCGCCCCAGCTGAAATCGCGCATCGTCTTCGAGAAAAATTCGAGTTTGCGCGATGGCGTGCGGAAACCGAACTTCACTTGGTCGCCAATCATCACGCCAATCGGTCTGCCCATCTCCGTGTTCACCGGTGCGGGCGCAGGCACGATGTTCTTTGGTGGCGCGGCCGGTGCGCTCGTATAGACGATGCCCGTTTCCTCGTCTATCCGTGTACCCTGCATTTCTTCCGCTGTCAGCGTACGCTCATATTCCGCTTGCGCGCCATCCCGAATCTCGAACGCGCCATACTTCCGCATGTAGGCGAGCGGCGTCAATCCTTCTTTCTTTGCCGCATCGGGCAAGCCCGGCACCGAGTTCTCGAACATCCACCCGAAGTATTCGTCCATCGTGATTTTCTCGCCCGCGCGATATGGCGACTCGAATGTCTTGCGAATGCCGAGCGAACCATCGGGGTCAATCTCCCATGAGAGGTCAACCCAAAACTCCGTCTCTTCCCAGACCTGTCCGGGGTTTGCCTCGTAGGTGCGATTCACTTTCTTGCCCATGCGCTCCATCGCCACGCGCATGACAGGCTGACGGAATGCGATCCATTGTCCTGCGTGCGTTTCTTGACTCATGAGATCGTGACGCTCGCTCGCGTGTCCCATCGGCAACACATAGTCTGCCCACCACGCGCTCTCGTTCCACGTCGGCGTCAATGCAACGTGACAGCCAATCTTCGACTCGTCGCGCAACGCCTCGAGCCACGTGAAGCCGTCGGGGTTCGTCCACATGGGGTTGTAGACACGAGTGAAATATGTATCCAATTTGCCGCGCCCTTCCTTGAGGAAATGCGGCAACAAAATGCTCATCTCGAAATAGTTGAGCGCGTATTCGCGGGGCCACGACAACTCGTTCCAGCGTTTGCTATGCGGCGGAAAATTATATGGACGCGGCACCCACTTGTCCCACGCATTCGCGGAGGTGCCGCCCTCGACGCCGATGCTGCCCGTCAACACGTTGAGGAAGAACAGACAACGTGCCACTTGCCAGCCGCCGAGATTACCCGACCCGGCGCTGCGCCAATTGTGCGTCGCCAACTTGCCGCCACTATTCGCTACATCTTCTGCAATCTGTTTGAGGATGTGCGCCTCCACCCCCGACTCTTGCGCGGCGAAGTCGAAGGTGTATTGGGCATATTCCTTTTTGAGTGCTTCCTCGAATGCTTCAAAAGTAATAGGTAATTGGTTATTAGTAATTGGGGGTTGGAGTGTAGGGTTGGGGATTTGGGATTTTAGATACTCTTCCCAATTCACCCACCGCTTCACAAACTCCCGATCATACTTGCCCGTCGTGATGAGATGGTTCGCAATCGCCAGCAGAATCGCGGCTTCGCTGCCGGGCCATGGCGCGATCCATGTATCCGCCATCGAAGCCGTGTTCGAGAGCCGTGTGTCCATCACGATGAGTTTCGCGCCCGCCATCTTGCCTTCGATGATGCGTTGCGCGTGCGGGTTGAAGTAGTGTCCCGTTTCGAGATGGCTGCTAATGAGCAGAATCACATTCGCGTCGGCGTGGTCGGGGCTGGGACGATCGAAGCCCATCCAGAACGCATAACCCGCGCGCGCCGACGATGAGCAGATGTTGGTATGCGAGTTGTGCCCATCAATGCCCCAACCCAACAACACCCACTCCATCACGCCGTCGTGTCCGGGGCGCCCGACGTGATACATGATTTCGTTGTGGCGATTTTCGAGGAACGCTTTGCGAATGCGCCCGCCGATGTCCTTCAACGCCTCGTCCCACGTCACGCGCTGCCACTTGCCCTCGCCGCGTTTGCCCACACGCTTGAGCGGATACAAGATGCGGTCAGGGTCTTTGACTTGGTTGATGGTCGCAGGGCCCTTCGCGCAGTTGCGTCCGCGCGAGCCGGGGTGCGCGGGGTTGCCCTCGAACTTGCGGACTTGCATCGTCTCCTTGTCCACCCACGCGAGCAAGCCGCATGCCGACTCGCAGTTGAAGCAGACCGTCGGCACGAGCATGTAGTGCTTCGCGGATTTTTGGGGCCACGCTTTCGCATCGTATTCAACCCAATCGTCCCATTGATCGGCGGGCGGGTATTGTTGCATGCGCTCGCCGGAGAGGGTGAGTTGAGGTGAGAGTTTAATCGTCGTCATAATTTTCTTTCTTGACTGGGGATTAGGGATGGCAATGTATTGTGCTTCATTGAGCCATAAGCGCTTGCCATCGAGCAGATGGTATCAAGAGGGAGTGATGCCAGCGCTGAACCAACGTTTACCGCAGGGCGCGGTGGACGTTAGGTCGAGTAGGACATGGAAAAAAACCGAGCAAGGATAGGCGAAAGCGTAAGTCAAACATCCACTTCGATGATGCGCTTGGGGCTGTGCAACGAGATGGTGAGCTTGTTCAAGAGGTTGCGGCCCAAGATGACTTCACGGCCATGTGTCTCAGCCACAACCTCAATCGGGGGCAAGCTGAGTACAATCACTCCCATGTTTACCTCCACTTTTGCGTCCATATCTTACGATGACTCATGCTTGAATGCAAGCCATTTTGCCAACTACTGACTAGAAAATTCAGTCTCTGCCATCTTGGGAGTTTTGGTTTGACGCGACGCCTTGCGTATCGCTTCCAAGGTCGCTGCAAAACGCGCGCGGCGCGCCGCCTCTGCCTGCTCATTGGGCATAACAATCACGGCAACCATCGCGCCCACTGACACTTCTTTTGGTAACCTGATTGTATGGTTGCTCTCCACAGTTATCATGTAAGCAGCTGTGGTTGTCATCAATAGCCTCCTCACAACTCACGGATAAATTTCACTAACACCTCCACCAACTCTCTCGGCTTATGCCACGGCACATCATGGATCGTATCCTCAAACCACGCCACCTGCACATTGGGCATCTGTCGCGCCAGCGTTTCGACTTGCTCGCGCTTGCGTGTTTGTCGCGCCTCGTTCTCTGGCGTCAGCGCTTGTAGCGGCACGACCATGAGAATGGGGCAGCGAATTTTCGAGAGATGGTCTGACGACGTAAAGCCCCACAACGCCTTCGCAATCCGCATGTGATTGTCAAGACTCAAGCGACGTTGCACGAAGCCATGTTCGTCCTCGCCAAACACATTGAGCGCGGCTTGCTCAACTTCAGGCGACCACGCCGCAGCGAGCCAACGCTCTTTGATGCCCTTGCGAATATCGTTCCATGTGAGGTTCACCAACGGCGGCGGTTTCAGATTCGCTTCAGCATCTTCCCAGCGGGACCATGCGCGCTGCATGTCGCCGAAGCCG
>CAZDYP010000269.1:0-4204 GCA_964509505.1 uncultured Anaerolineae bacterium | reverse complement strand
GCTCGCTCCCAAATCAGATTTGAGCCCCAGTCTACCATTTTTGAGATAACTTCTAAAAATTGCAGAAGGGCGACATCCTCGTTTCCGCAATGACCGCGCCCCCATGGACGCCGTTGTTTGCCACAGCTGGCGGCATCGTCACCGACACGGGCGGCGTGTTGAGTCATGGCGCCGTCGTCGCGCGTGAATATCACATCCCCGCCGTTGTCGGCACGATGATGGGCACTGCGCTCATCAAAGATGGGCAGACGCTTGAGGTAGATGGGGATAAAGGGTTGGTCAGGATGGTCGCGTAGTCACATAGTCAGTTGGTCAAATTGGTCGGATGAGAAAAAAAGAAACCCGTTGTGGTCCTCTCAAACCACAACGGGTTTCTGCATTGGGAGTGATGTGGCTTAACTGACAACTGCCATAGCTACCGCCACTGTGGTGAGGATGGTGCCGCCGATCACCACGGCGATAATGATGTTGACGATAATTGCAACGATAGCCGTGATCACAGCATTGCCGGTAGAGAATTCGGCGGCTTCGCGCACGCCGATGACGTAACCAATCAGTTTCAGGATGGCAACGGCAAACTGCATGAGCCCTACGATACAAAGCAGGGACGTACTGACCAAACCTACCACGTTGAGTACGGCTACCAAACTGAACACCTCCACGTAGCCCGTCACGCGCAGCATTTCGCTAGTATCGGTCTTGCCACCCAGCTTGCCAGCGACGAAAGCTAACACCCAAGCCGAGACGTACCACCCGATCAAGCCCAGAATGACGCCAACGATGGCGCCGATGATGGCGAGGCCGATGGTGACGTTTCCAGTTTGTGAATTCACCAAACCGCCGAAAAATCCCGAAACCAGCGTGGCGATGACGACGATGATCGCTGCTTGCTGAGTTCCGCTTTGATCGTCGGCGATCGTGCGGTAGGTGGGGGCTTTGAGCATCACGACGCCCATGATACGATCCATCATAGTTACTGCCTCCTGTGGAGAAAAATTTGAACGGCTTAGGTCGAGCGCTGACGATGTGAGCTCCCGCTCCAATGTCACCTCCTTTCATAGGTCAATTGGCGGAACCTGCTGCCTCAGGGTCCAACCCATCGCAAGGTCGGAACAGCTGGCTAGGTCGGCTGGGATGCTCACCAACGCACGACATTACGCGCATTCTAAGCGAAATGGGAGACAAAAATCAAATGTATTTTTGCGTGCCATCTCTGCGTGTGCGGTGTTGTAATCTGACCGTTACAAACATAGCCCATTTTACGTTGACAGAGTGTGTGAGCGATTTCAACTGGCGGCGCGAGACGGGCTACCTTGCGCGCAACGGCTATTCAATCCATAGCGAGTCCTCTCTTTGAAACGTCCTTCTCTCCTCACCCACACGCTCGTCGTGATGAGCGGCTATCTCCTGACGAAGCTCATGGGACTGGTGCGCGAACCGCTCATCACGCGCGCGTTTGGCGCGGGCGAATCGCTCGACGCGTATTACGCCGCGTTCAATTTGCCCGACTTGCTGCACACATTGATGGCGGGCGGCGCGCTCACGACTATCCTTATTCCCTTGTTCACCGAGACATTGACCCAACGCGGCAAAGACGAAGCGTGGCGTTTCGCCAGCGCCGTCATCAACCTCGTCGTGTTGGGGACGGCGCTGTTCGCCGCGCTCATCGTCTGGTTCGCGCATCCACTCGTTGGGTGTTGCCTCGCGCCCGGTTTTTCAGCAGAGCAACAAGCGCTCACCGCCGACCTCATGCGCCTCATCCTCCTCTCGACCATCATCTTTGCATTGGCCGGTGTGCTGATGGGATTGCTGAACGCGCAGCACCATTTCGCCTCACCCGCCTTCGCGCCTGCGTTATACAACCTCGGCATCATCGGCGGCGCCGTGTTCCTCGCGCCACGCTTCGGCGTGTATGGGTTGGCGTATGGCGTCATCATCGGCTCGTTGCTGCATCTCGCCAGCCACTTCCCACCGTTGTTCCATCAGGGGGTGCAGTATCGGTTCAGCCTCGCCTGGCGCGACCCGCTCATCGCGCAAATGCTTCGTTTGATGGGACCGCGTGTGTTGGCATTAGGCGTGGTAAAACTCAATACGCTCGTCGGCACGAACCTCGCCTCCCAATTGAGCGAAGGCAGCGTCACCGCGCTAAACCTCGCGTGGCTCGTGATGCAAATTCCCGAAACGATCATCGCCACCGCGATTGGCATTGTGGTGTTCCCAACGCTCTCGCATTATGCCGTCACAAACCAGCTCGATAAACTGTGCGAGACGATGACGACGGCACTGCGCGCGATTCTGTTGCTGTCCGTGCCTGCGCTGCTTGGACTGTTGTTGTTGGGCAAGCCCATCGTGCAACTGCTCTTTCAGGGCGGACGCTTCAGCGCGGAGGCGACAGATGCGGTCGTGTGGGCGTTGCAATTCTATGCGTTAGCTTTGCTCGGTCATTCGTTCTTGGAGGTGGCGACGCGCGTCTTCTATGCGCGCAAGGACACGCGCACACCGTTGCTTGCCGCAGTGTTGGCGATGTTGCTCAACCTCGTGTTGGCATTCACGCTGGTCACTGTGTTGGCGCACGGCGGCATCGCGCTCGCCAACGCGCTTGCAGTGAGCGTTGAAGTGGGATTGTTGGGGTGGTTCGCGCAGCGCCAGTTACACGGTATCGGATTATCGTCCATTGTGGCGCTTGCCGTGCGTGCGACCATCGCGGGCGTGCTGATGGGCGCCATTATCGCGCTCACATCATCACAGTCGCCTATCATCGCGTTGTTGATGGGCGGCGTGGCGAGCGGTGTGTATTTTGTGGGGTTGTGGGCGATGGGGGTGGAGGAGGTGCGAGGGATGATCGGACGCCTGCGGCGTCGTGTTATTGAAACAAGAAACCCACCATCGTGAAAGCGCTGGGCTGTTTGAATTAATACTGAACGTCCAGTTTTTTTCTACGCCAAGCGTTTGCTACCAATCAATGTTGGCTTTGATGCCATAGCCATAGCAAATGTGTGCTAAAGTCCAAACTTTGGAAGTGTTAGATTTCCCTCTTGACTCTCCGACGATGGGAAGGTGTAAAATCTTCAGCAGATATGTTCAAGATTCGGGAATTTTCCAAGTTCACGCGTGTCTCGGTCAAGATGCTGCGGCATTACGACGAGCTCGGTTTGCTCAAGCCTGTCCATGTTGATCCGTACACCAGCTATCGCTACTACTCCGCCGACCAACTGCCGCGCCTCAATCGCATCATCGCGCTCAAAGACTTGGGCTTCACATTGGAGCAAATCGGCAAACTGCTCGACGACCAATTGCCCTTAGCGGAGCTGCGCGGCATGTTGCGCTTGCGGCGCGCGGAGATCGAGCAACAGGTCGAGCGGGAACGCGCGCGTCTCGCGCAAGTCGAAGCGCGTCTGCGCGCCATCGAACAGAGTGGGCAGTCTCCACGCTACGAGGTCGTCATCCGCGAAGTGCCTGCGGCGCTCGTCGCCAGCATTCGCCAGACCGTGCCAAGCGAGGCGGATGCCTCCACATTGTTCGACGAGCTCGAAGTGTATGTCGCGCAACACCAAGCCCGCGCCGTCAGCAGCCCGCTCGCCATTTATCACGACGACGATTATCAAGAAGAACGATTAGATATCGAAGTGGCCGTGCCATTGATCCAGCGCCTGCCCAACACCGAACGGATCACCGTGCGCGAATTGCCGTCTGTGCCGACGATGGCGTGCGTCGTTTATACAGGCAGCTATGAGCATAGCGACGAGGCACTGCATACGTTGCTAACATGGAGCGAGGCGAACGATTACAAAATCGTCGGCGCCATGCGTGAAGTCTATTTGCGGTTCAATGCGAGCAGCGCCGAACAATACGCCTTGCCCAAAGCGTTCTTGACGGATAAGCGTGAATTGCTCGTCACCGAAATCCAAATTCCCGTTGAACCGAATCGCCTACTGCAACACGCAGACACCAAGATTGCGCCAAGCCGCTAAGAAACTTTGTGTTCTTCGTGAATACTTCGCGGCTTCGTGTTGGATTTTTACCTGATAGGAGAGTCACTCATGCGTTATCGTTTATTAGGCCGTAGCGGCTTGCGTGTGTCCGAGTTGTGTCTCGGCACGATGACGTTCGGCGAGGATTGGGGCTGGGGCACGTCCAAAGAGGTCAGCCAAAAAATTTTCGAGACATTTGCTAATGCAGGCGGCAACTTCGTTGACAGCGCATG
>CAZDYP010000268.1:0-4230 GCA_964509505.1 uncultured Anaerolineae bacterium | reverse complement strand
AGCATTTCAGGCAGGCTTGCTGCGCAACTGGTGAACCCGCTGCGCCAGAAAAACCGTTAGGGTCTCATTTCCCTTAATTTCCCCTAATCTCCTTTATGTCCCTGAGTCAACAGAGGATGGAGGGTCCATGACGACCAACGGCAGTCTTGGCAAGGAAGACTTGCTCGAGATGTATTACAAGATGGTGCTGTCGCGCACGCTCGACGAGCGGTTGTGGACGTTGCATCGTCAAGGCAAAATTTATTTTCACATCAGCGCGATGGGACACGAGGCGGCGCAAGCGGCGATCGCATGGAATCTGAGGGCGGGCAAAGATTTTGTTGCGGGTTATTATCGTGATATGACGACGAGCCTTGTGCTAGGTTTGACGCCGCGCGACATCATGCTCGGCGCGTTCGGCAAAGCGGGCGACCCCTTGTCGGGCGGGCGACAGATGCCATGTCATTACAATTCACGCAAACACAATCTCGTCACGGTGTCGAGCCCCGTGACAACGCAAATGCCGCACGCAGTTGGTATCGCATTGGCGGCGAAAATGCGCGGCGAAGACAGCGTCGTTTATACGTCGTGCGGGGAGGGGAGTTCGCAGAAGGGCGACTTCCACGAAGCGGCCAACTTTGCGAGCATTCACAAGCTGCCTGTCCTCTTCGTCATTCAAAATAATCAGTATGCGATTTCGACGCCGATGAACAAAGAGTTTGCCGTCGAAAATCTTTCGACGCGCGCCCAAGGTTACGGCTTTCCCGGCGTGACGGTGGATGGGCTTGATGTGTTCGAGACGTACAACGTCGCTCACGCAGCAGTCGCGCGGGCGCGACGCGGTGAGGGCCCCACACTCATCGAAGCGAAGATGTATCGCCTCACGCCGCATTCGTCGGATGATGATGACCGTCGTTATCGCTCGCGCGAGGAAGTCGAAGCGTGGAAGCAACGCGATCCCATCGTGCGCTTTCAGGGTCAACTGAAGGATATGTGCGTGTTGGATGATTCGCTCGACAACCAAATCCGTGAGCGCGCCTTGAGCGAAATCAACGCGGCGAATGAGTTTGTGGAACGCGCCCCCTGGCCGCGCGGTGAAGAGGCGATGATGCACGTGTATGGGTAAATGGGTAACTAAGCAAACGAGGAACGGGGAAACTCGAAATGGCGAAGGGAACAGAGCATTGAAGGTTGTTTTGATTTCGACGTATGAGCTGGGGCGTCAGCCCTTTGGCTTGGCGTCGCCTGCCGCGTGGTTGCGACGAGCGGGCGCGGACGTGACGATGCTCGACTTGGTGATTCAGCTGCTGGCTGAGGATGTGATTGCAGAAGCGTCGCTCGTCGCATTCTATCTGCCAATGCACACGGCGACGCGCATCGCCGCGCCGCTCATTCCGCGCGTGAAGCGCATCAATCCATGCGCGCATGTGTGCTGTTATGGCTTGTATGCGCCTGTCAATGAAACCTATCTGCGTGAGCTGGGCGCGGACACGATTCTCGGCGGTGAATTTGAGGAAGGGTTGTGCGCGCTCTATCAGCGCCTACAAAACCCGAAAGGTTTTGAAAACCTTTCGGGTTTGCCGCTCATCTCACTCGCACGTCAACCATTCATCTTGCCTGATCGCAAGGGCTTGCCGCAGCTGAACCAGTACGCGAAGTTGGTGTGGGACGGCGCGCCCACGCGCGTCACAGGCTACACCGAAGCGAGTCGGGGTTGCAAGCATCTTTGTCGTCATTGTCCCATCGTGCCTGTATATGGCGGGCAGTTTCGCATTGTGCAACCCGCTGTGACGCTGGATGACATTCGCCAACAAGTTGCGTGGGGCGCGCAGCACATCACCTTTGGCGACCCCGATTTTTTCAACGGGCCCCGCCACGCACTCGCTCTCGTCACACAATTGCATCGGGCATTTCCTGATGTGACGTATGACGTGACCATCAAAGTCAAGCATTTGCTGAGACACGCCCAGCATTTGCCGCAGTTACGCGATACGGGCTGCGCCTTCGTGACGACGGCGGTTGAGACGATTGACGATGCCGTGTTGCAAATTTTCGATAAGCATCACACTCGCGCCGACTTTGTGCGCGTTGTCTCGCTGTTTCGTGACATTGGCTTGACGCTCAATCCAACATTCGTGACCTTTCATCCATGGCTCTCGTTGGACGATTATCGTGAGCTGTTGGCGTGGCTGCTGGAATTGGATTTGGTGGACCACGTCGCGCCGATTCAGCTGGCGATTCGCTTGTTGATACCTGCGGGTTCGCGGTTGTTGGAGTTGCCCGAAGTGCAGGCGCTCGTCGGCGAATTTGACGCTGCGGCGCTGTCGTATCCGTGGACGCATCGCGATGCGCGCGTGACACAACTGTATGAGGATGTGCTGCGTATCGTGAAAGAGGGTGAAGCGGGAGCGTTGTCTCGCCGCGAGATTTTTGCGCGGGTGTGGCAACGCGCGTATGAAGGTTGCGAGTTGAAGCGCGAGGACGTGACGGCATTTGCAGCGGCGTCCAAGCCCATCCCACACTTGAGCGAGCCATGGTATTGTTGAGCGGAGCCAACCGAGGAGCAGGTTGCTCCTTACGTGTAAATGATGGGCGTTAACCCGTCGGCGTCATTACAAGCATCCCACACTTTGAGCGGGATGTGCGATTACCCTGTGACACCAACTTGATTCCACACAAAGACTCTAAGACCTCACAACCCTCTAAAGCGGACTTATAAAAATAACTTTGTGTACTTTATGTTTCTTCGTGACTTTGTGTTGAAAAGTTGGCGCAGCTGAAATTTATTGGAGGAGGGATGCCTACCAAGAGTGTCCTTGAAGCCATTCGTGATGGCATGTTTGAAGAAATGAAACGCGACCCGCGCGTGATCGTGATGGGTGAAGATGTGGGCAAGCATGGCGGCGTCTTTCGCGCGACGGATGGACTCTGGAAAGAGTTCGGCGACAACCGTGTGATTGACACGCCCTTAGCAGAGCTGGGCATCGTCGGCATTGCGATTGGCGCGGCGATGCACGGTTTGTTGCCCATCGCCGAGATTCAGTTCGCGGATTTCATGGCGCCTGCCTTTGACCAAATCGTGAACGAGGCGGCGCGGCTGCGGTATCGTTCGGCAGGTGATTGGACATGCCCTATGGTGATACGCGCGCCTTATGGCGGCGGCATTCACGGCGCGTTGTATCACTCGCAATGCGTCGAGGCGTTTTACGCGCACGTGCCGGGCTTGAAGGTCGTTGCGCCCGCGACGCCCTATGATGCGAAAGGCTTGTTGAAAGCGGCGGTGCGTGACCCAGACCCCGTGATGTATTTCGAGCACAAGAAGACGTATCGCCTCATCAAAGGCGAAGTGCCTGACGGTGATTACACGGTGCCGATTGGCAAGGCGGATGTGAAGCGCGTTGGCAGTGATCTCTCATTGTTCACGTATGGCATGATGTTACATCATTCGCTTGAAGCAGCAGAGCGCATGGCGAAAGATGGTGTCAGCGTCGAGGTGGTGGACTTGCGCTCGTTGCGCCCGTTGGATGAGGAAGCCGTCTTGAGCTCGGTACAGAAGACCGGCAAGGCGCTCATCGTGTATGAGGACAATCAGTTTCTTGGCTATGGCGCGGAGGTGTCGGCGCTCATCGCGGAGCAAGCCTTCGAGTACCTCGACGGCCCTGTGACGCGGCTCGGTTCGCCCGAAGCGCCCGCTGTGCCGTTCAGCCCGCCGATGGAGGAGTGGTTCATGCTCAATCCCGATAAGATTGAACGGGCAGCGCGGAAGTTGGCGGCGTATTGAGGATCACCTCGTTTTATAGCGGTTTTCACATGAACGCGACTCGGTAGATCCTTGCGAAGGTTCAAAACCTTCGCAAGGATGCGTCCAAGTAGCAAGGCTCTAAGTCGCATGCAACCGTGTCGCGCGCGGGCGACGTTAGAGAGCGCCGCCTCCTCACCCTGTTCCATCGCGCACGATTTCTGCGCATGCGGGGAAAAATTATATCCACAGATAGATTGCCAAAACGCTGACAAGTGCTACGCTGTGTAACAACATTATCTTGATGTCATGTGGCCTCATGCTTTGAGCTAAGACCTGTCGGTTTCTGAAACCTGACCATTGGCGCGATAGACCGCTCAAAGTTGGCAGTTTTCGGCGGTTTTGTCGCTGGGATTGGCAGTTTGGTTCTGGTCTAATCCCAGCGCCAACACCAACTGGGAGGTTATCATGGGCAAGCCCGTGCGGTTCGTCATTTTGATCATCGTTCTGTT
>CAZDYP010000267.1:0-4308 GCA_964509505.1 uncultured Anaerolineae bacterium | reverse complement strand
CCTGCGGTTCAACTGTAAAGGTTGTCACGGCGCCACTGGTGAGGTCGGTTTCTACCAGCACGCGACCCGGCTCCGGTTCCGTAATCACCGCATGGAATGTCTGCAGTCGTCCCAAGAGCCGCATTTGAAAGGTGATCACTGTCCCCGCGCCGATCCCACCCTTCTCGACATTCAAGGAAACGAAATAAGGTTTGGGGAGAATACGGGGATGCCCCGCCTGGTAATCTGCGATGAGCGCATAGATTTTTTGAGGTGGAGCTGCTATTAATCTTGATGCCATGACGCGATGTTGTGCCATATCTGTTTACTGTAGGACCTCCGAATTTGGAAATCAATTGTAGCTGGTTTTCTATGATCGCGCTTTCAAGGCGCAGCGGGCCATAAATCTATTGGCGCCTTCGTGCGCAGTCGCCCCGCGTGCCTAACGGCCTGGGCGTCAGCCGCAGCGCGGAGCAACGTCGCCTGCAACCCGTTGTTAGCCCGCACCCCAAAGCCATCATCTCAATCATCCCAGACCACAAATAACAGCTCCGGCGCAAAAGTGCAGGTGATTTGGATCTCCGGCAGGTGCAAGCCGTAAGGCTTCACGTCGGCTCGCAAGTCGTGGACAATGCGCGCCGGCAGGTCAACGCTGATGGCCGGGTACGGCTCGGCGGTCAGCGGGGCGGCTTCGACAATGTTGGGCGTAATGAGCGTACGCAGTGCGTCCAGCCAACTCAGGGGGTGGGCGAGCGCGGCGGACACCATGCTGAAGTGATAGTAGCCAAAAGCTGGCGGGTTCTGCGCCAGCTCAGAGTAGTGCTGGTCGAAGTAATCGGCTGGAATAGCGCCAGACGGCGTGGGGTCTTCCAACTGACTCAACAGCAATCCGATATGCTCCGACAGTTGGCGCAATCGTTCGGATTCACCGCGCGCCCTCCAATAGGCTACTGCAAAAGTGTTCACGGCCACTTCGTCGCGCCAGTGGTGGCGATCCGTTGCGCCATGCTGCTCGCGCAGAACGTGGGCCACCTCGTGGGGGATGTCGAACCAGTAAAAGTACAGTTCATAAAACGCCCGTCCGCGTGCTGGATCGTCTCCAAGCCAGTGAATGAACAGCGACTGGAAATCTTCGGGCAGGTCTTTCCAGGCAGCGTATTGTAGGCGGATATTTTTCATGCAGGTAATCCTTATTTTGAATGATCCATTTGCGAGTTTATGTCATACAGACAACAAACGATGCGCATTGAACGCGAGTTGGTAGTTGCGGATTTCCCGACAGGATGATTGCGATGAGTAGGCTAACTTGTGCTTATACGGAAAAAAATTCGTATAATATTGCCCACGAGAGGTTATGTGGAATTTTTCCGCCTAATAGCTTATATCGGGAACGCAAGTATAAGCTGAAGCGTTATCTTGTCAACACAAAATCACGTTTTCACCTCCCACCTCCAAACAAGTTGCGCCAACTGTAAAGCATCAGCGCAAGCTGCAACCAACACAAAAATCCGTTGCTCTCTTGGGAGACAACGGGTTTTGTGTTTTGCTGACCAGTAACACTTTAATCGCGTGGCAAGCGTTGCATCCCCACGAACTGCAATTCGGCAAAGCCTGCGACGATGACGGCGGTGACGGCTGCGAGCCACCAGCCCACCGTCGTCAGCGGCAACCAATTCGTGACGAGCAAGACGACGCTGCCAACGACCCATGCCGCATCCGCCAATACAAACGTCAGCGCCTGTGCGCGTGTGATGTGCGCTTGCTGTGTCATGTAGAACAACGCGGCGGCGTAACCCAACAAACCGACGCCGATCATGACGATGAACAAGAGTACGAAGCATTCTTTTGTTTTTCTTTGCGCTCTTTGCGAATGCTTGGCGTCTTTGCGTGAAAAATGGAAATGCGGAACGATCGTTGTTAGCGTCCATTGACAGGCGCGGTGATTCGGCGTTCTATCGCGTGAAAAACGGAAATGCGGAACGGTCGTTGTTAGAGCTCGGCTGCCAACTCTCGCGTGAGATTCGCAGCAGGTATCTCCTTGCATCCGCTGGCGTTCTGACCCGACCACAAAGGCGAAAAATCACCGCTCCCTTGTTTTTCCACACTGGCGCGTAAGGGCGCGATGGCGGAGGCGGCTAAAGGAAACTCAGGCGCAACAGTGTTCATGGGGCCAAGTTCGCGGATGATGCGATTGACGACAGAGCGTGCGGGGCGACCCGTAAAGAGGTTTGTGAGTGCGGTGTGGCGAGCCGCTTCACTTTTCAAGGCGGCGCGATGCACGGCGCTGGTGGTCGCTTCAGGGCAAAGCAAATACGCCGTGCCAATCTGTACGCCCGCCGCTCCAAGCGCCATTGCAGCCGCAACACCCTTTGCATCCGCGATACCACCCGCAGCGATGACAGGGAGCTTGACGGCTTGTATGATTTGCGGCAACAGAGCGAACGTGCCTATCTGCGTTGTGAGGTCACGCGATAGGAACATGCCACGATGACCACCCGCCTCAAGTCCTTGCGCGATGATCGCATCAACGCCCTGCGCTTCGAGCCAGCGTGCTTCTTCAACCGTAGTCGCCGAAGAGAGGATCTTCGCACCCAACACTTTCACTCGCGCCAGTAATTCCGCCGACGGCAATCCAAAGTGAAAACTCACGACGGCGGGTTTGAATTCGCTCAACACGTCAGCTGCTTCGGCATTGAAGGGGGCGCGGCTCGGTCCCGTGGGAATCGTGTCGGGGTCAATGCCGAACTCTTTGAAGTAGGGTGCGAGCAACGCGCGCCATGCAGCCTCACGCTCAGCATTGGATGTGGGCGGTGTGTGGCAAAAGAAATTCACGTTGAACGGTTTGTTGGTTTGCGCCTTGAGCGCTATGAGCTCATGGCGTATCGCTTCTGGACTCAGCATGGCGCAAGGCAGTGAGCCCAGCCCGCCTGCGTTGGAGACGGCCACGGCGAGTGCGTTGCCCTGCACGCCCGCCATCGGCGCTTGAATGATGGGCAGCTCGATGCCCAAGAGTTGTTGCAAGTTTATCAGATTCACCTCCCATGAAGATAAGTGATACTCAAAGTTATTATCTATCGTCGCACAGGGTTACTTTTCCTTGACATGAACATCGTTTTCCTCTGCGCTCACCAGCGTCAATCGTCGTTCCAGAAACAAGCGCTCCGCTTTGTTCTCAACCAGACTCAACGCATGGATGTATTGATGCCGCGCTTCCGCCGACTTGCCCAGGCGTCGCAAAATCTCCGCGCGCGCCGCAGGCAAGTAATGATACTCGCTTAACACGCCACGCGTCTCCAGCTGATCTATCAGACGCAAGCCCACCTCCAACCCTTCCGCCATTGCCGCCGCCACTGCATAATTCAACTCGACCACAGGCGACGGATGCAGCGTCAGCAAGCGCCGATACAATGCGGCAATTTGTTTCCAATCGGTCTCAGTGGCGTGGTTCGCTTGCGCATGCAACGCGCTAATCGCCGCTTGAATTTGATACGGTCCCGGCTTTGTGTAGCGCAGCGCGTGATCGAGCAGTTGCAAGCCTTCTTCAATTTCAACCCGATCCCATTTTACGCGGTCTTGTTCATCCAACACGATCACCGCGCCGTCGCTGTCCACACGCGCCTCGCGCCGCGAATCGTGCAACAACATCAATGCCAAGAGTCCCCACACTTCGGGTTCATCGGGCATCAACTCTGCCAACACCCGCCCCAAGCGAATCGCTTCGCCGCACAGCTCACGACGAATGAGCGCGTCGCCGCTCGACGCCACATAACCTTCGTTGAAAATCAAATAGACGACGGCAAGCGCCGCGGCGAGTCGCTCTGGCAACAGATGATCGGGCGGCACGCGATAAGGAATGCGCGCCGCTTTGATGCGACGCTTGGCGCGCGTCAAACGTTGCGCCATCGTCGCGGGCGTCGTCAAGAATGCGCTAGCGATTTCGTGGGTGGACAAGCCGCCGAGCGTGCGTAACGTCAATGCCACTTGCGATTCCAAACTCAGCGCAGGATGACAACAGGTGAAAATCAATTTGAGGCGTTGGTCGGGAATCGTCGCTTCTTCTGTTTCGTCTTCCATAGGATTTGCAGGTTCGTTGAGCGACAACCAATGCGCGAGTTTATGCGTGTAATTCGCCTCGCGGCGCAGCCGGTCAATCGCCTTGCGGCGCGCGACGGTGAACAACCACCCTTCGGGGTTGCGCGGGATGCCGTCGCGCGCCCAACGCTCAAGCGCGATGGTCAACGCATCTTGCAGCACGTCTTCCGCCAATTGAAAGTCGTGCAGCGTGTCAATCAACACAGCCAAGACACGACTCGAATTTTGGCGAAAGAC
>CAZDYP010000266.1:2423-4326 GCA_964509505.1 uncultured Anaerolineae bacterium | reverse complement strand
TTAGCCCGAACACGCCGGGCGGTAATGTGGGGCAGGGCGGGATTGATGTGACGAGCGCTGCCTTGGGGCGCAATTTGTTCTTCCAAGCAGGTTGCGCTAGCTGTCATGGCGGCACCAAGTGGACGCTCAGCTCCAAAGACTTTACCTCGCCACCCTCAACGGCGAATGTCTTCACCGAAGCAGGGGCAAACCTGTTCCCCGGCACCAACCCACTCACGACGACGCAATTCTATTCCAGCACAACTAATCCGTTGCGCAATGTTGGCTCGTTCAATCTGAACGTCACGACCACGACACAAATTCCGGGGCAACCGCTCATCGGTGGGGTAGAGAAAGCGACGAATGGTCAAGACGCGCTAGGTAGAGATTACAACGGCGATGGCAATGGCAATGGCTACAACACTCCATCGTTGTTGGGCATCTGGAACTTGCCGCCCTATTATCACAATGGCGCGTGCGAGACCTTGGCGTGTGTGGTGCAACATGTGGCGCATCGTACGGCGAGTGGTCGCCCCGATGTCTTGACGAATGCCACAGAGCGAGCGAGGCTCGTGGACTTCCTAAAGACGTTGGATGCAAACACCAACTTTCCGACGACACTCACGATTAACCCCGGCACCCCATTCGCCGCCAACTCACACGACATCTTCCTTGACCCACCAACGGTGTACACAGGCACTCCGCTGATCGTTGGCGCTAACGTCCAACTGTTTGGCACAAAAACGGACCTCGCTAACATCATTGCCGATTTGGGCATTACCAACACGTTCGTCGTCAAAATTAGTGTGCTGTTCAGTGGCTCGGGCTTGTCGGGCATCATCTCGCAGACGTTCCCAATCAAAGCATCAGACTTCAACCACAACTTCGGCTTTGCGACCTACTCGATGACGGTGAATGTGCCTAACAACATCGGGCAGGGCAGTGTGACCGTGGTCGTTGACCCGAATGCCACTTTCCCCGGCTCCATCTCGAATGCTGGCTTGAGTTTTGCCACTAGCCTCTTCCCCGTGCGCCCTCGCCCCAGCGACAGGACACCGCCCACCGTGCATGCCGCCTTCATCAGCGACGATACAGTGTTCAACGACGCCGATGCGATTGCGACGACGACGAATGTGAAGGTCAAAATCGTCGCATCCGATCCGATCTCTGTGGTCAACGGCTTCACTACCACCACGGGCGTGCAGTCGTATTGCATCGTGCATTACTATTACAGCCGCGCGCAGCGGCGCTGGATTCCAACGACGTGCGGCACCGCCAACAACAGCTTCACGCCGTTGCCTGCGCCCACTAGCGGCAACAACATCTCAGGCACGTTCATCGTGACCACGACGATTGGCTCTGCGCCCGGCACGGCGTATGCTTTCGTTCACGTCAAGGACGGCGCAGGCAACATCTCGCGCTTCCCTGCCTTCGACGTGATCAGCTACATCCCGTCGGGCAATATTGACATAGAGCGCAACGATGCGCGCTTGTTCCGCATTTTGATGCCGCCCGGTCAAGCCTTGACGATGACGATGCCCATTATCTTTGGCGATGTGGACGCCACGTTGTTCGATGGTGTGTTGCCGACGGCAGCGCGCATTCAAGTCAGCGCCAATGTAGGCACCATCACCGAAACCATCGTCATCACAAGCTCCAACACGCAAGTGGGTAACAAGCTCTTCCAAGTCGAAGTGCGCGCATTCGTCAACAGTCGCTTCCGGATTCTGGTTTCGCAAGCGGCCTGTCCCGCTTGCCGCATCATCGAAGTGGACGCCGCCGACTCAACGGGTAGTGAGCCTACGCCGCTGTCCATCACAGCACCCACCCGCGAGGGTGACGTGGCTGAGCCGATGGTGGCGGGTCCGCCCGCAGCGCAATCCGCGATTGGCGATATTGCTGTACAGGTTTTCTTGCCGCTCGT
>CAZDYP010000266.1:0-2323 GCA_964509505.1 uncultured Anaerolineae bacterium | reverse complement strand
ACCAGAAACCCGTTTTCGCAAAGAAAACGGGTTTCTGTTTTTCACGCTTCACGTCTCACGCTGTCTGGCGACCCGCTATTGGCTATCCGACTATCTGCCGCCAGCAAATCTGCTATAATTTTAGGAAAGAGGCATGTATGACGATTGAGCAGTTGCTGGAAAAAACGCAAGCGAATCACCTGAACACGGATGTGGCGATGGTGCGACGCGCCTACGATTTCGCGGCGCAGGCGCACGGCGACCAGAAGCGCAAGTCGGGCGAACCGTACATCGCGCATCCGCTCGCCGTCGCGCAGCTGCTCGCCGACGAGTTTCGCCTTGAGCCCGAAGCAATTGCCGCCGCCTTGTTGCACGATGTCCTCGAAGATAGCCCCAACGTCAAGCCCGCTCAAGTCGAAGAATTGTTTGGCATGGAGGTGTTGAAGCTGGTCAATGGTGTGACAAAACTTTCTAAGCTCGATTGGAAGCCCGCGCAAACCGAAGCCGAATATCTCCGCAAGATGTTGTTTGCGATGTCGCAAGATCCGCGCGTCATCTTCATCAAGCTCGCCGACCGTGTGCACAATATGCGCACGCTGGACGCTGTTTCGCCTGAATCGCAGCAACGCAACGCGCGCGAGACGATGGATATCTATGCGCCGTTGGCGAATCGCGCGGGCCTCTATCGTTTCAAATCGGAGCTCGAAGATCTCGCCTTCAAATATCTGCAACCGAAAGCATATCAAGAGATTGCGCAGCGTCTGGCCGAGTCCGAGCCTGAACGCGAGGAGTTTTTAGCGCGCGTCATTCGCATCTTGCGCGCGCGACTAGACGATGCGGGCGTAGATTGCCGCATTCGTGGGCGCGAGAAACACATCTACTCGATCTATCGCAAGATGCTGGCGAAGAGCCGCGACCTTGATCATATCTACGATTTGCGCGCGATTCGCGTCACCATCAACAGCAGCGATCCGAATAGTTGTTATTTGGTGTTGGGCATCGTACATGGCATCTGGCGGCCGATTCCACAAGAGTTTGACGATTATATCGCCAACAAAAAAGAGAACGGTTATCAATCGCTGCACACCGCGGTCATTGGACCGCAAGGCAAACCATTCGAGGTGCAAATTCGCACGCGCGAGATGAACCACATTGCGGAGTATGGTATCGCGGCGCACTGGCGTTACAAAGAGGGCGCGAATCGGCGCAACACGATGATGGAGAATCGCACGGCGTGGCTGCGCCAGATTGTCGAAGCGCGGCAAGAAGAAGGGGCGACAGATCCGCAAGAGTTCATGTCGAGCGTGGCGAGCGAGCTCGCGCCCGAAGGCGTGTTGGCATTTACGCCCAAAGGCGATGTCATCGAGTTGCCTAGCGGCGCGACGCCCATTGATTTTGCGTTTGCGGTGCATACAGCGATTGGCGAACGCTGTCGCGGCGCGAAAGTCAACGGGCGTATGGTGCCGTTGGACTACAAATTGCAAAACGGCGACCGCGTGCAAATCACGACCGTGAATAGCGGTGGACCGAGCCTCGATTGGTTGAACGATAGTTTGGGGTATGTCGTCACGCATCGCGCCAAGCAGAAGATTCGGCAATACTTCCGCCGCAGTCAGCGGCCTGAAGCGATCGAGCGTGGGCGCGATTTGCTGGAAAAAGAGATGCGGAAACTGTGCGCGCGCGACGAGAGCTTCGAGGAGATTGCCACTGTCGCCAAATACGAGACTGTGGACGATATGCTCGCGGCGATTGGCTATGGTGATCAGAGCGCGCAAGCGGTGATCACACGCTTTCTCGACGCGCACAAAGTCGCCGAAGTCAAACTCATCAAGCTGCCCAAAGTGGATGACCGCAGCCCCATCATGGTGGATGGGGTGGGGGGCTTGTTGACGACGCTCGCGCGTTGTTGCAAACCGTTGCCGGGCGAGCCGATCATTGGGTATCTGACGCGTGGGCGCGGTGTGACGGTGCATCGTGAAGGTTGTCGCAATTTCTCGGCGCACTACGAGCAGGAACGCATCGTCAAAGTGTCGTGGGGCAAGCCTGCCGCAGACACGTTGGTGCCTGTGCCGATTTGTGTGATGGCGATTGATCGGCCAGGGTTGATGTACGATGTGGCGGGCGTCGTCGCCAAAGAGGGGGTGAACATCACTGCCGCCAATGTCAGCACCGACCCTGCCGAACAAACGGCGATGCTCAGCGCGACGTTGCTGATCGGACACATGAGCCAATTGAGCGCGATTATTGGTAAGATTGAGAAGCTACCGAATGTGCTGGAGGTGTATCGGAAGCGGTAGCGAGGAATGAGTAGCGAGTAATGAGTAATTAGTAATTGGAGATTGGA
>CAZDYP010000265.1:0-4340 GCA_964509505.1 uncultured Anaerolineae bacterium | reverse complement strand
TTGACCAGCGATTGTGTTATAATCGCGCACAAATCACATCAATCATGGATTAACACTCAATGGATACAACCTATCGTCAAGAAGTGCTGAATGTGTTGCTCGCGCAGCTGTTGCAAGAGCGTGGCATCATCAGCGCGCCTGAAAGCATTATTTCCTTAGGCGTGAAACCGAAAAGGAACATGCCCGACATCATCGTGGATTTCAACGGCTTACGCACAGTCATTGAAGGTGAGGTCGCCGACCAAGCCGACGCGCAATCACGCGCGCTCGCAGCGGCGCGCAAGCGTGTTGAAACGGGCATTGCACACATTGGCAAAACTCAGCCGTGCGCTTGTGGAATGGCAACACGCTCATCGCCAATGCGGGACATTTTCGCGTAATCGAGCTGACGATTGACAAGCAAATCGTCTGGGGAAAAATGGGCTCTGGTTATCCTGCCAAAGCTTATCGCTATTGAGGAACGATGGCAATGGAAAAAATGTCCAAACAACTTCAACGCACGCTCGACGCATGGGTACAATTTTGGAACACCTATGACCTCGATCAAGTGGAGCGCTTGTTTGTGCCTGACGACAGCGTGACCTATTTCTCGTCGGAGTTCGACGGACTCATTCATGGCATTGAGGCCATGCGCCAACATCATCTGCGCTTTGGCTTTGTGAGCGGCGGCAAGACAACGGGCAATCGCTTGTGGCTGACCGATGTCGTGACACAATGGCATGGCGAGGTCGCAACCGTATGCGCTGCTTGGCACTTTCAACGCGCAGGCGCGAACACCTCACAACACGGTCCCGTGACATTTGTGTTTGTGCCGCACACTAACGAGTATCGCATCGCGCACGGACATTTTGCGAATGCGCCTACTGCACGATAATCCCAAAGGCATGAGTCCTCCGCCCGTTTCTTTTTACAATCCACCTCCCGTCTTGAACAATCGCTATCGCCTCGTCCAGCAACTTGGCAAAGGCGGCATGGGTGTCGTCTATCGCGCGCACGATGAAATATTGGCGCGCGACGTAGCGATTAAGTTCATCGCGCCTGAGCGCATGCAAGACGACGAAGCGCGCGAGCGTTTCTTGCGCGAAGCCCGTGCGGTGGCGCGCTTGTCGCATCCTAACGTGATGACGCTCTACGACGTGGCGCACGATGCGGCGTGGCATTATCTCGTACTCGAACACATTGCGGGGCGGACATTGCGCGCATGGTTGCATGAGCGCAGCGTATTGAATGTGAATGAATCGTTAGACGTGGTGCGCGGCGTGCTGCGCGCACTGGCTTACGCGCATGCACAAGGCATCATCCATCGTGACATCAAACCAGAAAACATCATGCTCACGCCTGAAGGTCATGTCAAAGTGATGGACTTCGGACTCGCCTTAGCGGAAGGCGACCTGCGACTGACACAAGAAGGCTCACTCTCTGGCACCGTGTCGTATATGTCGCCCGAAGTCATCACCGGTGAGGCGCCGACTGCGCGCAGTGATTTGTATGCGGTTGGTGTGGTGTGGTACGAGTTGCTCACGGGGCGTTTGCCCTTCGAGGGCAACGACACGCTGACGATGCTGGCGAACATTTTGCATTCGCCCATCACAGCGCCGCGTATCGTGACGCCGAGCATCCCCACCGACATCGAACGCATCATCCTCACCCTCATCGCCAAAGACCCCGACGCGCGTTACGCCTCTGCTGAAGCGACGTTGGCGGCGTTGCCTGACACACCAGCCACATCTAAGGCGAGCGATACTATTTCTGCCGCAACGCCACACGAACCACAAACCTTGCTAGAGCGTATCATTCATACGTCCTCGACGACCACGCCCAAGCCAACGCCCGAAGCGGCGGATGATGCCCCCTTGCTGATGTTGCCCACAGAGCCGATAGCCACGCGCCTCACACAAGAGCTGCTGTTGTATGTGGCATCGGAAGACCTTGCGACGGTCATTGAAGCAGAGCGCAAACGTTTGGCGAACCTCCTGCAAAATCAATTGGCGGATCCGCTCAATTTGTTGCTCTCGCAAGCGAATGCGTATGAGCAATCATTAGGCGCGCATCCGACGGCGCGTATGGCAGTATCGGTGTTGGCGACGTTGGCGCGACAACTGCTCCAACAGCTGCGCGACCTCGAAGCGAACCTGCATCCTAGCACATTGGAATCGTTGGGACTTGAGCCCGCGCTCGAAGCCTTCGCAGGACAAGCAATGCGCGCAAGCGGCGCGACCATCACGCTCGCGTTGGAACGCCTGCGTGAACGATTGCCCACACCCATCGAGCTCGCGCTGTTTCGCCTGACCCAAGACGCGCTCAATCGCGCCATCCAATACGCACACGCAACGCAACTCACGATTCGCCTTGAGCGGCGCGATGAGCAAATACGTTTCAGCATCGGCGACAATGGCACAGGCGACGAAGGTGTGGCATCGTTGCGCGCTGCCTGTCAGCGCATCGAGCAATTAGGGGGCAAGGTTGACATGGGGACGCGCAAGAGCGGCGGTTTTGAGTTGGCGGTGCGTTTGACAGTCACGGCGCTACCCATGCTCACCGCGCGTGAAATGGAAGTGTTACAGTTATTAGCAGAGGGCTTGAGCAACAAGGAAATTGCCAAACGATTATCTGTCACGCCGCGCACCGTGAACTTCCATCTGGATAACATCTACTCGAAGTTGGGCGTGAGCTCACGCACGGAGGCGGCGATAGTGGCGATGCGGATGGGGTGGGTGAAAATGGCAGATAGCCGATAGCCAATGGCGGATAGCCGATAGCCAATAGCCATTGGCTATTCGCTATTCGCCATGTTCCCTGTTCATTCTAACAGGTCACAAACTGTGTATTTGCCCGTTACATGCCGCACGCTTTGACGTTATACTGGGGTCAATCAAATCAATCAGGGCAATCTTGCGAAGGTTCCGCAAACAACGCTGCCTTCGCAAGGTTCGCCAAACAGGAGAAACCTATGAGTAACAATCCCATAGCGCCCCTTGAGCCGATTTTGCAAGACCCCGTCATCAACGAAATTCTCATTGATGGCTCTCAGCATGTTTACGTCGAGCGTCACGGACAACTCGAAGACATCACTCCCTCGCCGTTCCGCGATGACGCTCAACTGATGGAAACCATCGCCGCCATTCTTGCAATGGCAGGGCGCAAGGTGGACGAATCGCACCCATTCATTGACGTGCGTTTAGCTGACGATTCACGCGTGCATGTCGTCATCCCGCCCATCTCGCTCGTGGGCCCCGTGATGGTCATTCGCAAGATGCGTATCAAGCCCATCACCGCCGAGTTTCTGGTGAACAATGGAGCGTGCACTGTCGCGATGCTCGAATTCTTACAAGCCTGTGTGCACGGGCGCGCGAACCTCGTCGTCACAGGTGGCACAGGCACAGGCAAAACCTCTGTCATCAATCTGTTGGCGAGTTGGATTGGCGACGATGAGCGTGTCATCGCCATGCAAAGCGCAGGCGAATTGCAGTTGAAAAACAAGCGCTTAGTCTTGCTAGAAACGCGCCCCCCCAACATCGAGGGTAGAGGCGAAGTCTCGATGCGCGACCTGGTGCAGAACGCCTTGAAGATGCGCCCTGAACGTCTCGTCATGGGAGAAATGCGAGGCGGCGAAGCATTCGATATGCTGGATGCCATGCGGACGGGACATGATGGGAGCATGTTTACCCTCCATGCGAACAATCCGCGCGATGCGCTGGCGCGTCTGGAGGTGATGGTGACGATGGGCAATCCATCGGTCTCCGTGCGTGGGGCGCGCGAGATGTTAGCCTCGGCAATCGATGTGATGGTGCAGTTGGAGCGACTGAGCGATGGCAAACGCCGCATCATAGCTATCACCGAAGTGCAAGGCGTCGAGCGTGATGTCATCGTAACACAAGACATCTTCCGCTTCGAGCAACAAGGCGTAGATGCTGCCGGTCAAGTCAAAGGACAATTTGTGGCGACGGGGCAGATTCCCTCGCTAGCGAAGATGTTGAAGACACGCGGGGCTGAATTGAAGATGGAGTGGTTTGCACCCAGTTAGATATACTCGGCACGGTCACAATCTGCGTTTTTGTTTGCCGCCCGCTCGCGGCGGATTTGCAATCCGCCGCTGCTGGATTGCAAATCCAGCAGGAGCGAAAAAGCGCAATTTGTGCCCGCGCACAGTATAGCAAGGGAAATTAGAGGAAATAGGGGAGATTAGGGGAAAGGGCAATCCGCCCTTTCCCCGCATTTCCTTCGATAGGCTGCGCGACCAGCGGTCGTGGGTTCTTTAAGTGAGCGGCGTTTCATGAGCCATCCTATCGGCCTCCACTGGCGGCAAACGACTCTTCACGAAACACAATGCCACTGCGCCA
>CAZDYP010000264.1:0-4417 GCA_964509505.1 uncultured Anaerolineae bacterium | reverse complement strand
GCGGCGCCACTGGTGAACCCGCTGCGCCAGAAAAACCTTTAGGGTCTGAATTTCACAACACTCGCTGAGGAGGCGGCGTTCTCTAACGCGCAAGCGCGCCTCAGCGCAAAGCGCAAAGCCCAAAGAACCCTGTGGGTCTTTGGGCTTCAGGCAGCAATCCGATTGTAGGAGCAGAGCATAGGGAGAGGGAGCGACTCTCGTAAATTTTGCTGGCTATGCTTTGCTCCTACCGCTGGTTGTTATGCGTTCACAGGAAAATCAATCGGCAAAGCGGTAACCACTCCCTTGCGAGAGAATCCGTTGCGGCACGTTGGGGTTCTCTTCGATCTTGCGGCGCAAGGTTTGAATATAGATGTCAAGATTGTTCGTCGGCGCCCCCCACAATTGGCGACACAAGCTTTCACGCGAGCGCACCTGTCCGCGATGGGACATCAAATCGGCGAGCAGCTCGAATTCCTTTGGCGCGAGTTTGATTTGCCGACCACGCAACGACGCCGAGCGATTGTGCCAGTTCAAGATCAAATCGCGCGATTGCAAAACAGATGTATGCATAGCCTCCATTCCTTTGCTTGAAGTGTCATGCGTTGGGGTTAGATTAGTCCATCAAAATTAACTACGCATGAGAGAGTTGTAAGAATTTTGTTTGTTTTCGACAATAAGCAGTTAGCCAATCTACACAACCAATAGCATAGTAACGTGACTCTCCACTATGATATACGCAACCGCACACCAAAAGTTTTACAGCGTATGCTAACTCACTCATTAAAACGTCTATTCCACTCAAAAGGTTTCATCCATGATTGATACGGCATGGTTATCCCAATCTTCTAACATCGAAGAAGCCGCTGCGCTCACGGCACACCTCGTCTCCATCAAAAGTTATCCGGGCGAAGAAGGCAACGCGCAACGCGCGCTCGGCGCATGGTTCACGCGCCACAACATTGCTCACGAATTCATGGCAACCGAAGGTGATCGTCCGAATGTCATTGCGCGCATCGAGAACGGCGCGGGCCCAACATTGTTGTTAAATGGACATGTGGATACGGTGCTTGCTGCGCAAGGTTGGTCGTGCGATCCATGGCAAGGCAAGCGTGACGGCGACAAACTCTATGGACTGGGCGCGTGCGACATGAAAGCAGGCGTCGCCGCGAACATGCTCATCACACGCGCGCTGGCGCAACGCCAAGACTCATGGCGCGGCACGGTTATCTTCACCTCAGTCGTAGATGAAGAAGCGTATTCCCTTGGCGCACTCGCGTTGGTGAAAGCGCAATACCAAGCAGATTTGTGCATTGTCACCGAGCCATCGTGGCCCCAAGCAATCTTGGGCGCGGTAGGTAAAGTGTTGGTGCGCGCTGACATCACAGGCAAAGCGGCGCATGGTTCTTGGCCCTCCGAGGGCATCAACGCCGCCGTCGAAGGCGCGAAACTCGTTGCGAAATTGGACGATCTGAAGTTGGGACAACATCCGCGTCTCACTGCAACGCAATGTGTGTTGTCATTCCACAGCGGCAATGCCCAATACGTGATCACCGTGCCAGAGCAAGCGCGCTTCACCATCAATCGTCACATTGTCCCCGGCGAAACGGGTGAGAGCGTGTTAGCAGAGATGGAAGCGTTAGCTGAACGTTTGCATTCGCCTGCGCGCTTCACCTTCCAGCTTGACCCACCCTACTATCCGCCGTGGGAAATCTCTCCCAATCATCCGATGATTCAACAATTCGCGCATGCCTACACTGCTGAGACAGGACACGCGCCATCATACGGCTACTCAACGGGCGTCGCCGATGCAAATTACTTCGCTGCCGACCTCGGCATTCCGACGATTTACTTTGGCCCGCGCGGCGAGGGTTTGCACCAATGCGACGAGTGGGTAGATGTGCCAAGCATCGGCAGCGTTGTGCGAGTGATATTGCGCTTGGCGATACACGTCTTGCAATAATCAGAAGAAAATAGAAAAGACCCTTCGAGTTTAACCAACTCGAAGGGTCTTTTCTATCGGCGGTCGCTTCGCAAATCGAGCCAAGCCATTGCGTCGTCGCTCAGCTGTGTTTCGAGCGCGACGACGTTCGCTCTGAATTCGTCGCCGCTCTGACTACCCACCAACGCGAATACATTCATGGGTTGATTCAGCACGTACGCCATTGCAATCTGCGGAATGGTCAAGCCCCTTTCTTGGGCAAGTTGCGCCACACGTTCAAGCCGCTCGAAGTTGTCTTCATGGCAATAGGCTTGCGCCGACGACGAATCCAAATTTTTTTGGAAAGCCTCACGGTCACGATGGTCAAATTTGCCCGCGAAGAAACCGTTAGCGATACTTGACCATGCGAACATGGGCATTTGATTTTGTATGTACCACGCACGCGCGTCGGCGTGTTGTGGGCCGCTGATGCTGATGCACCCTTCCCATGGTGGACGCACTTGCTCGGCAAGACTGAAGTGTGGACTGCTCACGGCAAAGGGGGTCAGCTCATGCTCACGGGCATACGCATTTGCCGCTTCGAGTCGCGCGATGGACCAGTTCGAGCCGCCAAAGGCGCGAATGCGCCCCGCACGCTGATGCTCATTCAAAATTTCGACGATGGGGCCGACAGGCACGTTAGGGTCATCGCGATGCAACACATACAAATCAATGTAATTGGTCTTCAGTCGCGCGAGCGAATCAAATAAATCGGCGGTGATGTCGAAGGGCGTGACGCGGCGACGATCAATCGTGTGATGCGCGCCCTTCGTCAGAATCACGACTTGCTCGCGTACACCACGCTCCGTGATCCACTTGCCCAACATGCGTTCACACTCGCCATTGCCGTATTGATGCGCCGAGTCGAAGGCGTTACCGCCTGCTGCAAACACATCGTCCATGAGCTGCATCCATCTATCCGGCGTTTTCGTGCTGAACATGACTGTGCCTTGCACAAGCCGCGAGATTTTTTTGTCAACGCCTTGTACCGTTCCGTATTTCATGCGTCATTCCTCAATCCGAATTTGTAGGGCAAATTTCCAATTTGTCCGTCTCGCCAGCGACGAACTCACCACGCTCATCTCCCCCAATTGTACCTGGCAAGGCGGCGACGTTCTCTAACGCCGCTGGAGAGCTCCGCCACTACATCAATTGCGGTTTAATGGTGCGGCAATTCAATTCCGCCATGCGTGCGTTCACCCGCTCGAACATCGCTTCGTCGTGATACGTGCCGACAATTGTGCCGCCCGAGCCAGCGAACTTCGCGCTTGCGCCGCACGCCCGCGCCGCCTCGACCATCTGCACTTGCCAGGCGGGCAAATTATAAATGCTGCGTCGTGTATCGAAATTCTCGTCGAGCAACCGCGCCAAGCGCTCCACATCACCTTGCAACAAAGCCGTGCGCGCCTCGGCGGTCAGCCACGCGAAATGCTGCATCGCATTCACAACCTGTGGCTCGCCACGATTGAAACGTCCACGAATATCGTTGTGGAACACTTCAGTCGGCTCGCTGAGTCCCGCATGATAACTCACATAAACGGGCGGCAACAACGCGGGGTCGAGTGGTTCGTAATGATAACACTTGTAACCGTGAACGATTTGCTCGCGCGCTTTAGCGAAGTCCATATACACCAAACCTTCATACACTTGAATCACGCGATCTTGCAAACCGCCCGCGATGCCCAGCTCCTCATTCTCAATTGCCAACACAAAACTTGGTTGCGCCTCGCGTGGCATCGTCACATTGTAAAACTCCAACAAGCAGCGTAACGTGGCGACGATGATCGCGCTCGACCCCGCCAATCCCACTTGACGCGGGATGTTCGTCGTGTACCGAATTGAGAAGTTGCGCTCATGCAACGTCAAGTTTTGTTGACGACAATACTCAACAAAACGTTTGATAGTCGCTTTGATGAGGCGAATGCCGCCATAGTAGCCATGCAATTGCACATCGCGCGCGAGGTCTTGCACTGAAGCGAAACGCGCCCGATCATCTTCGGCAAGCACAATCTCGACGGTATCCCATTCATAGAGCGTGACCTCTGCCCAAAAATTTTTCACGCTGAACGAAATCGTTTTGCCGTGATAGCCGTCGGATGGATTGCCGATGAAGCCTGCGCGAGCGTAGGCGCGTTGGCGGATGATTTGCATGGAGAACTCCTAAGAAAGTGTTTTGAAAATATAAGACCGAGACCCTAAAGGTTTCGCTTGCAAGCAAAAAAGCATTTCACGCAAGCTTTCTGTGCAAATTGTGAACCCGCTTCGCCAGAAAAACCTTTAGGGTCTGAATTTCAAAACACACTCTAAGTTCAAAATCCCAACTCCCAAATCTCAAATTCCAAACCGCAGTTGTAGGTCGGATTGGCAATCCGACTTACAACCCCAGCGTTTTCACCTGCCAATTGTAGGTCGGATTGGCAATCCGACTTACAACCCCAGCGTTTTCACCTGCCAATT
>CAZDYP010000263.1:0-4438 GCA_964509505.1 uncultured Anaerolineae bacterium | reverse complement strand
GCTATTGCCCCAAGTGGAACTATTTCACTGGAGCGGGGATCAACAACGATATGTGGTGGGTTGGTATTAACTTTGATATTGATTACTACGCGCGTTGGCAACCAACTCTCTCACTGGGCGGATTCTATGAGGTTTGGGTTTACATACCCAGCAACAATGCAACTAGCTGGCAAGCCCGTTATTCTATCGCTTCGTTGAGTGGTTATAACGAGGCCGTCGTTGATCAATTAGGCACCTCCAACCGCTGGTTGTGCTTGGGACTGTACCGCTTCAATGCGGGCAGCAACCCGTCTGGAGCTGTGTCCGTGACGGACTACACTTATGAGGTAGATTTAACGCGCCACTTGGGTGTGGATGCGGTTAAATTCGTCGCGCGTCAACCTGTTTATATTCCATTCATCCAAAATGGTTCTCCACCACTTTATCGTCCCTACCCATAAAATACGTCAGTCCAGTTACACTCATTGTATAGAAACCCGCTCTCAACATGAAAGCGGGTTTCTGTTCTTTGCAACCAGAAAAATACCGTTTGGTCATAACTCCCCATCATGTTAGAATGCGACAATGTTTCAGCTAGGGTAAGATACCAAGTAATCGGAGACTTATGAAAATCGTTGACCTCATCACCGAAACCTTCCATTACAAATCGAATATCGTCCGTGATTCGGAAGGACACACGCATCCGGGCGCAGAGCACGACGCCAAGCAGACGTTGCTCCGCATCAGCACCGATGCGGGCGTCGAGGGCTATGCGTTTGGCGCGGACCCTGAAGTCATCAAGCAGTACGTCAAGCCGACGCTCGTCGGCGCGGACCCGTTCTATCGGGAGCGCTTGTGGCAACAGCTCAAGGAACATCAGCGCCTCTATCAAACGCTTCTCGATCGCTATCTCGCAACAGTAGATTGTGCGTTGTGGGATTTGGCGGGACGCGCGCTCAACCAACCGGTGTACAAATTGCTTGGCGGGTACCGTGACAAGGTGAAAGCGTATGCCAGCACGATGTGCGGCGACGATTTGAAGGATGGCTTGGACACGCCCGAGGCGTATGCGAAGTTCGCGCTGCAATGCAAGGCGCGCGGCTACACCGCGTTCAAGCTGCACACCTGGCAGCCGCCCATGCCCGGCGCGCCCAACGTGAAGCGCGACCTCGCCGCATGCGCTGCCGTACGCGAAGCCGTCGGGCCCGACATGGTATTGATGATTGACCCGTTCCATTATTACAGCCGCGCTGAAGCGTTAGAGTTGGGCAGAGGTTTGGAACAGCTCAACTTCTATTGGATGGAAGAGCCGATGGATGAGCATAGCATCTCGTCTTACGTGTGGCTCACCGAACAACTTACATCATTGCTCATCGTCGGGCCCGAGACGGCTGAAGGCAAGTTCCACACGCGCGCCGAATGGATTGTGCGCGGCGCGGCCGATGTCGTGCGCGGCGGCGTCGGCGACTTGGGCGGCATCTCGCCGTTGATGAAGGTCGCGCATCTCGCCGAAGCGCATGGCATGGCGATGGAAGTGCATGGCGGCGGCGCGGCGAACTTGCACGCGCTCTGTGCGATGGGCATTCCCGGCGAATACTATGAGCGCGGCTTGCTGCACCCCTTCATTGATTGGGAACAACCCAAGCCGTGGCTCAACTCAATTGACGACCCGATGGACAATGAAGGTTACGTTCACGTCTCGCAACAGTCAGGGCTTGGGCAAGACATCAACTTCGATTACATTCGCGGCAACCTCATCAAGTAGCTAATCTCACCACAGAACCGCAGAGAACACAGAGAGAAAAACCCTGCGCTCTCTGCGCCTAGTATGATGTAGGTCGGATTGTCAATCCGACTTACAGACTTAGTGTCTCTGTGGTTCCATTAAAACTCTATGACCACATCTCAAAAACTCGTCCTCGTCACTGGCGCAGCCGGCAAAGTCGGGCGTGTCATTCGTCCCGTCCTCGCGCAACACTTTCGCTTGCGCTTGCTCCTCCATTCGCCACGCCCCGATGCACCCGATGCGTTCGTCGGCGACATCGCTGACGCAGCGTTGCTCGACCGTGCGATGGCGGGCGTGGACGCCGTCGTTCATCTTGCGGGCGATGCGCGTGTGCATGCCGACTTTGCTAATCTCCTGCACGCGAACATCAATGGCACCTATCAGGTTTACGAAGCAGCGCGACGCAACGGCGTGAAGCGCATCGTCTTCGCCAGCACCAATCACACCGTCGAGCATCACAGTCCCTTATTGCAGTTGCCGCGTTGGAAAGAAGATGAGCTTTATCCCACCACGTTGCCGCTTATGCCTAACGCGCCGACCAAACCCGATTCATTCTATGGTGTGAGCAAAGTGTTTGATGAAGCATTGGCGCGCTACTATGCGGATGCGTTTGGTGTGACTTCGGTCTGTCTGCGTTTGGGTTCGGTCACACCTGACCCCGACAGTCCTTATCTCGGCACGCCGCGCGCGTGGGCGTTGTGGATGAGCGAGCGCGATCTGGCAGAGCTGTTCCGTTGCGCCATCGTTGCGGAAGGCATCGGCTGTGCGCTGGTCTATAGCTGTTCCATGAACACGCGCCGTTGGTGGGACATGACTCATGCGCGCGAGCTCATCGGCTTCACGCCGCAAGACGACAGCGAGACGATGATCGCATCGTGGTATAAAGATGGCATCGTGCCGCCTGCGCCGCCGTATCCGTTACCGTGGGGCGAGCGACTCGCGGCGTTGCCCATGCAACACAATTGGTTGGTGTGGCTTGGGCAATCGGGTTTCTTCCTCAAGTTGGCGAATGGACTGAAGCTCGTCGTTGATCCATTTCTGACGGAGTGGCCCGATCGCTTGCGCCCGCCGTTGTTGTCCGCACACGACTTGCCTGCCGACCTCATCCTCATCACACACACGCACCGTGACCATCTCGACGTTCACGCCCTGCCCACCATCGCGCAACAGCAACCACACGCGCGCTTCATCGCGCCGCCGACGGGACAGGCGCAGTTGATTGAGTTGGGCATCGCTGCCGAGCACATCATCACCTTGCGTCCCAACGAATCTTATGCTGTGAATGACGCAACCATCACCGCTATTCCCGCGCGCCATCAAGACACTGCGCCCGACGCGCAAGGCTACGTGATTCGTTTGCCCAACGTCACACTCTATCATACAGGCGATACGGAATACGATCCGTGTTTGATGGTTGCGCGCGAACACAAACCCGATGTGTTGCTCGCGCCCATCAACGGGCGTGGCGGCAACATGAGCGCCGAGCAAGCCGCGCAGCTCGCCGCCGACCTCGCGCCGTCAGCCGTGATCCCGATGCACTACGGCTTGCTGCAAAAGCCTGACCAAGAACCCGATGTATTGCTCAATCGCTTTCTCGCCGCATTGCCACAAACCGCGCCGCACATCGCACCTGCGGTGATGGAGTATGGGGCGATTGTGCAGTTGCCGTTGATTAAGATGCGAGATACATGATACAGGAAGCAGGATACAGGATGCGGGATACACGATGCACAATATGTGATACAAGATACAGGATGAGCAAGCTATATCCTGCATCGTGTATCTTGCATCGTGTATCTCCCAATCTCCAATGCCCAATTACCACCTATGAAAATCTCCAATCTCAAACTCACTCCCGTTGCGGTGCCTGACCCGCCGCTCCGCAACTCGTGGGGCGTTCATGCGCCGTATGCGTTGCGCGTCGTGGTCGAACTTGAAACCGATGAAGGCATCGTCGGCTTGTCCGAAGGTCCCATCAGCGCGATGGGCGAATTGCAAAGTTCGTTAAATGCGCTGCGCGGCGAAGACCCGTATCACCTTGAGCGTATCCGCGCGAAGCTGCGCGACCGCTCGCGCGCCTTCTCCATCGTCGAGGTCGCCTGTTGGGATGCGGTGGCTCGCGCGGCGGGGCGACCTGTCTATGATTTGCTCGGCGGCCTCGTGCGCCCGCGCGTGCCGTTCTCCAGTTATCTCTTCTACAAATATGAAGGCGCGAATGACCCATGGGGCGATGTGAACACGCCTGCAGCGATGGTCGAGCTCGCGCGCAAGTTCCGCGAGTTGTATGGTTTCAAGTCAATCAAAGTCAAAGGCGGTGTGTTGCCACCCGACGACGAAATCGAGACGATGCGTTTGTTGCGTCAAGCATTCCCGAAAGACCAACTTCGTATTGACCCGAACAGCGTGTGGTCGGTCGAGACGAGCATCCGTATCGCGAAAGCATTGGAAGATTGCGACCTTGAATATCTCGAAGACCCGACGCACGGACTCGTTGGTATGGCGACGGTGGCGCGGCATACTAACATTCCATTAAGCAGCAACATGGTCATCACCGATTTCGACACACTCGCCGAAGCGGTTGAGCTGCGCGCGGCGCATGTCGTGTTGTGTGACCATCATTATTGGGGCGGCTTCTCTGGCTGCAAACGGCTCGCGGCGGTGTGCGAAAGTTTT
>CAZDYP010000262.1:0-4443 GCA_964509505.1 uncultured Anaerolineae bacterium | reverse complement strand
AGTCAGTAGCCAGTAGTCAGTAGCCAGTAGTCAGTAGCCAGTAGTCAGTAGCCAGCTGTGTGGTTGCAAATCTGGCTACGGGCTACTGACTACTGACTACTTTTTACTGCTTACTGCTTTGACCTCTCGTATCGCGTCTGGCATAATCTTCTCCGTGACCGACGCTACGCCTGTTTCGCTCGTCTTGACTCAATTGAACATTCCCCATCGTCTGTTTCGTCATGTGGGACCAATTCACTCATTGGAGCAAGCGGCGCAAGAACGCGGACAATCGCCCGACCAAGTGGTGCGGAGCATCGTCTTTCGTCTCGCCAAAGACGCCCATGTGATGGTGTTGATGGTGGGCGCGCGGCAAGTATCATGGCCCGCGTTGCGCCGTTATCTGGGGCAGTCGCGTGTGACGATGGCGACGCAAGATGAAGTGCGCGCAGTGACGGGCTATGAGATTGGTGCGGTCTCACCATTCGGGTTGCCTAAGCCGATGCGCGTGTTGGCGGATGAGAGTGTGTTCGCGCCCAGCGAAATCTCCATTGGGTCAGGTGTGCGCGGTGCGACAATCATCATGCGAAGCGAGGATTTGCGGCGGGCGTTGGGTGAGGTCGAGGTTAGCCAGTTCGCGAAATAATTTCTCGCGCCAAGACGCCAAGAAACGCAAAGCGCGCAACGCTTTGACTCTCCTGATTTTGATGTAGAACACAGCGCCCCTGTCCTCTTAAGGGGATGCAGCTTGCCGAAAGGTGCGGTGACTTTACCAACCCGCATGGTTCGACAAGCTCATCACGTTGCTCCATATTCACGTCCGTAGCGCTACCAATCTTTGCGCTCTTTACGAATACTTTGCGGCTTGGCGTGAGGTATGGAATTTGATAAGGATGCAAGCATGTCTAACGAAGCGTATGTCGAATTTACGGAACAATGGTTTGCGGATGAAGGGTTGTTCAGCGCGCAAATCAAACCGTATTGGGGCGATTGGGGTTGCGCGTCGGAAGTCGGCGCGTTGCGCGCAGTGATGTTGCGTCGCCCCGGTGCAGAGATCGAAGCGGTGACCGATGCGAAGCGGTGGCGTTGGCTCGCCGTGATGAATCCAGAAATTGCGCGCGCGCAATTCGATGTGCTCGTCAACGTGTATCGGCAACACGGCGCGCAAGTGGTGTTGGTTGAGGAGATGCGCCCTGACCGACCGAATGCGTTGTTCATGCGTGACTCGGTATTCATGACGCCCGAAGGCGCCATCCTCGCGCGACACGCGATGCCGTTTCGGCGCGGCGAGGAACGTTATGCAGCGGCGACATTGGCGAAGCATGGCGTGCCTATCGTCCGCACGGTCACAGGCACAGGTGTCTTTGAAGGCGCGTGCGCGCTGTGGGTAGATCGCAAGACGGTGATTCTTGGCACGGGCGTGCGGTGCAACGCGGAGGGCGCGCGCCAAGTGAGCGAGGCGTTGCGTGGCATGGGCGTCGAGGAGATTGTGCCGTTTCAAATTCCGTATGGTCACGCGCATGTGGACGGCTTGATGAACATGCTCGATTACAACTTGTGCATGGTGTTCCCGTGGCAAGTGCCGCACGAGGTCGTGATGGCGTTGAAGAAACGTGACTATGAGGTACTCGAAGCGCCCTCGATTGACGAGGTGAAGAACAGCATGGGACTGAATTGGGTCGCGCTCGCGCCGCGCAAGGTCGTGATGCCCAAAGGCAACCCCCGCACGCGCGAAGTGTTGGAGAGCAAAGATGTCGAGGTCATCGAGCTCGATGTGAGCGAGCTGATGAAGGGCTGGGGCGCGATACATTGCATGAGCGTGTTTTTGAAGCGGGATGAACTCTAGTTAAGCACGCAGGCACAAAGAGACACAAAGAACACGCAAATATGTCAGTAGCTCTTTGTGTTCTTCGCGCCGCTTCGCGTCTTCGTAGTTTATCCATGAATCGAAAGCCAGTTCCAGTGGAGCTACTCTTATGAAAGCACTCGAAACCAAAGCCCATATCCAGCGCACAGGCGCGATTGCAATTTTGCGCGGCGACTACGTTGGTTGGTTCGCGCAGCTCGCGCGCGCGCTGTTGACTGCGGGCGTGTCTGCGATTGAGGTGACGATGAACTCGCCGCAAGCGCTCGCAGGCATCGCGCTCATGCGGCGCGAGGTCAGCGCTGCGGGACTCATTGGCGCTGGCACGGTGTTGACGGCGCAACAAGCCGAGCAATCTGTGAATGCGGGCGCGCAATTCATCGTCGCGCCGAACACGAGCGACGCCGTGATTGATTGGTGCGTCGCGCATGATGTGTGCGTCGTCCCCGGCGCATACACGCCGACGGAAATCATGCACGCCTACGAGCGCGGCGCGACGTGCGTTAAACTGTTCCCTGCGGAGCTTGGCTACTTCAAAGCGGTGCGCGCGCCGCTCGACCAGGTGCCGTTCATTCCAACGGGCGGCGTCACGCCCGACAACGCCGCCGATTACATTCGAGCGGGCGCAGTGGCGATTGGCATGGGCAGCGCGTTGATTGGCGATTATGTCAAACGCGAGAACGGCTTGGCGGAAATGGCGCGGCGCGCGGAGAAACTAATGCAGCTGATTCGCGCAGCGCGGCAAACAGCAGCTCCATGAAAAACCAATAGGAGTTACACAGGTGGGACCATTGCACCGCAAAGAGGCGACCCTCTCAAGAGGGCAGGCGGGCGCGAAGAAAACAAAAGAATTCTTCGCGTTCGCTTGCCCTCTTCAGAGGGTTGTATCTTCGCGGCGCAACTGCGCCATGCCCAACGAATTGTAATGAGTTTTTCGCTACCAAGACACAAAGGCACAAAGAGCAGCAAAGTTTTCTTTGTGCCTTTGTGTCTTGGTGTCTTGGTGTTACAATCTTTGGCGCTGGTGTTTTCGTTATTTTCTCAATTTGTCGTGTTGAGGAGCTGCTTGTGCCATCTGGCTATTATCGTTTTCCAACGATTCATAATGATACGGTTGTGTTTGTGTGTGAAGATGATTTGTGGACGGCGCCCGTAAGCGGCGGCATCGCGCGGCGGCTCACGTCGGGCTTGGGCGAAGCGTCGCGCCCCATGTTGTCGCCCGATGGGACGCAGCTCGCATTCATCAGCCGCGATGAAGGACACGCCGAAGTGTACGTGATGCCTGCGGTGGGTGGTCCCGCTAAACGCTTGACGTTCATGGGTAGCTTCAGTTGTCAAGTCGTCGGGTGGACGCGAGATAATCGCATCATTTTTGCGAGCAATGCCGCGCAACCGTTCCTCAGTCTCGTCTATCTCTACACGGTTGACATGCAAGGTAATCCGCCGCAACGCATGAACCTCGGGCCCGCACGCACGATTGCTTACGGCCCCGATGGCGCGAGCGTCATTGGGCGCAACACCGCCGAACCTGCGCGTTGGAAGCGGTATCGCGGCGGCACGGCGGGGCAGCTATGGATTGATGCAGAAGGCGATGGCAACTATCGTCCCTTGCTTGATCTCAAAGGCAATCTGACCGCGCCGTTGTGGGTGAATGAGCGTATCTATTTCATCTCCGACCACGAAGGCATCGGCAACGTGTATTCGTGTTTGCCTTCGGGCGGCGACGTGCGCCGTCACACCCATCACGACGATTTTTACGCGCGCAATCTGGCAACCGATGGCAAACGCATTGTTTATCATGCGGGCGCGGAACTGTATCTGTTTGAGCCCGTGACAGACGAAAATCGGCGCATCGCCGTCGAGTTCCATTCACCGCAGACGCAACGCAATCGCAAATTCGTGGATACGTCGCGCTATCTCGGCGATTGGACGCTACATCCGAAGGGGCACACGTTAGCTATCACATCGCGTGGGCAGTTGTTCACGTTTGCGAATTGGGAAGGGGCGGTGGCGCAGCGAGGCGAAAATGGTAGCGCCGACGTAAGTCGGCGTTACGCGCGCTATCGCCTCGCGCATTGGCTGAATGACGGCAAGCGACTGATTGTGGTGACGGATGAAGGCGGCGAAGAGGCGTTTATCATCGTGAACGCCGATGGGACGCCAACGCACAACAATGTAACGCGCTTCGAGGGTTTGGACATCGGACGGCCTGTCGCGCTTGCGGTCAATCCGAAGAAGGATGTGATTGCGTTCAGCAACCATCGTTACGAGTTGATGGTGTTGGATTTGACGACGCGCGAATTGAAGACGATTGACAAAGGCAAGTCGTCGCGCATTGCCGGCTTCGATTGGTCGCCCGATGGCGTGTGGCTCGCGTACAGCGTATCGTTGTCGTTGTCGGTCATGGTGTTGAAGTTGTGGCGCGCAGAAACAGGCGAGACATTCCCATTGACGCAGCCTGTCTTGCGCGATGTCGCTCCTACGTTCGATCCCGACGGCAAGTATTTGTACTTCTTGTCGTATCGGCATTTCGATCCTGTCTATGACAATCTACATTTTGATTTGAACTTCCCGCGCGGTATGAAGCCCTATCTCATCAC
>CAZDYP010000261.1:1157-4462 GCA_964509505.1 uncultured Anaerolineae bacterium | reverse complement strand
CGTGTGCCATTCAGCAGTTTAGCGTTGTTTTGGTTGCTCAGCGCCGAAGATTATACGCGCTATCCTATTCGCATACTTAGTTGGGGCATTGAAACCGCGTGCATCAATCAGCTGCTCATCGCCGTTGTAGCGTGCGTTGTTGCTGCTTTGCTCAATGGACAGACGGTGTCGTTGTGGCAAGCTTATGGGCGCTGCCTGCGCCGCAGTGTTTGGCTGCTCTTCGCGCAGCTGTCGCTGGTCGTCGTTGGTTTTGTGGAAGGGTTGGGCCTTTTTCTTACGTTCTATCTGCTCGGCACGGTCATGGACTTGATACGTCCGTTGAACGAACCATACGAAAGCTTGTTGAGCTTGTTCCTAGCAGCCAGCTGCTTGATCATTTTTTGTGTGATACCCGGTCTTTGGCTGCTGGCGCGTTGGTCGCTGACGGTGCCCGTGATCATGTTGGAGGGGCATGGGACCCGCAGCGCGTGGCGACGTAGCGCCAGTCTCATGCAAGGTCATTATCGGCGCGTCATGGTCGTCATGGGGGCGGTGCTGTTGTGGGTGTGGCTGGTTTCGTCGGGGCCTTCGTATGTGGCGCAAATCATTACAGACATCATGGTGCCCTTTGAGTGGCAACGCGGCGCATTGAGCTTGTGGCTAGAGGTGGGCGTCGTCGAACTCATCAACACGTTGCTGCTGCCCATTCCATTCATCGCTTATACGTTGGTGTATTACGATTTGCGCGTACGCAACGAGGGCTACGATTTGTTGCGCATCTTGGAGAAAAACGGATGAACCGCTTTTCAACACAAAGACACGAAGAACACAACGAACACAAAGAAAAATATTTTGCAATGCTCTGTATCACTTTGATGTGTGTCTTTATGGTTTTGATTTTTAGTTTTGTTCGCGTCGCTCACGCGCAAGAGCCGCTCTCGTTGGCAGCCTATCGGCAAGTGATCGAGCAGGTCGCCGCGCTCGTGGATCAAGCCATCACCCAAAGCGACAGCGCCAAACGCCACACACTGGCGCAACAAGCGGCGGATACATTGGCGACGGCGCGCGAGGTGCGTTTAGCGTCGGGGCAAGTTGTCCCTATCCACAACGAGAGTGTGTTGAAGTCGTTACGCGAACCGTCGCCTTCAGCGCAACAGCTACGTGATGTGCGAGCGCGTTTGCAGGCGTTGCGCGCGGCGTTAGGCGACCCAGCCGTGAAAGAGCTGAACGCCGAGGAGTTGCACCAGCTGCGCGAGATTTTCGATAAGCCGCCATTCAAGCAGGAACGCAATTGGCTGGCAGAGTGGTTAGAGGAGCTATTGAGCCGTTTGTTTGGCAATGTCGCGCTGGGCATCTATGATATGCGTGGACTCATCATGGTCTTGGGTGGCATGATGGTCGCGCTCATCATCATCTTCTTTCTGCGTCAGCTACGCCTTAATGCGGCGGCGGAAAGCGCATTGCCGCTCATTACGTCGGACGATGAAGCCAACCTCACGTCGGCGCAAGCGTTGAGCAACGCCCAGCGTCTGGCGAGCGCGGGCGACTATCGTTCGGCGGTGCGGCAACTGTATCTCTCAACATTGTTGTTGCTCGATGAACGTGGACGCTTGCGCTATGACCGCGCGTTGACGAATCGTGAATACTTGCGCGCGGTCGCTCATATACCCGACATCGCCAACGCCTTGCGCCCCATCGTGGAAACCTTTGACCGCGTCTGGTATGGCTTCTCGTCCATCAGTCAACGCGAATTTGAAGCGTATCGGGAGAGGGTGGAGATGATCAGGGGGATGTGAGATAGACAAAACAAAACCCGTTTTCCGATCATGTTGGAAAACGGGTTTTGCCTTTCATTCTTCAATCTTTCGGATCGCCTTTGCTAGCTCCCTCGCCCGCTCCGCCGCATCTCCCACATACCCACTCGCATCCAACACCCCTCGCGCTTCGTCGGCGCTGAGATAATGCAACACTGTCGCATCGCTGCATAGTCGCTCCGCCAATGGATTCGTGCGACCTTGTGAAACCTCCACCCACGCTGCCATCGCATGGTCACGAATCAGCTCGTGCATGGCTTGGCGGTCTGCGCCGCGCGACACGAGCGCCATCAGCAACCGCTCCGTCGCCGCAAAGACGCCGTATGCTTGAAAGTTGCGTGTGACGGCGGACTCGTTCACACGCAAACCATCAATCAGGCGTTGGGTGGTGATGAGCAACTCGTCGGCACACAGGAACGCATCGGGCGCGATGAGGCGCCGATTGGCGGAGTCGTCCAGCGTGCGCTCCAACAGCGTGTGCGCGGCGTTGTCCCATGCGACACTCGGCAAAACCTTGAGATAACGCGCGAGTGAATCAATCTTTTCGGCATTGATGGGATTGCGCTTGAATGGCATCGCCGACGAGCCGACCTGTCGCTCGCGAAACGGCTCCGACCATTCACCAATCGGCGGCGATTGCAAGAGCCGCAAATCAAACGCGAACTTGTACAGCGATTGCGCCAATCCCGCGAGCGCGTTCAACACCAACCAATCCTGCTTGCGCGTATAGACTTGTGTGGCGACGGGGAACGCGGCGAGGTCAAGCTTTGACATGATACGAGCTTCAAAGTCTGCGAAGAAAGAAGAAAGAGGAAAGACCTCATCGCTCTCTTTCCTCTTTCTTCTTTCTTCTTTTAACAATTCGACGTAGCTCGCACTCGTCCCCACCGCTCCCTTGAATCCCTTGCCCTTCAGATTCGCGCGCACGCGCGTCAATTCGTCGTAGTCCATCGTCAAATCGTGCGCGTATTGCGCGAGGCGATAGCCGATGGTGGTCGGCTCGGCCGGTTGAATATGTGTGAACGCCATCGTGGGCATGTCAGCGTACTTTTCGATTTGCTTGGCGAATGCCGTCATGAGCTGCCGCAACCTTGTGATGACGAGGTCGAGCGCGTCGCGCACGCGCAACACATCGGCGTTGTCTTCAATGTCCATTGAGGTCGCGCCGAGATGGATGATGCCGCCGCCAATAGCGCATTGTTCTGCAAAGCAACGCACCTCCGCCATCAGGTCGTGATGAATCTCTGCTTCGATGGCGAGCGCACGCTCAATGTTCACGTCGTCCTGATGCGCACGCAGATCGTCGGCTTGCGCTGCTGTGACGATGCCTAGCTCCGCTTGCGTCTCTGCGAGCGCGACCCACATCCGTCGCCACAATTTGCGCTTGTGTGCTTCGCTCCACAACGCGCGCATCTCCTTGGAGCCATAACGCCATGAGAAGGCGGATTGGTAGGTGGAGAAGTCAACCATCGTGTTAAGCATCATGTGTCATGTGCCAAGTGTCACGTGTCA
>CAZDYP010000261.1:0-1057 GCA_964509505.1 uncultured Anaerolineae bacterium | reverse complement strand
TGAATATGCTCATGCTGCGTGGCGACGACGCATGTGCCTTCGACGCCGACGAGTAGTTGGTCGGTGGGATGCACGTGCGGCTTGTTGCGCGCCCCATTCTTGAACCACACCGCCAGCACTTCGACATCGCTCGACCCATCGCCCGGCGCGAGCGTCTGCACATAGGCTTCGCCCACGAAGTTAGCGGGCGCAGCGGGTCTTGCTTCTGCAAAATTAGGTTTGAGTCCTTTCATGCTAAGTCCTTTCTAGTTGAAAAATGAGCGGACGCAGGAACCACTCTCTCTGTTTCCTCGTTTCCGCGTTTCCTCGGTTCCCCTTCTCCCCGTCTCCCATTTATCCCCAAATGATCTGCTCCCGCTCCGGCCCCACCGACACCATACTGGCGCACAAGCCCATCTGTCCTTCGATGAACTCAATATAGTCGCGCGCGGCTTGGGGCAAATCGCTGCGTCTGCGCGCCTGACGCACATTTTCATGCCAACCCTTGAGTATCGTATGGACGGGTTCGCATTTTGCCAGCACTGCTGCATCCGCTGGGAAATCTTCAATGATTTCGCCCTTCAAGCGATAGGCTGTACAAACCTTCAGCTCGTCGAATTCGCTGAGGATGTCGAGCTTTGTCAACACCAATTCGGTCACGCCGTTGATGCGACACGCATACTTCAGCGCAACCAGATCGAGCCAACCCGTGCGACGCGGCCGTCCTGTGGTGCTGCCGTATTCGTCCCACGGATTCTTGCCCGTGCCGCGCAACCGCGCGCCAATCGCATCGTTCAATTCTGATGGGAAGGGCCCCGCGCCGACACGCGTGCTGAACGCTTTGGCGACGCCGATGACGCGCGTAATCGTCTGCGGACCTACGCTCAAGCCAAGCATCGCGCCCGCCGTGCCTGTGGGCGAGCTCGTCACATACGGATACGTGCCGAGGTCAATGTCGAGCAACACGCCTTGCGCGCCCTCGGCGACGATGTGCTCGCCGCGCGCGAGCGCTTGATGCACGAGCTGTGACGTGTTCGCCAGATACGGCGCGAGCTGCACCGCGTAATCGTGATACTCA
>CAZDYP010000260.1:0-4539 GCA_964509505.1 uncultured Anaerolineae bacterium | reverse complement strand
CTGCCGCGCGAAGCGGGCGGCCTGACCGAACTCGAAACGGCGCGCACGCCGAATATGGATGCGTTGGCAGCGCAAGGCATGTTGGGCTTGAGTCACCCCATCGCGCCGGGCGTGACACCGGGCAGCGGTCCGGCGCATCTCTCGTTGTTCGGCTACGACCCACTCGAATTTGTGATTGGGCGCGGCCCGCTTGAAGCGCTGGGCATCGGGTTCCATCTGACCGACTCCGATGTAGCGGCGCGTGGTAACTTCTGCACGGTTGACGCGCAAGGCAATGTGACGGATCGGCGCGCAGGGCGCATTAAGGATGAGATGAATCAACGTCTGTGCGCGAAATTAGCGCGCATCAAAATTGACGGTATTGAGCTCTTCGTCCAATCCGTCAAAGAACATCGCTTTGTGTTGGTGATGCGCGGCGCAGGCTTGTCAGGCGAATTGTCCGAAACCGACCCCGGGGTGTTGGGGCGTCCGCCTCTCGACGTTGAAGCCCATGCGCCGCAAGCGCAACGCGCGGCTGACATTGCCAATCAATTCATCGCGCAAGCGCGTGAGTTGTTGCGGGACGAACATCCTGCCAATATGGTGCTATTGCGCGGCTTTGCCAGACATCCAGGCTTTCCGACGTTTGACCAAGTGTACGGCTTGAAGGCGGCGGCGTGCGCGGTGTATCCAATGTATCGCGGGCTCGCGTCGTTGCTCGGCATGCAGTTGTTGGACACGGGACCATCCATTGAAGAACAATGCTGGACCATCGCGAAACATTGGAAAGATTTCAACTTTTTCTTCGTGCATATCAAGAAGACCGATTCGATGGGCGAGGATGGCAACTTTGCTGGGAAGGTGCAGGTCATCGAAGAAGTAGATGCCGCGTTGCCGATTCTCACCGCGCTCAAGCCGGCGGTGTTCGTCATCACCGGCGACCATGCGACGCCCGCCACGCTGAAATCGCATTCGTGGCATCCCGTGCCGACCTTGCTCGCTTCGCAGTGGTGTCGTGGCGAGCGCGGCGTCACATACGGCGAGCGCGATTGTCGGCGCGGCGTGTGGGGCGAGTTCCACGCGACGAGCATCATGCCTGAAGCGCTAGGACACGCCGGCAAACTTGCGCGCTACGGAGCGTAAGATGACAGAGGCACTGACGGAACTCTGGTCGTTGCTACGCACACCATTCGTGCGCGTTGGGTTGACGCTACTCGTCGCCGTGTTCTGCTATCAGGCGTTGCAGGTGAGCCTAACCCAGTTGGAACGGCGCTTGGCGCAGCACACAGGCAAACTGCGCGTCGAACAACAACGCCAAGCCATCACCTTGCTCGGCGCGCTGCGTTCCATTGGCGTCTTTATCATCTCACTCAGCGCGGTATTGGTCGTGCTTTCGCAGTTGGGCGTCGAGATTGGTCCCATGCTCGCGGGCGCGGGGCTCATCGGCATTGCGATTGGCTTGAGCTTGCAGACGCTGATGCAAGATTTGGTAGGCGGTCTGCTCATCATCATTGAAGACCAGTTTCATCTGGGCGATGTCATCGCGGTTGGCGCGGTGACGGGCAAGGTCGAGCGCATCACCTTGCGCGTGACGTACGTGCGCGATGCGGACGGCACGTTGCACATCGTCCCCAACGGCACGATGCGTGTGGTATCCAACCACTCACGCAAACAGTGAATGGTCAATGGTGTTCAGTGACCAGTCAACAGTTATCAGTGTTCAGTGTTCAGTGTTCAATGTTTAGTGTTGAGTGTTCAGTGTTCAGTTAGTCACAGGCCTCGTCACTGGTCACTGAAAACCGATTACTGAAAACTGATTCCCCAATACCGAATACTGGACCCTAATCACACAGGAGGGTATTATGCTCAATGGTTTGATGATGGATTATCAATTGACGTTGCAGCATTTTGTAGATCGCTCGGCGAAATTTCATCCGCAAAAAGAAATCGCCACAAAGCAAGGTCCCAACATGCACCGTTACACGTACGGCGATTGGGTGAAGCGCGTCAACCAATTGGCGGGCGCGTTACAGCGGCTGGGCGTCGAGCGTGGTGAGCGAGTCGGCACATTGTCGTGGAATAACTATCGCCACTTCGAAGCGTATTTTGCAGTGCCGTGTATGGGCGCGGTGTTGCACACACTGAACTTGCGCTTGCCGCTCGACCAGCTGGCTTACATCATCAATCACGCTGAAGACAAAGTGATTCTGGTGGATGCGACGCCAGCGCCCATCAACTGCGTGTCGTTGCTCGAAAAAATCAAGGACCAGCTCACGACGGTCAAGCACTTCGTCGTGATGGGTGACGCGCCACAGACCACGCTATCGCCTGCGTCGTCGTACGAAGAGTTATTGGCGGCAGAATCCGATAGTTTCGCGTGGCCCTCCTTGAACGAAAACGAAGCGGCGGCGATGTGCTACACCTCTGGGACGACGGGCAACCCGAAGGGCGCGCTCTATTCGCATCGCGCGATTTTCTTGCACAGCTTCGGCGAAGCGATGACGAATGGCTTTGGGCTTGCCGAAGCCGACGTCGTGTTGCCGGTGGTGCCGATGTTTCATGCGAACGCGTGGGGGTTGCCGTTCACAGCCGCTTTGGTGGGCGCGAAGATGGTCTTTCCTGGTCCGCATCTGACGGGCCCCGATTTGTTGAACCTGATTCAGCAGGAACGCGTGACCATCGCGGCGGGCGTGCCTTCGATTTGGGTCGGCGTGATGGCTGAGCTGGAAAAGAATAAGTATGACGTGTCCAGCATCCGCGTAATGCCGGTCGGTGGCAGCGCGGTACCGCGCGCCATGTTGGAAACCTTCGAGAAAAAATTTGGCATGACCATCTTGCAAGCGTGGGGCATGACGGAGATGACGCCGCTGGGCACCATCGCCAAACTGAAGAGTTACATGCGCGAGTGGTCCGACGAAGATCGTTTCACCGTGCGCGCGAAACAAGGCTTTGCTGTGCCAGGCGTGGAGATTCGCGCGTGCGATGAAGATGGCAAAGAGGCGCCGTGGGATGGTAAGACGATGGGCGAGCTCGAAGTGCGGGGCCCGTGGATCATCAGCGCGTATTACAAACTGGAAGGCAATCAAGAGCGCTTCCACGATGGTTGGTTTCGCACAGGCGACGTGGTGACGATTGACCCTGAAGGTTGCATCAACATCACCGACCGCACGAAGGACTTGGTGAAGTCGGGCGGCGAATGGATCAGCAGCATTGATCTGGAGAACGCGATCATGGGACATCCGAAAGTGCTGGAAGCGGCGGTCATCGCGTTGCCGCATCCGAAGTGGCAAGAGAGACCGTTGGCGTTGGTCGTCGAGAAGCCCGATTTCAAGGGCAAGGTCAGCAAGGATGAACTCTATGAGGCAATCCAAAACAAATTCAACAAAATGTGGTTGCCTGACGACATCGTGTTTATTGACGCGGTACCGAAGACGAGCGTGGGCAAGTTCGACAAGAAGGTGCTGCGCGACCGCTTCAAGGATTATCACTTGCCGACAGCGTAAATGGAAAATAGAAAGCAGAAAGAGAGGGGACACCGCGGCTGGGATGTCCCCTTTGTCCATCTATGAACATTGAATTCACCTCGCACAACATTCGCCTTGACGATGGCACGTTGACGAAACCCGAAATGGGTCGTGTCATGACGGAACAGCCGCGCTTCCTCGCGGCGAAACGGATCTTGGATACGGTGTTTCCTGGCGACAAAGCGCCGTTTCGCTTGGCTGACCTCGGCTGCTTGGAAGGAGGGTACGCGGTCGAGTTTGCGCGCATGGGCTTTCAGGTGCTTGGCTTGGATGTGCGCGCGGCTAACATTGCTGCCTGTCAATACGTCAAGGCGCACACTCATTTGCCGCAGCTGAACTTCGCGCAAGACGACGCGCGGAACATTGCGCGCTATGGCAGCTTTGATGTCGTCTTCTGTTGCGGCTTGTTGTATCATCTCGATCATCCCAAACAATTTCTGGAGACCCTCTCGACAGTTACGAAGAAATTGGTAATCTTGCAGACTCATTTTGCCGAAGCCGATCAGCGTGCGCGCGACCGCTTGCCGCGACTCGTGCGGCGGATGCTGTCCAAGCTCTGGCGCGCTGAACAAACGAGCGCCGATAAGTATGGCTTGTCGCCCCTTTGCGAGCATGAATCGTTGCGTGGGCGCTGGTTCACTGAGTTTAGGAATGACTCGGAGTTTGGTCGGCGCGAAGATTCGCGTTGGGCTTCGTGGGACAATCGCCGTTCGTTCTGGATTCAACGGGAGTATCTGTTACAAGCCATCCACGCCGTCGGCTTCGATCTGGTGATGGAACAATACGACGACTTGGGACCGCACATCGCCGAGTCCATGCGCCACGGTTACTATAAAGCCGATAGTCGAGGTACATTTATTGGCATTAAGACACGAGGGGTGTAATCAACAGCTCAGTGTCAACGGCTGAGTAACTAACACGTTTATAAAACAACTAGCATGGTGAGCTGGTCGAACCATGCGGGCGATGAAATTACCCGCATGGTTCGACCAGCTCACCATGCTGCATTCACCCTAAAACAAGAAGTATTAGTTAG
>CAZDYP010000259.1:0-4545 GCA_964509505.1 uncultured Anaerolineae bacterium | reverse complement strand
TCGAGTCTGGCCATGCGCGCTAAAATGCGCACGAACTTCTACAATGATTCAACCGTCACCGTCGCGCGCGCATTCAGTGAGGTGCTACACGATGGTGAGGAAGCCATCACGTTGGCGCAGGCGATTGGCAAACGCGCGGCTGAAGCGTTTGCCCGTGCGGTCATGGTGGGTAATTTGTGGGAACAGGGTGAATACACGCAAGCCTTCGTGATGGGCCAGATGGCTTTGGACATTGCGCGGGACATCCAACATCGCCAATGGATGGGCATCGCGTTAGGTTTCTTGGGCGCGCTCTATCACCATGTTTTGCAGTTGGATGAAGCGCAACGCTACCTGACGCAGAGCGTGCAATTAGCGCGCGAAGTTGGGTCTTTGTTTCATACACGCAACCTCACGGCGCTCTTAGCGACGACATACGTGCGACAGCAGCAATTCGCTCAGGCGCAAGCCGTGCTGGCTGATGTCTTGGACACCTCAAGTGACATCTCAAACCAACTCACCTTAGCCGAGCGTCAGTGTTGGGCGGCTTATGCCGAGTTGCTGCTCGCGCAGGGCGAATCGCGTCGCGCCTTGCAGGTCGTCGAGCAGCTCATGGTCACGGCGGTGAACTTGACTGCCGAGAAGGTCATTCCACGTTTGTGGTTGTTGCGTGGCATGGCGTTGATGGAGCTTGAACTTTTTACTGAAGCAGAGACGGCCTTGCGCGCCGTGTGCGCTGCGACACACACGCAAGGACGGCGACCCTTGCTCTGGCGTGTTCATCTCGCGCTCGGTCAACTTTATCTCGCGCAAGCGCAGCACGACCAAGCCGCGCATGAGTTCGCCCGCACGCGCGAGCTCATCACAGAGCTCGCAGCTCGCACACCTGAATCGTTGCGCGAGTCGTTTGCGCAACGCGCAATGGCATTGATTCCAATGATGATGTCAACGCCCCTCCGCTGATTTCTGCCTAACTCGCCGCAACGTCAAATCTCCGGCTCCTGCACCAACGCGCGGAAGATATCCGACTCGGTGATGATGCCTACCAGCTTGTCGCCTGCCATGACGGGCAAGCCGCCGATCTTTTTCTCCAACATCAGCTTCGCCGCCTCGCGCAACGTGGATTCAGGCGCAACCGTCACCGGATTGCGCGTCATGATTTTATCCACCGTCAGCTTCGCCAGTAGATAGTTCAGCTCGTAGATGCTCAACGAAGTCGCATCCGACGGTTTCGCTTCGCGCACATCGCCGAGCGTGACAATGCCCACGAGCTTGTCATGCTCGACGACGGGCAAACGACGAATCCTCTTTTCCTTCATTAGTTTGTCCACTTCAGGCAATGTCGCTTTCGGCGCGACGGCGTACGGGTTGGGCGTCATCCACGTGCCTACCAGATTTTTATTCATAGCGCCTCCTTGTGGTGTTTGTAATTCACGCAACCTCACGAGCGCTTGTTGCGCTGCAAAGGGTGTCGTGACCACCGGCTCGACTGCTTCCAACGCTCTGATAACCGGATTCAACACATCCTGCAAATGGTCCCGTCCCAACAAGCCTTGCAAGATGCGATGCGCGCCTTGACGGAGGAAGAGCGAATCCGAGCGCAACTCCAGCTCGCGCAACAGCGGTTCAATCGTCGTCACGCCTAATGCGATCAGGCCATCCGCCGCCATCCAGCGCACCCCCTCATCGGCGTCTTCCAAGCATTCGATCAACACAGGCACGGCGCGCGCGTCGCGCAATTCACTCAACGCTCTCGTCGCCTCCCAACGCACCTGAGTGCGCGTATCGTTGACGCATTTCACCAATGGCACAAACGCCTGCTTGCCTTCGCGCACCAACAAACTGCGCGCTTGTTCACGCACGGCACCATCGTCGTTGGCGAGTTGTGAAACCAACCACTCCACATCCGTCTCAGCGTGCGTATTCAATGCGATGACATTCGACATACTGACCTCCTATTGTTTTTCAGACATTGCCTTCTCGCCTTTGTTGTCCGCCATGCTCTGCAAAGCTTCGGCGAACTTTGCCAAGCGTTGCATGATGCGCCCGTTGATCGTGTCCTCTGGATATTTGCCCTCAGCGTCACGCGCGCCTACTGCCATGCCTGTCAGCAACGCGATGCCTTCGTCAATCGTGCTTGCCGTCCAGATATGAAACTGTCCTGCGCGCACTGCCTCGACTACATCCTCACGTAACATCAACTGCGACGCATTGCTGTGCGGAATCAACACGCCTTGTTCACCTGTCAACCCTTTCACTTTGCACACTTCATAGAAGCCTTCGATTTTTTCGTTCACGCCGCCAATCGCCTGCACGATGCCGTGTTGATTGATGGAGCCGGTGACGGCGATGCCTTGCTTGATAGGCGCAGCTGCCAGCGCCGACAACAGCGCATACAGCTCCGCGCTCGATGCGCTATCGCCTTCGACGCCCTCATACGATTGCTCAAAGACGAGCCGCGCCGCACATGATAGTGGTTGCTCCAACGCATACTTCTGAGTCAGGTAGCCATTAAGAATCATCACGCCCTTGCTGTGAATCGGACCGCCCAACTCGACTTCACGCTCGATGTCCATGATGCTGCCGCGCCCGGGCCCAACCGTCGCCGTGATGCGACTGGGCTTGCCAAAGGCGTAGTCGCCCAACTGCACCACCGACAACCCGTTGACCTGTCCAACGGCCGCGCCCCTCACATCCACCAACAACGTGCCACGCGCTATCAATTCTTGGATGCGCTCTTGAATCAGATTCGAGCGATAGATCTTTTCATCCAACGCTTTGCGGACATGCGTGGCGGCAATGTATGGCGCTTGCTCCGCCGACGCCCAATAGTTGGCGGCGCGAATCACCTCTGCCATCGCGCCGAAGTGGGTCGAGATTTTCTCCTGATCCTCTGCGAGGCGCAGCGCATGTTCGAGCAAGCGCGCAACGGCGCTGTTATCTAAATGTTTCAGGTTTTCTTTTTGACAGAGCGTGCTGGTAAAGGCGACGAAATCTTTGACGTTCTCCGCGTTGTACGCCATGCGTGTATCGAAGTCGGCTTTCACGCGAAACAGTTCAGGAAAGTCTTTATCATAGGCGTGCAACAAATAGTAGATGAGCGGTTGCCCGACGAGAATCACTTTGACGGTGAGCGGAATCGGCGCAGGCTGGAGTGTCTTGCTCGCAAAGTAACCCAAGCGCTCGCTCACTTCTTCGATGCGAATCTCACGACTACGTAAGGCGCGCTTGAGGCTGTCCCAACTGAACAGATTACTCAGCACATCTTCGATCGGCAACACAAGATAGCCTCCATTGGCGCGATGCAGTGCGCCTGCTTTGATCATTGTAAAGTCGGTATAGAGTGCGCCGAGCTGCGTCTCTTTCTCCACCCGCCCAAACAAATTGTTGTACGTCGGATTGAGCTCGACGACGACAGGCACGCCTGTTTGCTCTTTGCGCTCGACCAGCACATTGACTTGATAGCGGCGATACGGCAGCTCTTGCACCCACGGCGCCATCAGCGCGCCCACATCACCCGCTGGTTGTGCTGGTTGCGCGCCGCCTTTGAACAAGTCCGTATGTTCCAAAATATCTTTCTGCACTGCTGTGAAGTAGTCTAACACGGCGGGCAAGTGCGCGTATGTTTCGCGCAAGTCCTCCATCAAACCGCCGACGACATATTGCATGACATGTTGATCGAGTCGCTGCAATTTCTCTTGCGTGTTGCGTTCCAATTCGCGCCCTTGTTTCAACGCAGACTTCAATTCATCTTGCAAACTTTCCAAGCGTTGTTGAAACTCCTCGCGCACACGTGGCGGCAACGCCTGATATTCCGCTTCGGTCAGGCGGCGCTCGCCCAAACGCGGCGTGAACATGATGCCGTAGGGCGTGACCTCGACGATGAACCCCTCCTGGGTGGCGCGCGCGCTGATGCGATTGAAAATTTCCTCGCGCTCTCGATTCAACGCCTTGACCACTTCATCGCGTTTCGCGCTGTACTCTTCGCTCTCGAACGCTTTGGGCAAATTGCGGCGCAGATGCTCGATGAGGCTTTTCATGTCTTGTTGCAAGCGGCGTCCCCACCCCACAGGCAACGGCAACGCTTTGGGAAAATACGCATCAGCGAAGTTGTTGATGTAGCACCAATCGCTCGGTGTCTCTTTGGGTTTCGCCAATTCTTCAAGAAACGCTTGCACTGCCGTCATCTTGCCCATGCCCGCGGGCCCAGAGATGTACAGATTGAAGCCGAGCTCCTGAATGCCCAACCCAAAGCGCAATGCAGACACGGCGCGTTGTTGCCCAATGATACTCGTCAGGGGTTTGAGCGTTTCCGTACTTTCGATACCGAGCGATTGCAAGTCAATCGTCCGTCGTAATTGCGTGGGGGTCAGTTCGTTCATCAGGTTCTCCTCAGTCAAGATGCGCGCATAGTACACCCACTTTGATTATCAGACAAGTGACCTCTGTCGCACAGGGGCAAATGTCATGGAAATCGGGGGACGCTTGACCAAAACCTCTAATCCCGTACCCATACGCCCACACCCGATGAGGATGAGTTGTAAGGCAAATTTTCAATTTGCCCTA
>CAZDYP010000258.1:0-4598 GCA_964509505.1 uncultured Anaerolineae bacterium | reverse complement strand
GGCGCATCGTTCATCGCGCTGGGAGGTGGGGATGATTGAGCGACATCGTTGAGGGAGGTGGTAGGTGGCGTGGTGGCGCGCCGCGCCATTGGACGCGCAGGCGTTGCTGCCGGGCGCGCAGCAGGGCGTGGCGGTGGGGTGGTCGCTCTGGCTGGCGGTGGTGACGCGGTTGCTTTAGGGGGTGTCGCTTTGGGGGGCGACACGGGCGCTGCTCTCGCTTGCGGAGCTGGTCGTGCGGCAGGTCGTTGCGCTGCAGGCGGTGTTTCAGGCAGGACGATGCCACACTCGTCACAAAATTTCGCGCCAGGGCGAATGGGATGGCGGCAGTTGGGACAAAGCATAACGATGGCTGATGGCAAAGGGCAAATGGCAGACAGCAAATAGCCGATAACAAAGCGGCGTAGCTATCGGCTATTTGCCAGCCGCTATGTTAGTGTGGTTGTGTGGGATGACTGGGTGTTTTTACGGGCAGCGGTGGCGCGTGCCGACGGCGAATGTCACGCCCCCGTTGCAAGATGGGTTTGTGGTCGGCAGGTTTTTTGTCGAAGATGAGCGCGAGCGGCAATACCTCGTCCATGGTTTTCACAGGCACAAACGCCACCTCCCGTTGAATCCGTCGCGGAATGTCCATCATGTCTTTGAGATTTTTGTGTGGGATGATGACCTTCTTGATGCCCGCGCGATGAGCCGCAAGCGCTTTCTCTTTCAGACCGCCAATGGGCAACACACGCCCGCGCAACGTGATCTCGCCTGTCATCGCTACATCACGGCGCACAGGGCGTTTCAACAACGCCGAGATGAGCGCGGTGGCGAGCGTGATGCCGCCGCTCGGTCCGTCTTTGGCAACGGCGTTATCGGGAATGTGAATGTGGATGTCAAGACGGTCAAAGTTTGCTGTGATGTTCAAGTCTTTCGCGTGTGAGCGCGCATAGGACAGCGCTGCTTGCGCCGACTCTTGCATCACTTCACCGAGCTGTCCCGTCAATTGCAAATTGCCTTTGCCTTCCATAATACTGACCTCGACGGGCATTGTGTCGCCGCCGCCCGACGACCATACTAAGCCCATCGCCAAACCGACTTGGTCTTCCTCTTCCATCACGCCGAATTGATAATGTGGCGGACCAAGCAGCTTCAACAAACTTGACGCGGTGATTTGCTTAAGCGGCGATTTGTCTTCGGCGACGCGGCGCGCGACCTTGCGGCAAATGGTTGCCAGCTCGCGGTCAAGGTTCCGCACGCCCGACTCATAGGTGTATTCACGAATGATGGTTTTGAGTGTAGCATCGTTGAAGCGCACATCCTTGACGCCATTCTCTTTGAGTTGTTTTGGGATCAAAAACGTGCGCGCAATTTTGATTTTCTCCAGCTCGGTGTAGCCGGGGAAGTTAATTACTTCAAGGCGATCCAGCAGCGCCCAGGGCACGGTGTCCATCCAATTAGCGGTCGTGATAAACATCACCTTCGATAGGTCATACGGCACATCGAGATAATGATCGCTGAAAGCGTGGTTCTGTTCAGGATCCAGCACTTCGAGCAACGCCGCTGCCGGGTCGCCGCGATAATCGTGTCCCAACTTGTCAATTTCGTCGAGCATGAAGATGGGGTTGATCGTCTCCGCGCGGCGCATCGTTTGGATGATGCGCCCTGGCAGCGAGCCAATATAGGTGCGGCGATGCCCGCGAATCTCCGCCTCGTCATGCACGCCGCCGAGCGAGACGCGCACGAACTTGCGCCCCAATGCTTCTGCGATAGATTGACCGAGCGACGTTTTGCCGGTGCCCGGAGGTCCCGTGAAGCACAGAATAGGCGTCTTCATGTGGTCTTGCGCGAGCTTGCGGACGGCGATATGTTCGAGGATGCGTTCTTTGACTTTCTTGAGACCGTAATGATTTTTGTCGAGGATTTGCGCGACGTGCAACATATCGAGGTTGTCCTCAGTCGTCTTCGACCAGGGCAACTCAATCAGCCAATCGAGATATGAGTAGATTACACCTATCTCGGGCGACGCAGGAGGCATTTGCGCGAGACGCTCCAGTTCTTTTGCAGCCTTCTTCATTACCTCTTCTGGTAAATTGGCTTTTGCTAACTTTTCGCGGACTTCGCTCGCCTCGCCGCCTTCGTGCAATTCGTTTTGGATGATACGCATCTGCTCGCGCAAGAAGTATTCGCGCTGCGACTTGTCCATCTCTTCGTGGACTTTGGCATGAATTTTTTGCTCGAGCTCCATCACGTTCACTTCTTTGCTGAGGATGGCGTGCATCTTCTGCAACCGCACAGCGGGATCGAGCGTTTCAAGGATGTCTTGGCGCTCGCTCACGTCGAGCGTCAGCGCCGAAGCGGCCAAGTCTGCGAGCTCGCCTGCGTTCTCGATGTGCATGACATTGTAGAACAAGTCATCGGGCACATGCCCGCCCAATTGCTTGGCTTGCTCGAACAATGAGCGCACCGCGCGAATCAAAGCCGCCGTGTCGAGCGGCGCGCTTTGTTCGTCGTAGAGTGGCATCACCTGTGCGCGGAAATAGGGCTCGTGTTGCGTGAACGTCATCACCTTCACGCGCTGGCGTCCTTGCGCCATGATGTTGGTCGCGCCGTCGGGCATGCGCGCCAAGCGTCCTACTTCGACGAGCGTGCCAATCGTATAAAGATGATCGGCTTGTGGGTCGCCGAGCTCATCGTCTTTTTGTGCGAGGACGACCAGCAGCTGCCCGTTGTTCATGGCGTCGTCGAGCGCGTGGAGCGAGCGTTCACGCCCTACCAGCAAAGGCGTTACCACTTTGGGAAACACGACCGTTTCCTTCAGTGGCAACACGGGATATTCGGGAAAAACGTGAGTCGTCATGCCGCGAGCGCGGCGGCGTACTGATGAAGCCATCGTGTGATTCTCCTCGTAGAGTTATTTTACTCGCGTTGGCGTGAGACGCGAAACGTGAAACGTGAGGCGTGAAGCGCTGCAGTTGCGATGCGCAATATGTCTTTTTACTTCATACGTCGAACGGTTTACAACTTTGGCGTTTTTTGGCAGTTCAGAAACTTGTTTTGGCAGTTTCTTTATGCTAGATTTGCCTTGCGGCAGATGATAGAGGCAATGCTAAGGGTTCATTAAAGAATAACTTCCCGGTTGTTCGCGCACTGCGAAGCGGGTTGCACTCCTGCGCGAGGGCGGGAGTGCAACTCCCGCCCAACACGGAAACTTATATTTTTACGGACCCTCAGAATGTGAAGCGAGGGGTTATACATAAGGAGGTGATGCAAGCACAATCCATTCAAGGGTAAATGAGAGCCGTTTATCAATTCATTCGTGTCACAACCCAAAAGGAGAATCTACAATGAGTCTATTGAAAACTTTCTTGCTCGTCTGCGCGCTCACGCTGATCGTGGCGTGTGAAAGCGCTCCTGCGACACAAGCGCCGACATCGGCCCCGACGACTGCGCCAACTTCTACGCCTATGCCGCCAACGGCGACGCCCGTGCCGCCGTCGCCAACACCCGTGCCGCCAACGGCGACGCCCGTGCCGCCGACACCCACGCCTGTGCCTCCGACTGCGACACCAACGCTTGTGCCGCCCACAGCGACACCGACGCCTGTGCCGCCGACGGATACCCCCGTGCCACCGACGCCCACGCGCCCACGTCCCACCAACACGCCAACTCCCAAACCACAAGGTCGCATTCTCTTCACATCGAATCGCGTTTCGTTTGATGACCTCTATTCAATGAATGAAGATGGGACGGATGTGAAACGCATCACGCAGATTGGTCGTGTTTATGACGCCCATTACTCACCCGATGGACAGAAGATCATTTTCTCTCGCCCCTCGGGCCGCAACAACTACAACGACATCTGGATCATGAATGCCGACGGGTCGAACATGGTGAATTTGACCAACACACCAGACAACATCGAAGCCTTCCCCAGCTTCTCACCCGATGGCAACAAAATCGTTTATACATTTGGCTCACCGGCGGGTATCGAAATCTACACCTCCAACGCCGACGGCAGCAATCGCAAACCGTTGACCACGCGTGGTTACGATCTCTTGCCTGTTTGGTCGCCCGACGGCACACGCATCGCCTTCACGTCGTTGCGTGGCGCGCAGATTCGCAACGGCTATCAAATCTGGGTCGTGAATGCTGATGGCACGGGACTCAAATCCGTGACGAGCAACCCGTTCATCAATGAGTATCCGGTCTGGTCGCCTGATAGCAAACAACTCGCCTACAGCCAATATAATCCGAAGCCCGGCGAACAATGGCGTGTGGTCGTGAAGAACGCCGACGGCAGCGGCAACGAGCGTGTCGTGATTGGCGCGATTGGCAATGAGCCCGGCAACAGTACGATCGTCGGCTCATGGAAAGGCAACAAACTGCTCATCGGCGGCTACAAAGGCAACTGGGACATTTACACGATTAACGTAGATGGCACGGGTCTCACGCAAATCACTACCGAACAGAAAGATGACACACCGAGCGATTGGTGGTCGCCATAACCGGAGTGTGTTAGTGACCAATGGTCAGTAAACAGTGAATAGTGAACCGTGAGCAGTGGATCGTTGGGAGTCATCACTGTTCACTATGTACTGTTCACTTTCTACGGTTCA
>CAZDYP010000257.1:0-4668 GCA_964509505.1 uncultured Anaerolineae bacterium | reverse complement strand
GCGCTTGCGCGTAGCTGTATAACGCGGCGCTGGTGTTGATGGTCATCCAGCGTTGTTGCATGGCGACGCCTGCGAGTCCTGCGACGACGTTGTTGGTGATGACTTGCTGATCCACATCGGGTTTTTGTAGCCACTGCACATTGCCCCAGTCGCCTACTTTCACGAACACGATGCCGTTCAAAAAAACTTGCATCACATGCGGCGCGTTGTCGAGCGTGAACATGAACTCGTCGGTTTGTGGGTAGCCTAAGCCGTTCACTTGCGCGAAGCGATACAATGCCGCATCGGGGTTGATGGCTAACTGCGGTTGCGAGGCGAGGGCGGCTTGCGCGGCTTGTGTGAGCTCAGACGATACTTGTGCGCCATTCGCGTCGGCGGCGATGAGGTCAAAGTCGAAGTTGGGACCGGGGCAGTTGGGACGGCTCACGGGGTCAATTTCGTTGTGTCCAATGAGCGTGCGATGCGCGACGTAGGTCAAGCCTGTTTCTTCGCTGATCCAACGCAAGAGGCGCGTGCAAGCGGCGTGCATTTCGGGAGTGCGAATGTCTTGTGGCTGTCCTTCATGTTCGATGCTGATGGTGTAGAGGTTCGGATTGACGCCGGGCACCAAATCAACCCAGCTGGGATTTTTCACCAACAACTTCTGCGGATTGAACCATTGCCCATTCACCCAATGTAAGCCAACGGCATACGCGCCATTGTTGATGGAAACATACTGCTCAATCGCGCCATCTTTGCCAATACCGAAGTGCGCCGATGCCGCATCGGGGTGATTGAACGTTGGGAAGATGGCGCGCAAAGGACCTGCTGCGATGTGCAGCACCACCGCGCGAATTGGATTGCCCCAGCGCCCCTCGTAAAAGTTGCCGGTTGTCAATTCACGGCGAATAGCAAATGGACACCACCCATCGCCCATGTTGATTCCTCCTTGAATAATGGAGACCCTAAAGGGTTTCAAACCCTTTAGGGTCTATTGAAACACAAGACGGGCAAACGCGCGCCTACTACACGTTTACCCGTCTCCGCGCCCTGCTGCTGCCATTCAACCCATCGTCACTGACCACTTACTTCACGGCGTTTGGATCCATGCCCTTCGGTATGGGTGGGGGAGAACGGAAGATGACTTTGAGTAGATTGTCGAATAACTCAAAGACGTATTCCTGTTTGAAGCCGGACAAAAACGCGACGACGAAGGAGACCATGTATTTCTCAGGCCCGCCGGCATTGACGGCCGTGTTGCTGGTGTCGGGTGCGCTGCCCAGCAAGCCCGAAGATAACACCAGAAACATCGCGCCGCCGACAATCAACCCTTTAATGGGTCCCGCAAAATAGTTCAGGTTGAAAGCGGGATCGTATTCACGAATTTGCACGAACCACGGGAAGTTATACAACGTGCCAATGACGCCGCCGATACCGCCCCAGCCCAATGCGCCTAGCAGTCCCAAGAAAATGCCGGCGCGATTGACGAGGGCGATAAAATTGGGGTCTTTAGGATCGGTCGGTACAGCGAAGCCGAGCTGAGACAAAAAGGTGGGGACACCTGTGGGGCTTGTCAGCCAAGGCAACATCGCAAAGGCGGTGGACATGAGCAGGATGATCGCTTGGAAAAGCCCAATCCAACGCACGTTGCCCAGCTCTGAATCAGGAATTGGTTTTTCGGTGCGATTCAGCTTGTTGCGTACCATTTCCACGTAATACTCAGCCCTCGCCAAATCGCCGGCCTTGTTGCTGCTCAACATCAACATGCGCGCTTGTTGTAGCAGGTCGAGCGAGTATTTGGCGACCCCCGGACTGTTCGCAGTTTTCTCCGACGACGTATGATATAGTTCATGAATCTCGCCGAAGATACGTTGACGCATTTCCTTCAAGGTGTCAGGGTCAACGATGGTTTGTTCGAGCGCTTGTTTTTTCTCTGCCTCTTCGCCGCTCTTCTGCATGGCCAGTCGCACATAATCGGCAAGCGTTAGACCATTGAGCGTCGCGGGCGCTTGCGGTGCCGGCGCCGGCGCGACGCTGGGCGCAGGCGTCGGCACCGCTGCGCCTGCTGGCACAACGGTTGTCGTGCTCGGCGTCACAACAGGTCGGGCGGTAGTAGCGCTGCTGGTAGGTATCGGCGTGACGGGGCTTGCCGCAGACGCAGCGCCGCCCGACGCAGGCGGAAAGGGGGTGATCGGTTGCGAGCCAAATGGCGCAGGTGGCACGACCGATGTGGGACGGATTGGAGTTGGACCAGATGGGTTAGACACAGGGCCTCCTGAAATGGGATCGGACTGATTCTCAGTGCTGATGGGTTGAATCGGGATTGTGCTGTTCGCGCTCAACGGCGGCGATGGCGCTGAACTCATACTGCTGCTTGCTGGGAACGCAGGCGCAAGCGGCGGGGGTGCGCTAAAAATGAGTGTATCACTTGGCGTGCTGGGCACAGGCGTAACAGGCGATGGGGTGAGTGTGATAGGCGTGATAGGCGTGGGTTGCGCTACGGTGATGATGGGCGACGGTTGTGGCACAGGTGTGACTGTCACTTCATTCGATGCGCTCAAAGGCGGTAGCGGCGCGAAGGGAATGGTTGGCGACACACTGCTGATAGGTCTGGGCGTTGCGACCATCGGCTGTGGCGCCGTGACGACAGGCTGGGGTGTGGCGATCATCGGCTGCGGTGTTACTGCGCTGGCTGGAGCCTCAGCAGGAGCTGATGGCGTGGGCGCTGGTTCAACGCTTGCCGGTGTTGGCTCTGGCTCACCGCCCATAGGCGCATCAAATGAAACCAACGGCGCAGGCGCTGCGGTTGGAGCTTGCGGCGTCCACGCTTGCCAGTGAATCAATGCGCCTGGCGGCAGCACGCGGTCAATAGTTGGCGGTTGGTTCAAATCAATCTCGGTGCCGGCTGGTAACGGCAACGCGCCTGTGAACGTCAAGACTTTACCTGCAGCGTCCGTGATGGTGGCACTGCTTGGTTGCGCGGTAAGTTCTGATTCGAATGCTTGCGGCATATCGCTCGCAGACGCGGACGCAGCGGCTTCAGCCGCAAGTGTAGGCAGCGCAAAGCTGGCGATGTCGGGCATGGAGGGCTCATCGGTTTCGTCCGCGACGACATTCAGTGCGTCTAATTCGCTGGCTGGCGGCGCGGCCTCATCGCTGGGGGTGGCAGCGGCGCTCGCTGCCGCCGAGGTCGGACCACCGCCGAACAGAATCTCGACCCCACGCCCTTTAAGAGACGCTCTCTTTTTGGCCATCGTTAATGATAACCTCCGCTAGAGCGCGATAAGCCGCTGCGCCATCATGGCGGGTATCGTACTCCAAAATAGATTGATGCGCGACAGGCGCTTCCGCAAAGCGTATGCTGTCCTTGATGACGACGTTGAACACTTTCTGCCCAAATACCTCGCGGACTTCTTGCAACACTTCGCGCGAATGCACCGTGCCGCTGTTGTACATCGTGCCTAAGACGCCCAAAATTTCCAACTGCGGATTCAGTTTCGCTTTGATTTTGTCAATGGTTTCGAGCAAGGCGCGCATTCCCCGCAACGCCAGAAATTCGCATTGCAAGGGAATGATCACGCGATCAGCCGCCGTCAGCGCATTGATCGTCAACAGTCCCAAGCTGGGTTGACAATCAATGAGGATGTAGTCGTATTGCTCGCGCACAGGCGCGAGCGCTTCTTTGAAAATGAACTCGCGACCAATTTGCGCGACGAGCTCAACTTCGGCGGCGGCGAGGTCAATGTTGGCGGGTACTAAATCCAAATAAGGAGGGCGGATGGGTTTGAGCACCTCCGCCATTTTGGTATCAGCATCTACGAGGACATCATAGAGTGACGCATCGAGGTCATACGACGCGATGCCGACGCTTGCCGACAACGCGCCCTGAGGGTCCATGTCAATCAACAAGGTTTTCTGTTTTCGTTCTGCCAGCGCCGCGCCCAGATTGACGGTGCTCGTCGTTTTGCCGACGCCGCCTTTCTGATTCGCCAACGCGATGACCCGTGACATGCAATCTCCCTTGACCATTCCTGCCGGATATCGGGCGCTATTATAGCACAATTGGCAGCTGACGGATAGCGAATTGCAAATGGAACCTCCCGCCCTCGACTGTGGTATAGTTGCTGAGGAATCTCATGGCGCTCATGGAGATTGGATGAACGACGAACAACCGCTCATCGCGCGCGCGCAGCGCGGCGATACCGATGCTTATACAGCGCTCGTACAACAATACGAGATGCTGGCGTTTCGCGCCGCCTATTTGATTGTGCGCGACGAAGCCGACGCGGCCGATGCCGCGCAGGAGGCCTTTCTGCGCGCCTATCGAGCATTGGGGTCGTTCACATTGGGGCAACCGTTCCGCCCGTGGTTGTTGCGGATTGTGACGAATCAAGCGTTGAATCGTTTGCAAGCCGCCGCCCGGAGAGCGCGCATGAACGAGCGTTATATTGAGCATGCGAAACTACACGACGACAGCGGTTTACCTGAACGCGCCGCCATCGAGCGCGAGCAACATGAGCGCTTGCTGCAAGCGGTGCGTCGTCTGAGCGCCGACGAACAAGCGCTCATCACGTTACGCTACTTTTTGGAATTGCCAGAGAGCGAAGTAGCGCAAACCTTGCGAGTGCCTCTTGGCACGATTAAATCGCGTCTGCATCGCACGCTCAACAAGCTGCGCGACATAATTCG
>CAZDYP010000256.1:0-4931 GCA_964509505.1 uncultured Anaerolineae bacterium | reverse complement strand
GGACTTTGCTCTGGGTAGCCGCGAATGTCATTCGCAAGGGCTTTTAAAACTCTCTAACTTGATATTTGCGCTCGATTCGATTCCCGTAATTTTTGCCGTGACCCAAGACCCGTTCAAAGCGCGGTTGACGCCATTGCCACAAAGCCGCTAATATATGACATTCTATTGCCCGACAGGAGATTGCCCATGAAACAAAAATCTCAGACAGTCGCCAAGACAACTGCGCCTGCCCGTCAGCTCGCTGTCTGGAGCGGGACCACGCGATTGTGGGTGGTGATTGGACTCGTGGTGTTGGCGGCTATCATCATCTATTGGATCCGCGACACTTTCGACTCGCTCATCTTCGCGTTGCTCATCGCCTATCTACTGAATCCACTCGTTGCGGGCTTGAGCCAGCGCTTGCGGTTGCCGCGCATCGCCGCTGCCGCGCTCATCTATCTAGCGTTGCTGGCGGCCATCGTCGTCGCTTCAGTGACGATTACGCCCATCCTCGTCAGGCAAGTGAGCAATCTGCCGCGCGAATTCAATCACACCATCGAAGCCATCGGCAAATTCTTGGAGCAATCGCCGCAACTCGCGGCGCTGGGCATCAAGGCAGACGCAGCGACGCTCACCGAGCGCATCCGCGTCGAATTGACGACACTGGGAGCGCGCGTGCCAAGTGTGTTGTTGGGCGCAGCCTCATCGGTGTTCAGCCTCGTCTTCATTTTAGTCATGTCATTCTATCTGGTGAAGGACGCCGACAAACTCAAGCGCGCGCTCGAGCAAGCCGCGCCCGAAGGGTATCGTGACGACGCGCAACGCATCATGGCGGAGCTTGACACCATCTGGTCAAGTTTTCTACGCGGACAAGTCATCCTCGCGCTCGTCATCGGCGCAGTCACGACGGTGGTGCTGTATGGGCTCGGCGTGCCAAATGCGTTGTTGCTGGGCTTGCTCGCGGGTCTGATGGAAGTTGTGCCGACGTTGGGACCGATCATTGCGATGGTGCCTGCGGTCTTGGTGGCGTTCTTTCAAGGTTCGTCGCTCTGGCCCCTTGACCCTGCCATTTTTGCGGTGGTGGTGTTGATTGCCTATCTCTTGATTCAGCAACTCGAAAATCATTTGGTGGTGCCGATGGTGTTGGGGCAGAGCGTGAATCTGCCGCCCGTCGTCGTGTTGTTCGGCGCGTTCGCAGGCGCGAGTCTGGCGGGCGTGTTGGGCATCTTCCTCGCCGCGCCTGTATTGGCAACCGTGCGCGCTATTGGACAATTCATCTACAAAAAATTGATCGAACCATTGCCGTCGCGTGAAACATAGAGACGTGATATTTCTGTTTCTCATGCTTCAGCGTTTAGGAGATTGCGCGTGGATATCCTCCCCTTGCTTTTGTTAATACTTGGTTTTGGGCTGCTGATTGTGGGCGCAGAAATTTTAGTGCGCGGCGCAGTGCAGCTCGCCACTGCCATTGGCATTTCACCGTTGATCATTGGGCTAACGGTCGTCGCATTTGGCACGAGCTCGCCCGAATTGGCGGTAAGTATTCAGTCTGCTTGGATGGGGCAAGCGGATCTGGCGCTCGGCAATGTCGTCGGCAGCAATATCTTCAATGTGCTGTTCATTCTCGGATTGGCGGCTCTGGTTGCGCCCTTGCTCGTCTCGCGCCAGCTCATCGTGCGTGATGTTCCACTCATGATTGCCGCTTCCTTGTTGCTGCCCATCTTAGGTTGGGATGGTTCTGTCAGCAGACTCGACGGATTGATTCTGTTTGCGATCTCCATCGCTTACCTGGCGTATAGCATTCGCCAAAGCCGCAAAGCAAGTCAGGCTATCCCCGATGAGGTGAAAGCAGACTTAGCGGAACGCCAGCGTCCATGGTACGTGAATGCGCTCTTGGTCATCGTCGGTTTGCTGGTGTTGGTCATCGGTTCGGATTGGCTGGTGGATGGCGCGGTCGCCATCGCGCGTAGCTGGGGTGTCAGCGAGCTCGTCATTGGCTTGACCATCGTCGCCGCCGGCACCTCGATGCCTGAAGTCGCCGCCTCCATCATCGCCAGCTTGCGCGCGCAACGCGACATCGCGGTTGGCAATGTCGTAGGCAGCAACCTCTTTAACATTCTCGTCGTGCTTGGCTTGACCGCCGTGTTTGCGCCCAATGGCGTCGAAGTGCCTATGGCTGCCTTCAGCTTCGACATCCCGGTGATGATTGCGGCGGCTGTCGCATGTCTGCCCATTTTTTTCAGTGGGCGCATCATCGCGCGCTGGGAAGGCGCGCTCTTCTTGGGCTACTACATTGCCTACACCCTCTACGTGATTTTGAGCGCAACCCAACATGACGCCCTGCCATTATTCAGTCAAACGATGCTTTGGTTTGTCATACCGCTCACCCTTGTGACGTTCATCGTTTTAGCCGTACGAGAAGCCCGCCCATAACACCGCGCGCTTCTCATTATCTTCTCATGTCATTCTAACAACTTTACAACACCTTTTGAGTATCATCGGTGTCAACAAGTAGGGAGTAGCCCTCACACGGCAGTGAGTCGCTCGGTCGTCAAGACACCGCGCGTTGCTAACGTGCGGTCGGTTGAGCGTATGCGTACCACGCTAAGGCGAGACTACTGCAACGAGCGTATGCTGTTGGAGTGAGTCTCGTTTTTATTTTGTAGCGCACATTGTCAATTTGCGTTACAGTATTTGGGAGGCAAGCGGATGAAATGGTCTTGGAAACTTGGACGGTTTGCGGGCATTGACGTTTACATTCATGCCACGTTCTGGCTGATGCTTGGTTGGTTCGCGCTGACCGATGGCTTGGCGGCGCAGAGTTTGACAGCAGCGTTGTCCGCTGTGGTGTTCATGCTCGCGTTGTTCGTCTGTGTCGTGCTGCACGAATACGGTCACGCGCTCACGGCGCGACGGTATGGCATTCGCACGCGCGACATCACTCTCTATCCCATTGGCGGCGTGGCGAGTTTGGAACGCATGCCCGACAATCCCAAACAGGAGTTGTGGGTCGCGCTCGCGGGACCTGCGGTGAACGTGGCCATTGCAGCGCTGTTGTATGTGGTCATGCAACTCACAGGCTCATGGATGCCTCTGTCACGCTTGAGCCCAACGGAGCTGCCATTTTTACAGCAGTTGATGTTCGTGAACATTTCGCTCGTCGTATTCAATCTGTTGCCGGCGTTTCCGATGGATGGTGGGCGCGTGGTGCGCGCGTTGTTGGCGCTGCGCTTCCACTACGTGCAAGCGACGAATTGGGCGGCAAATCTCGGCAAGGGCATGGCAGTCGTGTTCGGCTTCGTTGGTCTGTTCTACAATCCGTTGCTGCTGTTGGTCGCAGTGTTTGTGTGGGTGGCGGCGACCCAAGAAGCGCGGGCGACGCAAATGAAATATGCCTGGGGCTACGCGCCCTATGGTTACGAGGCCTACAACGACTTTCGCGCCCAACCCCGTTACGAGACTTGGACACCCACCGATTCATTGATAGATGATGAATGGCGCTCCATGCAGGCGCGGATGATGGAGCTGAGACGGCGGATGCGGGGCGTGACGAACTCAGAAGAAGTGATGGCGCCCGTCGTGCGCGATGGACGCATTGTCGGGTGGGTGTTGCAACGACGCTGGTTGTGAAGAAAATCAACAAAACAAGCGACGCAAGTCTTATGACTTGCGTCGCTTCCGTCGTAAGCAAAATACGCATTGGCTGGCTGTGAGCATCACTGATTATGCTCTCATTCCCTCATCTCCTCATTCCTTGCGCCTCGTTCAGCCATCCCCTCACTTACTTCGCCCCCACCTTCACACTCACTTCCCGCACATCTCCGCCCCGCACGATTTTCACCTTCACACTCTGTCCTACCTGCGCGGGTGTCAACTGTTTTTGCAAATCTTCAATAGTTTGTAATGGCGCATTCTCAAGGGCGATGAGGATGTCGCCGGGCAAGAGACCGCTTTGCTCCGCGGGACCGCCGCTTTCAATCGTCAATACCATCAGCGCGCGTTCTTGACCGCCAACTTTCTGGCTTAACGATTCAGCCAGTGGAACATTCTGCAAGCCCACGCCGAGATAGGGTCGTTTCACGCGCCCTTCTTTCAGCAAATCGTTCACGACACGGCGCATCGTCTCGACCTGAATCGCCAACGACACGCCGCGCCCCAACACCGAGCTATTCATGCCGATGACGCGCCCGCTTGCATCTACCAAGGGTCCGCCCGAAAAGCCCGGCAACATCACCACATCCGATTGCACAAAACCGTTGCGCCCATGCCCGCGCAAGCCAATGCCGACGGCGCTGATGATACCGCCGCTCACAACGGGCGTGTTGTCCCATGGCTTACCAACGGCGAAAGCGAGATGTCCTGCCTTCAATTGTGCAGGCTCAAGCCAATTGGCTGGCGTTAAGCCGCTCGCGCTCACCCGCAACACCGCCACATCCGTTGACGGATCGCGTCCGACCAGTTCAGCTTTCACCCGATTGCCATCGGGCAGCGTCGCCTCAATGCCCTCTTCTCGCTCGACAACATGATCGGCGGTGACGATGATACCATCCGCGCTCCACACGATACCTGTGCCTGCCATGCGATGACGCGCATCCACGCGCACCACCGACGCGCTGATTTCTGCGACCAACCTCGCAAACTCATCCGAAAGCGCTTGTAAATTGGGGAATGCCATACCTCCTCCAAAAGTTCAAAGTGCAAAGTTCAAGGTTCAAAGCTCAAAATTCACTTGAACTTTGAACCTTGCATGTAGTATATGGCAAACATGCTGCGCGCACATCACACACTCGGATAGTTTTCAACCTACTCAGAAGGATAGGGAATTAGGGGTCTTCTGGCTTTGATGCGCTCGTAGTGGATGGTCACAGCCGCCACGCGCGCGCGGGATGTGCGACCAACGGAAGTCCCGCGTGAGCATTCCACACGAACATGGGTAGAGCCTATGAAGTTTA
>CAZDYP010000255.1:0-5051 GCA_964509505.1 uncultured Anaerolineae bacterium | reverse complement strand
TCCCTTGGTGTTTAATCATTTCATCATGCCCCCCGGCGCCGCCCGACACTTGAACGCCTGACGCTCTTTTTACGCCGACCATCCAAACGAAAGTGAGAAAGCCGATAAAGCGCAGCGCGAAGCCGATGAACAAATCTTCGCGGATGCCGATGACCGCCAACAACGCCGTGCCGATGAATGGTGCGACGAAGCCCGCGCTATTGACGGCGGCGGTGAAAATGGCGATGAAACTCGCGCGACGTTCTTGCGGCGTGACTTCGAGCAACAGATTGAACGTACTCAGCGAAAAGGCTGCGCCGCTCACGCCGCCCAACACGGCGACCAGCAACAACGGTTCGAGCGTGGTCGTGAGCGCCGTCGCCAGCGGATAGCTCGCCATTAAAAACGTCGAGAGTGCGACCAGCTGACGATTGCCCATTGTTGCGACGAAGCGCGGCAAGATGGGATAGACGACCATCGTCGTGAGGCTTTGCACGGCGAGAATCAAGCCGACGAAGTTATCGCTTGCCTGCAAATGCCTCACCCAATAGATAGCGTAGAGCGGAATCGGCAAGAACACGCCCCAGTGCGCGATGAACATCGAGAGCGCGTAGCGGGTGAAGAGCGGATATTGCCGCAACATGGAGAATGTGGGTTGCAAGCGCGTCATCACACTGCCGCGCACGGCGCCGCTCTGCGCTGCAGTTGTCGTCGGTTGCGTCACGCTATCCCCACCCGTGATGCGACTGAGGAAATAGACGCTCACCATGCTGATGACGAAGCCAGCGATGAACATGCTCTGATAGTTCAGTGGGAACGTGAAGAGCGCGTCGAGCCACGCGATACCTGTGGTAGGCAAGAGTCCCAAGAACTGTCCGCCGATGAACGCAGCGAGCGTCGTCGAGAGACCCAACAGTGTGCTGCGCGCTGCGACGACCTGCGCGCGTTGCTCATTGGGTATGACGTCGGCAAACATCGCGGAGAACGCGATGCTCGCCATCGTTTGCGGAACCGTCATTAGCGCGACGATGACGACGACGGCTTCGGGCTGATGTGCGGTGATGAGCCAGGGCATCACGCCCAACGCTAAGGCGCCCATGCGATGCAGCGTCGCCGTGACGAGGATGAACTTCATACGGCTTGGCGCGCGTTCTACGAGGCGCGCGGCGGGGAACGAGCAGAGCGTCAAGATGAACGGCGTCATCGCCGTCAGCACGCCGATAACGTTGTTGTTACCGCCCAAGCGAATTACATAGACGCTAAGGAACGTCTGAAGCAAACCGAACAGGACGCCGAAGAACGCAATCTCTAACGAGAGGTTCCAGCTGTTGCGTTGTAGTTCGGTTTCACGCGCAGGCAGGCGCAGCTGTGGAAGAAATGACATTTACGATAAACTTGGCAACTCTTGCGCGCGCCATGCACGATATGCCAACGTCCACGTCGCCGAATTGAAAATGTTCAGCAGACCGTCCGCGCAGACGACGGGCAGCAAAACGAACAGCCCAAAGCAAACCGCTGCTAACGAGCTGCTGCTGCTGATGGCGCTGTTGGGGCCGCTGCCTAACATCAACAGCATAAAGGCGAAGGTTACAATGAATTGTATGATGTAAATGACGACCAGGAATGCTGCGCGCAGGCTCAACAAGCTGGAGCCAATCAGCAAGACCGCCCCTAAATATGAACGGATCAAATATAGCGCGCGATGAATCGAGGCGATGACGCCAAGATTCTCCAAGACAGAAGCGCGATAGGCGAGGATGACGATGAGTTGTAGAATCATGCCGACGATAGCTGCCACACAGAACATACCAACCAAATACAGCAGCAGCAGCACGCTGAACAGACCCGCGGCTGCGTCGCGGCTTTGCCCGCCCACACTCACTAGCAAGAAGATGGGAACGCAAATCACGAACAGCAGCACGACTAACACGCTGCTGACAAGCGTGAATGAGATGCCAAAGTTCCGCAGGGCGTAACTGCCGCCGATGCGCCAGCCGTGGCTCATGGTCGTTGCGCCGCTTGCTGCAATCTCATTGACCATACCAATCAGCGCCGTCTCGGAAACGAGATACAACACGAAACAGACAATAGACACAAAGCACAACGCGCACGTCAGCGCCAATGCCAATATGCCCGCGTCGCTGGCGCGGCTGGTCGTGCTGGTCAACACGCTGTTCAAACTGACCAGAAAAGCAAGCGCGTAACCTATCAACACAGTGAAGAAACCGAAGAGCCACATGGCGCGTTGTCGCCACACGAGTAGCGCGGCTTGCGTGAAGATTTTGCCGAAGTCCATAGTGTCGCCCCTTGCTGTGGGATTTGTCGTATAGTCAACCCTGACAAGTTTTCGGAAACCTGCCCAGTCTGGCTAACGCTGCTCGTGGTTAATAACCGCGCGCAAACGCGCCCACGTCTCGTCCAACCATTCGGGAATGACGCGCGTCTCGCTGGTGATGGTCATGAAGTTTGTGTCGCCCGTCCAACGCGGCACGACGTGAAAATGCAAATGCTCGATAATGCCTGCGCCAGCCGATTTGCCCAAGTTCAAACCAACATTGAAGCCATCGGGACGCGCTGAAAGTTTGAGCCATTGAATACTTTGCGCGATGAGCGCCATTAACTCGCTGTGTGTTTCTACGTTCAACGCCGCTAACTCTGCGGTGTGTTCATAAGGCACGACCATGAGATGGCCGTTGTTGTATGGATATTTGTTCAGCATGACAAAGCTGCGTTGTCCGCGATGCACGATGAACGTCTCACGGTCATTCTGCTGCGCGACTGCGGCGCAGAAAATACACCCTGTGTGTTTAGCGCCGGCGACGTATTGCAAACGCCACGGCGTCCAAAGATATTCGGTCATAGACGCAGTAAGGGCGGCAGTGTCGCTGCCGCCCTCAAAATCACATCCGCTATGTGGTGAATTTATTTTGTATGCTGTTGAATATAGCGCCGCAGATAGCGTACGATGATCAACAAGAGAACAGACATCCCAGCTACCAACGCCCAAATCCAATCGAGGTCAAGCCCAACACGCGGCAAGCCGCCCCCGCTCGGCGTAGCGGTTGGAATGCGCGTGGCGGTCGGTTGACCAGGCACGGGTGTGGCTGATGGGGTGCCCGGTCCTGGCGTATTCGTCGGCGCAGCCGTCACGGTCATCACAACGGGCGTGCCGCTCACGATGACGGTGATGACGGGTGGCGGGGTGGGCGTGGACGTGACAGCAGTAGCGGTCTGAGTAGCCGCAGCCGCCGCGGTAGCCGCAGCAGCGTTAGTGGCTGACGCTTGAGCCGTCAAGGTCGCAGGGATCGGCGTCGGCGTCGGCGTTGAGGTATTGACGGGTGTGTTGGTGGGTGTGTTGGTGGGCGTGTTGGTGGGCGTTCGCGTCGGCGTTGGTGTGAATGTATTCGTCGCGCCCGGAATAGGGGTATTGGTCGGCGACGACGTCGAAGTAGGCGTAGGGGTGAAGGTGTTTGTGCCAATCGGTGTATTGGTCGGCGTATTACGCGGAGGCGGTGTGAAGGTTGGCGTATTCGTGGGGGGGGGTTGTTGCAGTGGCGCCGCAGAAACAGAAGACCACAAGGTGCTCGAGCCATTGAGCATAGGAATGACCAACACAATAAGGAATGCGCCGAGAGCCAAGATGGAGCGTTTCATAGTGGTTTTATCTCTGCAAATGGGATTTTGCTTGCGGCGAAGTGTATCAGATTCGATATTAAATGACAAGTGCGCTTGACGAATTAGCGCAACGCGCCTAAGGTTAGCGTATGTCACAGCCCCTCAACTGGCATACACACCACATCGGCGCATCTATCTATTTCTACGAATCTACTGATTCGACTCAAAGCCGCGCGCGTCAACTCATCGCCGAGGGGCGTGGGCGCGGCGCATTGGTTATCGCGCAAACGCAAACTGCGGGACGCGGACGGTTGGGGCGCGCGTGGCGCTCGCCGCGCGGCAATCTCTATCTCTCGTATGTACTGCAGCCCACTTTGCCAGTGGCGCTGTGGTCGCAATACACGATGCTGACGGCGTTGGCGCTCACCGATGCGATTCTCGTCGTCACGAACTTGTCCGCGGCGTTGAAGTGGCCCAACGATGTCTTGCTGGCTAATCGCAAAGTCGCAGGCATTCTTGCCGAAACGTGCGACGACTATTTGATCATCGGCGTCGGCGTCAACATGAACGCCGAGCTGCCTGCTGAACTCACGACGGCGACCTCGTTGCAGCGCGCCACAGGACGCGAGGTTGATGTGATGCGGCTAGCGCGTGTGTTTGTTGAACAAGCAGATGCGTTTTACGACGCAGCGTTGCGCGGCGAACGATTCGACACTCGTTGGGCAGCTCGTCTCCAGACCTTGGGGCAACACGTGCAAGTGCGGATGGGCGAGCGTGTCATCAGCGGCTACGCTGAAGCCGTTCAAGCCGATGGCGCGTTGGTGGTGCGCTGTGTTGATGGTGAATGTGTGCTTTGCCATGCAGGCGACGTGACGCTGAGTGTTTGACTTTTGTTTTTCTTCACGTTATGCTGTGCCCCATCTTCACTCAGGAGACAGATAATGGACAACTATGCAAGCAACAGTTTGATGGATCGGCTCAACGCCGTTCCATATCGTGTGAGATTTTTCCTCGCTTTGATCTTGCTCTTCGGCGTGACCATTTGCGGCATGGTCATCCTCTTTGTGACGGGGCGCCTTATCTAAAGACCCACGAGGTTTCGACCTAAGTCACCTCGCGGGGCTAACCTCACCGCACCACTCTGCTCAGCTGATGGGCGAGCGCCGCTGCTTCGGCAAAATTCGGTGTCACTCCACTCTTGCGCCAATTTCAGTGCGGTGTTATGTATGACCAACGAGAAAGCGTGCCCGCATAAGCGATGGCGAAGATTATAACATGCGAACATGAGCGGCCAACACTCAACGCTGCCCGTAAAGCCAGGCACTGTGACTTATGTCATTTTGCATGGCGCGCAAAACCTCTACAATGTCTTTGCGAGAAACTTATTTCACGGGAGGTTACCATGAACCAAACAGCAGAGGTCGTCATTATCGGAGGAGGTGTATTAGGATGCGCGA
>CAZDYP010000254.1:3845-5122 GCA_964509505.1 uncultured Anaerolineae bacterium | reverse complement strand
TTGCGCGTGTATAGTTTCACCAACTAAATCATCACTCATCCAGAGCGGCGGAGGGATTCGGCCCGATGAAGCCGCGGCAACCTTGTTAGTCACTCGTCACTGGTCGCTAGTGACTAATGACCAGCGACTAGCGACTAACAAAGGTGCCAAGTCCGACAGAGTTCTTCTGGAAGATGAGCGAGTCGCGCCGTTTGGACATGCCTCTTCTTGCACAGAAGAGGCTTTTTGTTATCTTTGAATCTCACGCAAAGACGCAAAGACGCTAAGTTTCTTTTGCACCTTTGCGTCTTTGCGTGAGATTATGAATTGGGGAGCTCACCGTGAAATTGTTTCCACATACCAACCACCGTTACCTGGACGCGCTTGCCGACCACGTCGTCGTCTTCGATGGCTCAATGGGCGCGAATTTATTGGCGCGCCATCTGACCGCGCAAGATTACGGCGGCGAATCGACAATGGGATGTGTAGATTATCTCGTCATCAGCAGCCCGCACCTCATCGAGGAGGTGCATGCCTCGTTCCTCGCCGTCGGCGCAGAGGTCGTGGAGACCGATACGTTCCGTTGCAATCGCATCACGATGAAAGAGTACGGCTTGCAAGACCGTGTGCTGGAGATGAATCGCACGGCTGCGCAAATCGCGCGTCGTGTGTGTGAGCGCTTCACACGCGAGACAGGCATGACACGCTTCGTCGCGGGTTCGATTGGACCATCGGGCTTGCTACCGTCGTCCGACGATCCAACGCTGGGCAACGTCACCTTTGCCGAACTACGCGACGTGTTTTATGAACAGTCACTCGGCTTGATTCAAGGCGGCGCAGACCTCATTGTGATTGAGACACAACAGGACATCCTCGAAACAAAGGCAGCCATTCATGGCGCATGGCGCGCCTTTGAGGACACGGGCATCCGCATTCCCATTCAAGCGCAAATCACGCTCGATACGACGGGGCGCATGTTGCTCGGCACCGATATTGCCGCGGCGTTGACCACACTCGAAGCGCTTCCTGTCGTGGATGTGATTGGCATGAACTGCTCGACGGGGCCCGACTACATGCGCGAGCCGATTCGCTATCTGACGCAACACGCGCGCAAACCGATTTCGTGCATTCCCAACGCGGGGTTGCCGTTGAATGTAGATGGCAAGGAAGTGTATCCGATGCAACCTGTGCCCATCGCCGAAATTCTCGCAGAGTTCGTCATTGACTTGGGCGTGAATGTGATTGGCGGTTGCTGCGGCAACCTGCCACCGCACATTTATGAGATGGTCAAGCGAGTG
>CAZDYP010000254.1:0-3745 GCA_964509505.1 uncultured Anaerolineae bacterium | reverse complement strand
CCGATGATTTCCTCTGCCATGCGCGCCATCCCCTTGCGCCAAGACCCGCCGCCGCTCATTGTCGGCGAGCGCGTGAACTCGCAGGGCAGTCGCAAGATGAAGCAACTGTTGCTGGCGGACAAATACGACGACATCCTCACGCTTGCGCGCGAGCAAGTCGAGGGCGGCGCACATGCGCTAGATATTTGCGTGGCGTTGACGGAGCGCGCGGATGAAGCAGCGCAAATGGTGAAGGTCGTGAAGCAGTTGCAGATGAGCGTCGAGACGCCGTTGGTGATTGACTCGACCGAAGCGGAAGTCATCCAAGCCGCGCTTGAGATGAACCCAGGCCGCGCCATCATCAACTCGATCAACTTGGAGAACGGGCGCAAGCGTTGTGACGCGGTGTTGCCGCTTGCAGTGGCGCATGGCGCTGCGGTCATCGCGCTGACAATTGACGAGCAAGGCATGGCGAAGACAGCCGCACGCAAAGCGGAAATCGCCAAGCGTATTCACGCCATCGCCGTTGGCGAATATGGTCTCGCGCCCGACGCGCTCATCTTCGACGACCTCACGTTCACGTTGGCGACGGGTGATGCGGAGATGGCGAACTCTGCGCTTGAAACAATTGAGGGCATTCGCCAAATCAAAGCGACGTTGCCCGGTGTGCTGACTTCGCTCGGCGTGAGCAATGTATCGTTTGGCTTGTCACCCGCGGCGCGCGCCGCACTCAACTCGGTCTTCTTGCATCATTGCGTCGAAGCGGGCTTGGACATGGCGCTCGTCCATCCAAAAGACATCACGCCGTATGCCGAGTTAGATGCGACGGTGCGGCAGCTCTGCGATGACTTGATTGCCAATCGCGCGTCTGACGCGCTCGCCAAACTCATCGCGCATTTCGAGAACGTCAAAGTGGAGGCAGGCAAAACGATTGAAGACCCGACGAAAGACATGACGCCCGAGCAGAAGCTTCATTGGATGATTTTGCATCGCAAGAAGGATGGCATCGAGCCGCTGATTGATGCAGCGATTCAAACGCATGGCGTCGCGCAGGACATGACGCAAAACGACGGCGCCGTGTGGACGTTGAACCATGTGCTGCTGCCCGCGATGAAGGAAGTGGGCGACAAGTTTGGCGCGGGCGAGCTCATCTTGCCATTCGTGTTGCAATCAGCCGAAGTGATGAAGAAAGCCGTCGCGCATCTCGAAAAATATCTCGACCGCAAAGAAGGACAGACGAAGGGCAAGGTCGTGTTGGCGACGGTGTACGGCGACGTGCATGACATCGGCAAGAGTCTGGTTAATACGATTCTGAGCAACAACGGCTACACGACATTTGACCTTGGCAAGCAAGTGCCTGCCAACGTCATCATTGACAAAGCGCTGGAGGTGGGCGCGACGGCGATTGGCTTGTCGGCGTTGCTCGTCTCCACCTCCAAGCAAATGCCGTTAATCGTAAATGAGCTGCACAAGCGCAACCTCAACTTCCCTGTGCTGATTGGCGGCGCGGCTATCAACCGCAAGTTTGGTCGGCGTATTCTCTTCACCGAATCGGGTGCACCCTATGAGTATGGCGTTTTCTATTGCAAGGATGCGTTTGAAGGTCTCGACGTGATGGAGAAGTTGATTGACGTGAACGAGCGCGGCGATTTTGTGGGGAAGATCATGCAAGAAGCTTACGACGAAAAAAGTAACCAGAAGCCAGAAGCGAGTAGCCAGAAAACGGGTGCGCGGCAACCAGCGACCAGCGTCAAGCGACTAGCGACTAACGACATTCCTAAGCCGCCGTTCTGGGGTGCGAAGATCATCAAGTATATGCCGCTCGAAATGGTGTTGCGTGAGCTCGACCTCAACGAGTTGTATCGTTTGCAGTGGGGCGCGAAGAACGCGCATGACGACGAGTGGGTGAAACTGAAGGCGGAGTTCGACGCGCGGCTCGACTGCATGAAGCGCGAAGCGATACGCAACAAAACGTTGCAGCCACAAGCGGTGTATGGTTACTTCCCCGCAAATAGCGACGGCGACACGCTGATCGTCTATGATCCACAAGACCTGTCAGGTTTCCAAAACTCGACAGGTCTGCGGAATGGCAATCGCCCCCACAACGAAATTGCGCGCTTCACATTCCCACGTCAAGAAGAGTATGAGCGACTGTGCCTCAGCGATTACTTCGCGCCGGTTGGTTCGGGCGTTGTGGATGTCGTCGCGTTCCAGGTGGTGACGGTGGGACGCGTATCTGATGACCATTTTGCTGAATTGCAAGCGAAGAACGAATACAGCGAAGCATACTTCTTTCATGGTCTTGCTGTCGAAGCCGCCGAAGCGACGGCGGAGTACGTGCATCAACACATCAAGCGTGAACTCGGCTTAACAAAGGAGCAAGGACGCCGCTACTCATGGGGCTACCCTGCGTGCCCTGACCTCGCGCACCACGAGCTCGTGTTCAAGTTGTTGCCACAAGTTGGTGAGCTGGGCATGGAGCTCACTGCGGCGTTTCAACTGGTGCCCGAAGAATCCACGGCGGCGATGGTCGTGCATCATCCTGACGCGAAGTATTACTCGCTGAAGCAGTCGCGGTTGGAGCAGTTGGAGGCGGAGATGAGACGCACGCGTTAGCGCAATAATCACTGACTAAAAGGAATAAACTTTCTGTATGGCTGAACTGACCGAACTACAAGCGCGTACTCCATCACCTTTAATTGGTAGATGGGTTCAATCCCAAACGGTGTTTATGTTTGGTTGTAACCGCGCGACCGATTCTGCGCCATGTCCTTTTCGCTTCTTGCGCGTGGTTGGGGCGCGGTTGAATAGAGGTTTGATAGATTGAGGAGCTGAGGCTGATTCGATTCAGCCTCAACGACGATTCCTGTAAGTTGAGGTATGACGTTTTCACAAGCGTTAAAGTAATCCGCATAGCGTTCAATGCCAAGGCTGCATAAGCCCAACGCTTCGGCGGCGGCAATGGTTGAGCCAGACCCCATGAACGGGTCCAAGATCAAGCCGTCGTTCAAAGGCAAAGCCGCATGAACGATTTGTCGCACACCAGCCCAATTCAAGGAGAAGAATCTGATTCATGCCACTCGCTCAATCGGGCATTGCAGTAGCCGCCGCCTACAACCAGTGGTCAGAAACGTACGAAAGCGTCGCCAATGCGACACGTGATTTATCCGCACGCATATTGCGCCAACAAGGCTTTGACTTATCAGCGTGTGATGTCCTCGAAATCGGTTGCGGCACGGGACTGAACACGCAATATCTAGCGCAGATGAGCCGCAGCGTGTTCGCTATGGATTTCTCCGAGGGCATGTTGACGCAAGCGCGCGTGAACGTGCCAGCGCCCAACGTGCGTTTCCAGCAGCACGACATTCGGCAACTGTGGCCCCTCGCCCATGCCAGCGTTGACTTCGTGGTGTGCAACCTCGTGTTGGAACACATCGAACACTTGCCGCCGATTTTCGGCGAAGCGGCGCGCGTGTTGCGCCCCCACGGCGAATTTTTCGTGTGCGAATATCATCCCTTCAAACAGTTGCAAGGTTCCCAAGCGCGCTACACCGACACGCAGACAGGCGACTTGGTGTTGGTGCCTGCCTTCATCCACGATGTTAGCGATTATTTAGATGCAGCGTTTGCCGAGGGCTTCGAGTTAGTGCGCTTGGCGGAGTGGCGCGATGACGGCGCACCCAAGTCAGCGCCGCCGCGTTTGTTGTCGTTGCGTATGCGCTTGAAAGGTTGAGGGGCAATCGTGGGCTTCGGCAAGATTCAACTC
>CAZDYP010000253.1:0-5194 GCA_964509505.1 uncultured Anaerolineae bacterium | reverse complement strand
CAGCACGGGTCGAAGACGCGGCCCTTGTACGGGGCGAGCATCTCCACCAGCACGCGCACCACCGAACGCGGCGTATAGAACTCGCCGCCCTTGCGTCCCTCCTGGCTGGCGAACTGCGACAGGAAGTATTCATACACCCGTCCGAGCGTATCCTGTTTGCGGCTCTCTTCGTCCGCGAAGTTGATCTTGTTGCTGACCAGGTCCACCAGGTCGCCGAGCCGTCTCTTATCCAGCGTGGCGCGTCCGTAATTGCCGGGCAGCATCCCCCTGAGCGTTGGGTTATCCCGCTCGATGGCTTCCATCGCCTGGTCAATCAAATTGCCGATGGACTCCTGCTTGGCGTTGTTCTGTAGGATTTTCCATCTCGCCTCTTTCGGGACCCAAAAAACGCGTTCCGCCAAATAGACATCCCTGTCCTCCGGGTCGTCCAGCCCTTCCGCCTGTACCCGCGCCCGCACTTGCTCGAACATGTCGGAGACATACTTGAGGAAGATCAATCCCAACACCACCGACTTGTAATCGGCGGCGTCGAGATGTCCGCGCAGTTTATCGGCGGCAAGCCACAACTCCGCTTCGATGCCGAGTGCTGCGCCGTTGCCCCTTGCGGGGACTTTGCTGTTTTTCGGTGGCGTAGATTTTTTGGGCATAGGTTGGATGTTGTTGGTAGGGTTTCGCGCACAGACGCATGGACGGACGATTAGAAATCGCTGCAACGCATAGCCAAATCAGCCTACGCTGATTTTTCGTAGTCTGCCTACACGGACTTTGCACAGGGTAGCCGCGCATGCCAGCCGCGTTAGAGAATGCCGCCGCCTCGTCGCGCATTATGGCTGGACACGAGCGCAGCAGCAAAAATATCACCGTGATTATATGCGCCCCATCTCCTAAACGCAACCTGTCGCGCACGGACATTGACAGCGATGAGTAGGAGCGTTATCATGCGCCCAGAGTGAAATAATTTTCGGCTCTACTGACTTTGACGGGGTTTCACCGCGCAGCATCCTGAGCGTGTCCCGCAAACTACGCTGGGATGCGGGCAAGCTGTCAAACCCGCATGGTTCGACACGCTCACCATGCTAATCTACATTCCAATCAGCAGAGCTAAATTTTCTCGCTCATGTCTAGAAAAAGCGCGAGGCTCGCAGTGGATGGACACAGCCACAGCCTACCGCGCAGGAGGCGCGCCGATAGGGAGTCCCGCGTGAGCGAGGCGGTTTGCGCACAGCCAGGCGCTTGTCTCCAACATATCACGTCCGTTCCGCGTGAGCGAGGAGGTTTGCGCGCTTTCTATACATAAGCGAATTTTCTAAGAGCGTGTTTTGAAATTCAGACCCTAAAGGTTTTTCTGGCGAAGCGGGTTCACACGTTGCGCCGCAAGCCTGCGTGAAATGCTTTGTGGCTTGCCAGCGAAACCGTTAGGCTCTCGGTCTGATATTTTCAAAACACTTTCTAAACGAGGTGATCCATGCAGATCCTAGTTTTGGGCGGCGGGCTGATGGGACCCGCGGCGGCGTTCAATGCGTTGTCTGATCCGGATGTGTCGCAAGTGACCGTGTGTGATGTCAGCGAGACGCAGTTGGAGGCGTGCCAACACAAGCTGGCCAACAAAGCGGGCGCGCACAAGTTGACGCTAGAGTGTCTTGATTTGAACGACCAAGCAACGACGGTGAAGTTGATGAGCGGGTACGACGCCATCGTCGCGGCGTTGCCGTCAGTGGCAAGTCCGCTTGGGATGCGCGCCGCGATTCAAGCGCGTGTGCCGTTGGTGGATTTGACGTGGGCCCCCGCCGAGCAACTCCCCGCCATCAAGCAAGCGGCAGAAGCGGCTGGTTCGCTCATCATTCCCGGTTGCGGCGTCGAGCCGGGCTTGACAGAGATCATGGCGCGCTATGCGTCCGAACAACTCGACAGCGTCACCGAATTGCACATCAAATGCGGCGGCATTCCAGCCGTGCCCACGCCGCCCTTGGGCTATAAGATCGTGTTCGGCGGCAAGCAGATGCCCCTGCGCGAAAGCGACGCACAGCAGGTGAAAGATGGGCAGCTGCAACCCGTCGCGCGTTATACGGGCGTCGAGTCCGTCACGTTTGCGGGCGTGGGCGAGTGCGAGGCGTGGCACGAAGGCTTCATGCCCTGGCTATTGGAGTTGCCGTCGTTGCAGGGCTTGAAGGTTGGCACACAGAAGACCGTACGCTGGCCAGGCTACGCGGCAAAGGCGACGGTGTTGAAAGAGCTCGGATTGTTGAGTTTGAAACCGGTCGAGGTGGAAGGCGCGCGCGTCACGCCGAAGAAAGTGGTGGATGCGGTGCTGTACCCGCAGGTGCGACTGGGGGAACACGAGCGCGACATCACGACGTTCCGTGTAGATGCGCTGGGCGTGAAGCACGGTCACGCGTGTCATTATCGCATCGAGCTCGTAGATCGTTACGACGAGGCGTTGGGCTTTACTTCGATGGCGCGCACGACGGCGTTCACGGCGGCGATCGTCGCGCGGATGGTCGCGCGCGGCGACCTCAAAGCTAGCGGACTCGTCACACCCGAAAAATTGTTAACGGGTGCAGCGTTCGAGCGCTTGGTAAACGAACTTGCGGCTAACGGCATGCGCTTCGCGGCGACGACGATGCAAACACAGATCTTGGGGCAGTCAATCCGCTAACGCTTGCGGCGGTGTTCGGCGTCGCCTGTCTCAAATACAGCCTTGACGTGACTGCCTATGGCTTGCTTCCAACCACGAAACCCGTTGAGGCTTTCTAGCGCTCGGCGGAAATCTCTTTAATAACGCCTCGCTCATGCCATCCACAAACAGAAATGGGGAAAGACTCCATAAGTCTCTCCCCATTTTTTTCTTTGCTACCCTACGCCGTCGAGCCTTCTAATATCGGCTTCAGCTCTTCCTTTGTCGGCTTCGGGAAGATGACCTTTAGCGCCATCGCAACCGTGCGCGGCAGATTCATCCACGTCGCTTTGCGTGTGAATGTTTTAACGACGCGACTTGGGCGCAAGTAGAAACGGCGATAGGCTTCCTTCCACTTGCGCTCCACGAGCTCTGCCGTCATGTCGCCAAGCTCATAGCGTGCCTTGCCTTCGAAGAACACATAATCATCCCAGTCCTTCATCAGCATGCGCCCCTTCTTGGTGGCAATCTCATAGACCGTCGTGCCGGGGTAGGGCGTCATCATTGAGAAGTTGGCGACGAGCGGATCCACTTCGATGGCGAACTTGATCGTCTTCTCCATCGTCTCCTCGTTGTCGCCGGGCAAGCCAATGATGAAGAAGCCCATCGTCTCCAGCCCCACCTTCTTCGCGTTCTTGAACGCTTGACGAATCGTGTCGTGGTCAATACGTTTGTCAATCGAAACGAGAATGTCCTCGTCGCCTGTCTCGACGCCGAAGGCGAGTCGCTTGCACCCTGCCTGCTTCATCAACCCCAGCGTCACTTCATCCGCCAGATTCGCGCGAATACCGTTAATCATAATCCACGGCACATGGTTCAATTTTTCTTTGATGAGCAAGTTGCAAATGTCGTGCATGCGCTTGATGCGAATGTTCGCGCTGTCATCGAGCCAACCGATTTCTTGCGCGCCCAAATCGTGGATGAGATGACGATACTCGGCGACGACGTTTTCGGGCGAGCGCGCGCGCCACTTGATGGGCATGATGGACTGCGAACAGAATGTGCAGCGATACGGGCAACCGCGCGAAGTCATGATGCTGAACGAGCGCGAGCCATCTACCGCATCGGTCGCGGGTTGCAAGCTGCTATACCGTTCCATCTTGAAATACTTGTAGGCGGGGAACGGCAACGAGTCTAGGTCCATGATGGGCGGGCGCTCGGGATTGCGGTGAATCTTGCCGTCTTGCGTTTGATAGGTGACGCCGAAAATCGGCGCCAGCACCTCGCTGTGAATGCTCAAGAGGTTTGCGCTTTTGAACTCAGCTACCTCCCGTTTGTATTTCTCAAGCCGATTGCTAATGTCAATCCACGTCTCTTCACCCTCACCCTCAACCACGATGTCAATAGCGGATTTCTGCGCGGACTCTTCGGGCAACACCGAGGGATGAGGCCCGCCGATAACCACCGGCACATCCCACACCTTCTTGATGGCTTCCGCCGTGCGCCACGCTTGCTTGACTTGTGGTGTATTCGCCGTGATGCCGACGAGGTCGGGTTGAACTCGCTTGATGAATATATCGAGCGGTTCGTCTTCGACATCCGCATCGTAGAGATACACGTCGTCGCCGCGCCGCTCCGACACAGCGGCTAGATAGGCGAGGCCGAGGTGGGGTGTGGTACGGGTGTCAATCGGCAGATGGAATTTCGGGTTAATGAGAACGACTTTCAAAGTCAAACCTCCTGTGGTTTCACGATTCAGCGTTGATGCTGCGTCGTTTGAATAGCGAACTCAGCCAACCGCGCGCCGAAGGCGGCGTCTCTTCGTAGTCGTGACTGATGGGCGACTCAAGGTTGAGTTCCTCATTGCGAAAAATTTTTTGAGGGATGGTCTGCGTGGCTTCTATCGCGCGTTCGGTGCTGAAGAACGCTTCGACGATTTTGAACGCCTCGCGCATCTTCGGTTGGCGGTCTTTCAAATCGTGCGCGTCCGAGGCGATGAAATGGGACCAGCGATTGGCGAGCAGCTTCAATGCGAGCTTTTGCGCATGTCGCCCAAATTTGCCTTCGAGACTGCCTGCCGTGATTTGCCCAATAACGCCGCGTTCCGCTAACCCCTTCATCAACTCCGGCTTGCGGATGATGTCCGCGTTGCGCTCTGGGTGCGCCATGATGGGAATGTAACCTGCCGCTTGTAACTCGAAGAACACGTATTCGGTGGACATGGGCCAGCTGTTCAATGGCAGCTCGACCAGTAAGTAACGCGAACAATTCAACGGCGCGGCGCGTCCATCTTTCAAGCGTTTGAGGATGTCGGTGTCAATATAAATCTCGGCGCCGGGACCGACTTGCATTTCGAGCCCTGCTTCGTGCAACTGACGACGAAACTCATGCGTCAGTTTTTCAATCTTTTGTTGGTAATAGTTGCTCCACCACGCAGCGTTGTGCGGCGTGAAGACGAGCCCACGAATGCCATCGTCATAAGCCATCTTCGCCATGGCCATCGCCATGTCCCAATCTTTTGCGCCGTCGTCCACGCCCGGCAATAGGTGATTGTGTAAGTCGAACAAGGGAACTCAAACT
>CAZDYP010000252.1:0-5350 GCA_964509505.1 uncultured Anaerolineae bacterium | reverse complement strand
TCAGGGGCGCTTCATGTTTCATGTTAAGCACTCTGCCACCGTCGCCGGTTCGGTCCGCTTTCATCATACACCGTCATCGCCGCCTCCTCCACGCTCAACTCGAACAGAATGTAGCGTTCTTTTGGCGCGTACTGTGAGGCAGCGGTGGCGACGGCGCGCGACTCCGCATCAGTTAAGAATGCGCCAACGCCGCTGCACCAAAACTCGCCCGCGCCGCCTTCGGTGTCCTCGACGGCGCAATGCAGCGCATAATGGCTGCCGCGCTTCAAGTCATGCCCTTTCGGCGATGTCGGCTCCATGAACAGGAACAACCGCCCCTGCCCGATGATGGGCGTGACGGGATGCACGCGCGGCGCGCCGTCGCGTTTCACGGTGGCAAGATACGCCACGCCCGTTGCCAAACGTCGTGCGCCAAACGCGGCGAGCTCAGGCGCGGCGTCAGCGAATTGTTGCCAAGTTGTCATAAGAATGCAACCCTTCTGTACTTCACCACAGAGACCTAGAGAGCGTAGTTTGCGACACAGAGTTTTTCTCTCTTCTTTCGTTTTTCGCTGTGTGCTCTGCGCCTCTGTGGTAAGAAAAAAAATCAGCAGAGACACAGACAGCGTAGTTTGCGACACAGAGTTTTTCTCTCTTCTTTCTTTTTTCGCTGTGTGCTCTGCGCCTCTGTGGTAAAAAATCACCGATACACATCCACAAACGGCGTCGCCTGGGTGCCGCTATCCAGCTTCGCCAATTGCTCCGCGATGCGCTGCAACGTCAATTGCAAACTGAAATCAGCGCAGCCTTTCGATAGGCTGATGGCGTAATTCCAGACTTGCGCCGCCGCTTCGAGCTCGTCAAGCTGCGCGCACAACAACGCAATCTGCGCGAGGCAATCGGGCTTGACCCAATCGGGCGGATCAGGCAACGCTTGCGCCGCCGTTTCCGCAGCCACCAACAGTTGCCACACGCGCGCCGCATCGCCCTGCCGTTTCCAATATGACGCAATGGCGAGCAGCGCCAATACTTTTTCGTGTAACGCTCCGGTGTGTTCGCGCGTGTTGTCAATCGCCTCAGCGATGACTTCGGCGCGCTCTGCCAAGCCTGCTTTCGCCAAGTCTTGCGCCAACACCCCCAGCGCTTGCCCGCGGTCGTCGTCGTCGTGGATGGCGCGCGCGACCGCTTCGGCGCGCTCCCATTCGCCCGCGCCCGACAACGCAAACGCATACATGCACCAATCCGCATCGCGCACCACGCCTCTTTGCGTTTGTTGCGCAAGGCGTTGCTCAACGTCCTCTAGCTGTTTACGCGCTGTATCGTTGGTCATAGTCATACGAAAATTTCTATGCCCTCTGCTGTTTGCTGGCTGCTTTCCTCTGCGCCCTTTGTGCCGCTGCGGTTGTTCGTTTAGCTCCTTGCAGCCGCGGGCTGTAATAGCGTTTCAGATACTTGCTCAAGCCATCGAGCCCCGGCAGCAACACGCGTTCGGTGACGTTCGCCTGATCCAACTTGTCGCGCACTTCCCAACCCAGCTCGGCGGGGATGATGATTTTGCGCCACAGCTGCGGATGCTGCTCCATCCAACGCTCCATCCGCAAATGCGGGTTGGAGGCCATCGCGAAAATCGCAAATTGGTTGACGATGCGCTCGTCGAGCGCGGGCGGCTCGAAGAAAATCACAAACTCTTCCGTCTCAAATTTTTCGTCGAAATGTTCTACGTCGTCAGCCACCTTCATCAACATATCAACGGTAAACGTCTCAGCTTCCATACGGCTCAACACGCGCCGCAGTTCGGTAGGAATGAGCTTGTTCGCCTTCACAAAGTTCACGCAGACGATGACGCTATCGGTGTCACGCTCGCTCAGTTCCGCCGTCGCAAAGTGCATCGCCACATAAGGCGACCACGTCCAATCCAGCAACCGTGTCGGCAAACCGTGATGTTGCGCGAGCGCCAACAACTCCCATTGTGAGCCTTTGAAATTGGTGTATTTTTTGAAGCTGCTGAGCAGACGATGCTCTTGCGCTTGGTAAGCGCCACCCAACCGAATCAAGCTGGTCGAAAGGTCGTAATGCTTGTCAGCCATACCGCGAAACGCGTAGGGCGAGCGAAAGCGTTGGATGTCGTCGCGCCACGAATCCTCGTACAACAATTGATTGAGCTGATCCCAGCTTTGCGCAATGAAAGTGTTGCTCATGTTATCACGATTGCTCAGGAGAGCCACAATTTTTTAGTAGCGCAATCGTAACACTAGTGGAGAGCAAACGGCAAATGGCAAATGGTGGATAGCCGATAGCCGATGGCCGATGGCAAATGGTAAGTCGCTATCCGCTATCTGCTATCTGCCATTCGCCATCCGCCATCATGTGTGATAAAATAGCCGCCGCTTGCGTGGGCGCATCGTGATGGTGCGCCCTTTCGTTACGTTCAAAACAACTATCATCAAATGTTGGAGGAACTCCATGAGTTTTTACGTTTCCATTGTGCCTATCGTCAGCGTCATCGCGCTCGCGTTTGTGGCGTGGCTGGCGTGGGACGTGTTGCGGCGCGACACAGGCACGTTGCCGATGCAAGAGGTGGCGCGCACCATCAACGAAGGCGCGGTCGCGTTCTTGCGTCGCCAATACACGACAATTGGCATTCTCGCCGTGGTCACCGCCGTCGTCATTGCGTTGGCGATTGGCTTCTTCGAGAAGTTTCCCGAAGTCGAGTCGTATCGTAACAACACCATGACGCTAGGCATATTGACGGGCATTGCGTTTCTCGTCGGCGCGGCCGCCTCGGCGCTGAGTGGCATCATTGGCATGTGGATTGCGGTGAAGTCGAATGGGCGCGTGGCGAGCGCGGCGCGGCAAGGTGTTGGTCCCGCCTTAGCCGTTGCGTTGCGCGGCGGCGCGGTGTCGGGCTTCTTGGTTGTCACGCTCTCCTTGATCGGCGTCTATATCATGTTCGTCCTGTACGGCGGTTTAAACGGCGTGATTGGCGCGCGAGAAGCGCCTTTCCTCATCGTCGGCACAGGCTTCGGCGCATCGTTCGTCGCGTTGTTCGCGCAGCTCGGCGGCGGCATCTACACAAAGGCAGCTGACGTGGGCGCTGACCTGGTGGGCAAGGTCGAGGCGAACGTGCCAGAAGATGATCCGCGCAATGCGGGTGTGGTCGCGGACTTGGTCGGCGACAATGTGGGCGACTGTGCGGGGCGCGGCGCCGACTTGTTTGAATCAACCGTTGCGGAGAACATCGGCGCGATGATTCTTGGCGTCGCCATCTTCAATAAGACGCAAGACTTGAATTGGATTTTCTTTCCGCTCGTCGTGCGCTCATTTGGTTTGATTGCTTCGATGGTTGGCTTGTGGGCGACGACGAATTTGCCTGGCATCAAGCTCAGCGGCAAAGAAGAACCGATGAACGCGCTGTTCCGTGGCTATGCGGTGTCGGCGGTGTTGTCGGCAGTGGCGATGTATTATGTCACCACGACGATGCTCGGCGTGGCGGGCTTGACCTTCTTCTGGATTGGTCTGGTCGGCATTCTCGCAGCCGTAGCCTTCGTGTTGATTACGATGTATTACACCGAGCATCGCTTCCGCCCCGTGAAGGAAATCGCAGAGGCGAGTCGCACGGGTGTGGCAACCAACATCATCAGTGGTCTCGCCGTTGGTTTCGAGAACACGGCCGCACCCGTCATCGCCATCAGCATCGCGCTCATCCTTTCATTTCAATTGGGCTCGAGCGCAGCGAATGCGTTGAATGTCACCCCCCACGAAGCGGGCATCTTCGGCACCGCCGTTGCGACGATGGGCATGTTAATGACGGCGGCGTATGTGTTGGCGATGGACACCTTTGGCCCCATTGTAGATAACGCGGGCGGCATCGTCGAAATGTCAAATGCGCCGAAGGAAGTGCGCGAGGGCACCGATGCGCTTGACGCGGCAGGCAACACGACGAAGGCGTTGACCAAAGGTTATGCGATTGGCTCGGCGGCGCTCGCCGCATTCTTGTTGTTCAGCGCGTACATTGACAAAGTGAAGTTGGTGCAGAAGGCGCAGGGTTTGCCCGTCATCGAAGCTGTTGATCTCGGCAAAGTCGAAGTGTTCGTCGGCGCGTTGATTGGCGCCATGCTCATCTTCCTCTTCTCCGCATTTGCGATTCGCGCCGTGAGCAATGTCGCGCAGGAGATTATCAAAGAAGTGCGCCGTCAGTTCAAGGAAATTCCCGGCTTGCTCGAAGGCAAGCCCGGCGCAAAGGCAGACTATGCGCGGTGCGTGGACATCACGACGCGCGGCGCATTGAAGGCGATGGTATTGCCCGGTGTGTTGGCGGTTGGCGGTCCCATTCTCGTCGGCATTATTTTGAAAGCCGAAGCGACGGCGGGCTTGTTGATGGTTGGCACGATGAGCGGCATCTTGTTGGCGACCGTGATGAACAACGGCGGCGGCGCGTGGGACAACGCCAAGAAGTACATCGAGACGGGCGCCTATGGCGGCAAAGGCTCAGACGCGCACAAGGCAGCAGTCGTCGGCGACACGATTGGCGACCCGTTCAAGGACACGGCGGGGCCGTCATTGCATGTGTTGATTAAGTTGTTGGCGACGATTACGTTGGTGCTGGCGCCGCTGTTCATTTAGTCGCTAGTCACTCGTCATGAGTCATTCAAACGCGCTCATCATCGTGAGGTGATGGGCGCGTTTGCTTTGGGTGTGTTATAATCGCCTCATGCCTATCAATGAACAACAACTCCGCCAAGACATCGTCGTCATCGGCAAGCGCATGTGGGAGAAAGGGTTTCTGGCCGCAGCCGACGGCAACATCTCTGTGCGACTAAGTGATGACCGCGTGCTCATTACGCCGAGCGGTTTGGGCAAGGGATTCCTGTCGCCTGAACAACTGTTGCGAATTGACATGGACGGCAAAATCGTCGCGTCGCATTACCCTGCCTCGCGCGGTCTCAAGCCATCGTCCGAAACGATGATGCATCTCGAAGCATACAAGCAACGCGCTGATGCGCAAGCCGTCATTCATGCACACCCGCCACTTGCCATCGCATTGACCGTCGCGGGGTTGCCACTGGATGCGGATGTGTTACCCGAAGTGATTTATTCCGTTGGTATCGTGCCGACTGCGCCGTATGTGACACCCGGCACCCCCGATGGTCAGTTGGCTATTCGTGAGCTGGTGAAGGTACACGATGCCATCATTTTAGACCATCACGGCACGTTGACCGTCGGCGCGAATCTGCAAGAAGCCTATATGCGTTTGGAACGCATCGAGCACTCGGCGGCGATTTTGATTGCGGCGCGACAAATCGGCGAGCTCAAGCGTTTGCCCAAGTCGGAGTTTGAGAAGCTGTGCGCGCTGGGCGTCTGCGCGCGACAA
>CAZDYP010000251.1:1609-5363 GCA_964509505.1 uncultured Anaerolineae bacterium | reverse complement strand
TTAGGATGTAAGCAACGCGGTCGTGAGGGATGTAGGCGGCGAGCGCGGAGAGAAAATCAAAGGGCTGAACCATGAGCTATTTTACGAGCGAATTAAAAACGATGGATAGATCTCATGCTGATCCGCCTCTAATTATACTCAAGCTTCCGTAGATGGGAGATTCGTGATGATGTCGCTTGCGCAAGGCTAACAAGATTACATTAGCGCCAAGCTGTCTTATTTACGCCAACGCCAATTGCTCCGCCGCGCTATCTGGATTATAGCCATACTGCTCAGTGTGCCTGCCATTGCTTATGCCGCAGATTATATTGTGAATAGTGGCGAGTTCGTTGGACTCGGCAGCGCTCATGGGCGTCTCGTGTTCACAGAGCATGGCGCTGTGGACAGCATTACTTTTCGAGATAGCAACGTCGGCATCAATGTCATCACGCCGCATCAACGCTTGCATTTAGGCGATGGCAACATGCTCATCGAAGGTGGGGGGGAAACGGCTGTGAAAATCAAACGCGACATCATATACACGGGCGGTCCTTCGGGGGATAGCAAAAATCCGATTTTCGAGCTCGGCAGAATCATACAGGCAGGCGATGGCGACCCGGAGTTCCGTTTCTTATACTCGGATGATGACACCTCCGAGCGTTCTGTATTTGAATTTGATCGCAAAGGCATCGTTGCATCCGTCAAGCCAGAACGCGGCAGCCACTTTGAAGGCTTTATCACGCCCACGGCTGTTGAGCCCATCTTCAGGCTCAACTCATACCCCAAGATGCGCCTTGAGATGGGAAACGGCGGGACGACTTCTGTTGACGTGGCGATTCAGCGCGAAGCGACCAATACCTTGACATTCATTACAGGCGCGGTTGAACAAGTTCGCATAGATGCCAATGGGATTGGAGTCAGTAATGGCTATGTTAAATTAGCGACGAGCTCTGGAATGCCTCCCAGCAGCGATTGTGACGCACGGCTGAAATTGGTCGCATGAAAGTAGATGCCGTCGGCGCTGTCCTGTATGTTTGCACCGCTTCCGGTTGGGGTAAAGTGGTGTTGGCCACTACGACACTGAGCTTGCCCCTCATCACCCATTAATCACATGCTTGCAAGCGCGTAAGATGCGCTCACGTGCAAAAAAACGCTGCCTTGGATTTCTATCGAGAGCTCGTCACACCTATCCATGCGCTTGACACGCTGGAAATTGCGTGCGGGACGGGGCGCGTTGCCCTGCGTCTGACGCAAGCGAGAGCTACGTGACCGGTCTCGACCTCTCAACCGAGCTATTGGACATCGCGCAGCGCAACAGTATCGGCTTGTCCAATGCGCGCTAGGTTCATAGCGATATGCGGACGTTTGAGCTGGACAAGCAGTTCAGGCTCATCATCATTCCCGGACATTCTTATGGTTTAGCGCGCGATGAAGTCCCAAAAGTAAAATGGCTCAATCATTTCTGGAGAAGTTGCGCGCAGGCGAAGTGTTGGTTGCCGACGGCGCGACTGGCACGAATTACCAACGCATGGGGTTGAAGCGCGGTGTGCCACCCGAAGAGTGGGTGATGGACGAACCGCAGAACGTCGTCGCCTTGCATCGCCAATTCGTCGAGGCAGGCTCGGACCTCATCTTGACGTGCAGCTTCGGCGGCACGCGCTGGCGGATGCGTGATTCCAAATACGCCGACTGCGCGCCTGCCGTCAATCGTCGCGCCGCGCAATTGGCGCGTGAAGCCGCAGGGATGCGCGAAGGTGTGTATGTCGGCGGTGCGATGGGACCAACGGGGTTGTGGCGCAAGCCATTCGGCGAGCTCACGCACGCACTCGCCGTTGAAACGTATGCGGAACAAGCGGCTGCGTTGACGGAAGGCGGCGTGGACTTTTTGCTGCTAGAAACATTTTTTGTGTTAGAGGAAGCCATCGCTGCGATCGAGGGTGTGAAGCAAACGAGCGTATTGCCGCTGGTCGTCTCATGCAGTTACCATCAAGACAGACACACGATGATGGGCTTACAGCCAGCGCACGTGTTTGACGCGCTCGCGCCGTTGGGCGTCGTCGCCATCGGCGCAAATTGCGGCAAGACGCTCGACGACATGATGGCAGTCGCGCAAGAGTTCCACGCGCAACGAATGAAAACAGCGCCGTCCCTGCCGTTGTGGATCAAGCCGAATGCGGGATTGCCGCGCATGATTGATGATGTCGCAACGTATGAGGTGACGCCTGCACAGATGGGGGCGTATGCCGCGCGCTTCGTGCAGGCAGGAGCGCAGATCGTCGGGGGGTGCTGCGGCAATACGCCGGAGCATGTGAGGGCGATTGCGAGGGCGGTGAAGCATGGAGCTAGCCGCTAGAACCTCACATACCTCGCCACCACCATCAATACCAATGCCACTACGACCAACACGGTGTTGATGCGCGCCGCTTGCTGCAGCGTTGCTTGTAACGCCTGTAGCTCGCTCAGCTGTTCAGGCGTGGGCGGTTTGCCCCCTGCTTGAATCGCCGCGCCGAGTTTGCCGAGCTTGGCGGTCGTCGGGCCCGTCACTGCGCCGCCATAGATTAGCGAGACCGTCGCCACCAAGCCGCCAATCAGCAAAATTACGCCCGTCAGAGAACGCAGCGTATAGCCAAGATAGCCGTACAATAAGTACCCGCCCACAACCGTCAAGATGGCGGCAATGGTCATCGTCAAGCCATACTTGCTTTGTCCAAGTCGCTGCATGAATTGACTGCCCGCAGGTCCCGCCTCATGCGCCGACGGTTCGACGAAGAGCGTCATGGCTAACGCTGCGCCAACCCAAAATGAGCCTGCGACGATGTGAACCAACCGCAAGACGATGAGGATGAAATCCATTATGAATGTTCCTTGTCAATGAAGTGAAATTACTTTACAGCAGTTCCACCACGCATGTCTCTCCTTGCCCCACGCCGACGCACAACGTCGCCAACCCATAGCGCACGTTGCGCCGCCGCATCTCGTGGACGAGCGTCGTGAGGATGCGCGCGCCTGAGCAGCCAAGCGGATGCCCCAACGCAATCGCGCCGCCGTTGACGTTGGTGATGTCGTGACGGAAGCCGAGTTCTTTCATCACGGCTAATGCTTGCACGGCAAACGCCTCGTTCAATTCGATGAGTCCAATGTCATCAATCGTGAGGCCCGCGCGTTGCAAGGCTTTGCGTGTCGCAGGCACGGGGCCGAGTCCCATCGTGCGCGGGTTCACACCCCCTGCTGCGCCCGCGAGAATGCGCGCGAGGGGTTTCATTCCCAACTCGTGCGCCTTCTGTTCGCTCATCAACAACACCGCCGCCGCGCCGTCATTCAACGACGAGGCGTTGCCCGCCGTGACCGTGCCGCCTTTGCGAAACGCAGGTTTGAGCGCGGCTAGCTTGTCTAATGAGGTGTCTTTGCGCGGTTGCTCGTCTTTGTCCACGATGATGGGCTCGCCGCGTTTTTGTGGCACAGCGACAGGCACGATCTCTTCTGCAAATCGCCCGGATTCCGTAGCCACGACAGCGCGCTGATGCGACGCCAGCGCGAACTCATCTTGTTGTTCGCGCGTGATGCTCTGCTCCATTTCGTAAATGTTCTCTGCCGTTTCGCCCATCGCTTCGAGTGGGAACAGCGCCTGTAGCTTCGGATTCGGATAACGCCAACCGAGCGAGGTGTCATATACCGTGACGTTGCCTGTTGGAAATGGGCCCTCGGCTTTCGGCATGGACCATGGCGCACGCGTCATGCTCTCGACGCCGCCCGCGATGAACACATCGCCCTCGCC
>CAZDYP010000251.1:0-1509 GCA_964509505.1 uncultured Anaerolineae bacterium | reverse complement strand
TCCGCCGCCGCAAATAATTGCAGCCCAATACCACGCCCACGAAATTTTTCGTCCACCGCGACTTCGGCAATCAACCCATAACGCCCTGTTGTGAACAATTGTGGCGACCATGTCTCGTCAATCGTCTGAATGTAAAGACTGTAAAAGCCGACAACCTGCTCTTGCCATTCGGCGACCAGGATGGCGCTGTGTTTGCCGCTGGTGAGCGCTTGCTCGAAACGCGCGCGCATCTTGCGCGGTTCGTGACGCGAGAGTTGTATCGTTGGCTCACAGGTCGCGTGATAGTGTAAGCTCTGCATACCGAGCGCGATGATGGCGTCCAGGTCGCGCTTTGTCGCGTGGCGCACCAAAGGCTGCGTTGTGGCGACGAGGGGTTCGCCATGGTCAAGCGCGTACGTGCGCCGAAACGGCGAGACCATTTTTTCTAAGAGGACGCTCGCAATGGGTGGGGCCGTAGGCGCTGCGCCGACTTCAGCAGCCATGTTGGTGAGCGCTGATTCACGCAGGGCGTAGTGATAATACGGACGAAATTCGAACGCGCGTAACGCGACATGAGCGAGGTGATCCAGGCTCGCGGTTTGTATCATGAGCATAGGTGTTTGCCATTGGATCGCTTGTCTGTGCGCCCCCGCTAACAAATCCATCAGAACGGTTGGCGACGCGCCCGCTTGCGCAGCGAGCAAGCCAATGCCCGTAAAGCCACGTGGGTAATATGAAGCGAAAGTATGCTCGTCGGACTGGCTGGCTTTACACAAATTGATCGCGCCCAGCACGATGGACTTTTCTACTGCGACCAAGCTGCTGTGATCGCGCTGCCGCGCCACGACCTCTTCTAACCTGCGCGCGTCGCTCAGAAACGGAATCGCGTATGGACGAGTGGGCAATCGCGCATCGAGCGCGCGACGCGCCGCCGCTTGCGCCGCCGCTAACGCTGTGAGCGCAGGCACATCGCGCGACGTGGCGGGGCGAAGTTGGTAGGACATGGACTCGTTTACTCGTTGCTCTTTTCCTCGCCCGCCGCTTTGCTGCCGATCTCGACGAGTTGAATCTGCGTTTGGTAACGCTTGCCGTCAATTTCGAGTTTGCCATTGCCGTAGAAACCGCGCGAACCAGTTTTGAATTGTTTGGGCGAAATCATCATCATGCCCAAGAGTTTGCCGTCATCCGATTTCAATTCGGCGATGATGTTCATAGGCGCTCCTTCGCATTTGTTTATCAATTTCATCCTTCGGCTGCATTGGCGACGCTTGCCGCGTCTGTGGCGGCTGGTTTTTTCTTTTCAGGCTTGGGCGCGAGCACACCTACAATGCGATCAATGATTTGGTAGAAGAGTTCACTACGGAAGCCGACGAGAAAGGCGAGCGTGAACATAGTGAAAGAGGGTGGTGTGGCGTTGTTGACGCCGATGCCCGTCGTTTCGCTGATAGCAAGGAAAAAGCCCGCACTCACCAGCACCAACGTCAACACCCCGAAGAGCGCGCCCAACAACGGCGCTGCAACGTACATCAA
>CAZDYP010000250.1:2307-5399 GCA_964509505.1 uncultured Anaerolineae bacterium | reverse complement strand
ACGAGATGAGAAAACCGCCAAGAGGAACGGTGAGGACGATGGCGAGCAACACGCCAACGGCTGCGTAATCACTGAGCATTGTGAGGACTCCTTAACACAAAGTTAGGCTGAAGCGGGCGGTATTATAGCATAGCGAGATAGGCGCGCAAAGTGTTTAGCAGTTACATAATTGAACCACGAAGATGCAAAGAACGCGAAGCGCCTTTTCATCCTCTCTGGGCGCTCTGCGCATCTCCGCGGTGAATGTGTTGTCATGCTGCTCTACGCGCCAAAATCATTTTTGACAATTCCTCACCCTCTGCTATAATGCCCCCCAACTTCTGGCAGATAAATCATGTTAAACATAAATCGTCTCTCCATCTCAATTAGTGGCTTGGTTCTTATTTCGCTGCTTGGCGTCATTGCCAAGCAGCCTTATGCCGTTGGGGAGACAGCGAGTTGGGGCCGCGCCTAAGTGACCTAAGCTAACCGCACACGCAATTTCGGAACCGCCTCCCGCAACGGGAGGCGGTTTTTATTTTCAATCGCTGAAACACTGAACAGCTGAAACCGCTGAAACACGATGCCATCAAATCGAACAATGAAACGCTGAAACTGGACCCCCAGAGGCTTAATGATCAGCGCAACCAGCGATTCAGCGATCAAGGAGAAAATGATGTCAGCACCTACGACGACGATTGAACCACCCCAAACCGAAGCCAAGCCGAAGGGCTCACGCAAGCGCATGAAAGGCTCCGAGGCTCTGGTGCATTGTTTGGAGAACGAAGGCGTCGAAATTGTGTTTGGTTATCCCGGCGGCGCATCGCTACCCATCTATGATGCGATGTACGACGCCGAAATCAAGCACATTCTGACGCGCCACGAGCAAGTCGCGGGGCACGCGGCTTCAGGCTATGCGCGCGCGACAGGCAAAGTTGGCGTCTGCTCTGCGACGAGCGGACCTGGCGCGACGAATCTCGTGACGGCATTGACCGATGCGTTCATGGATTCGACGGCCATCGTCGCGTTGACGGGACAAGTGGCGACGCCCGTGATTGGGCGCGATGCGTTCCAAGAATGCGACACGGTGGGCATCACCATGCCCATCACCAAACACAACGAGCTCGTGACGAACCCCCAAGAGCTGCCGCGCGCCGTCGCCGAAGCGTTTTATCTCGCGCGCACGGGCCGCCCCGGTCCGACCCTCGTTGACATTCCCCGCGATGTTGGGCAAACCGAAATTGATTACGAACCTGTCCGCGAAGTCTCATTCAGAGCCTATCGTCCGCGTATCAACCCCGATCTGAAACAAGTGTTGGCCGCCGCCGAAGCCATCAACAAGGCGCAACGTCCGATTCTCTACATCGGCGGCGGCGTCATCAGCAGTGGCGCGTGGAACGAAGTGCGCGCCCTCGCCGAGCGTGGCCAATTGCCGACGACGTGGACGGTGATGGGTAAAGGCGCATTCGACGAGACGCATCCATTGGGGCTTGGCATGTTGGGGATGCACGGCACAGCGTATGCAAACTATACCATACACAACTCGGATTTGATTATCGCAGTGGGCGCGCGTTTCGACGACCGCATCACAGGCAAGCTCTCAGCATTCGCGCCGTATGCGCAGGTCGTGCATGTGGACATTGACCCCGCCGAACTCGGCAAGAATCGCAAAGCCGATTATCCTGTGTTGGGTGATGCGAAGGCGTGCTTGCAAGCGCTCCTTCCATCCATCAAGCCAACCGGGTCGGAGGCGTGGAATCGGCAAATTGCAGAATGGAAAGCAAAATATCCGTTGCGCTATCACCAAAACGGCGATGCCATCTTGCCGCAGTTCGCGATTGACACCATCTATCAAATGACGAAAGACCGTGACCCATTTGTGGCTGTGGATGTGGGGCAACATCAGATGTGGGCGGCGCAGTTCGTGAAGTCACGTTTGCCGAATCGCTTCATCTCATCGTCAGGCTTAGGCACGATGGGCTATGGCGTGCCTGCGGTGATGGGCGCGCAATTCGGCAAACCGAACGATTTGTGCCTGGCGATTGTTGGCGATGGCGGCTTTCAGATGACCATCCAAGCGCTGACGACGGGCATGGAGTTCAAGCTGCCGTTCAAAGTCTATGTCATCAACAACGGCTATCTCGGCATGGTGCGTCAATGGCAAGAGTTGTTCTACAAGCGTCGCTACTCCGAAGTGGATTTGCGTCCGGGCAATCCAGATTTCGCCTTGCTCGCGCAAGCGTACAAGTGTCATGGCATCCGTGTCGAGCGTCCCGATCAATTGGAGAAAACCATCAAACGCTCACTCGAACTGAATGACAAGCCCGTGGTCGTGGACATCATGGTGTCGGAAGAAGAGAACGTCTATCCGATGATTCCATCGGGAACGACGATCCATGACATGATTATCGAAGCGCCCCCCAAATAATTTTTGATTTCTGATGTTAGATTTTTGATTGCCCAACCAACTAATTTCACAGGCTCTTCTGGTGTTGTGGTAGAACGCTCAAGGCGGATAGTCGTATCCGCCGTCGGGCGCGCGATGTGTCCATCTCGCGCGAGCCATGCGGTACTCAAGTTGGTAGAGCTATCTAAAATCTAAAATCAAAAATGGAGCAAAGTATGAAACATACCTTAGTCGCCTTAGTCGAAAACAAGCCCGGTGTGTTGGTGCGCGTGGCAGGGATGTTCCGTCGTCGTAATTTCAACATCGAGAGTTTGACGGTTGGGCATACCGAAGACCCGACAATGTCGCGCATGACGATTGTCGTGGATGGCGAGAACACCGACATCAATCAGGTGGAGCGCAATCTAGGCAAGCTGGTCGCCGTCGCGCAGGTGGATGACCTGAGCGACAAGCCGATGGTGTCGCGCGACCTCGCGCTGATTCGCGTGAAAGCCAGCAACGGGCAGCGCGCGGAGCTGATGAATCTGACGCAAATTTTCAACGCGAAGATCGTGGACGTGGCGCACGATTCGATGATCATCGAAATCGCCGCTACCGAGCAGAAAGTGGATTCGCTCGTTGATCTGTGCAAACCCTTCGGCATTATCGAGATGGTGCGAACGGGACGCGTGGCAATGGCGCGCGGCTTGAGCGTGAATGGGAATGG
>CAZDYP010000250.1:0-2207 GCA_964509505.1 uncultured Anaerolineae bacterium | reverse complement strand
CGTGGCAAAAATTTACTACGAAAAAGATGCGTCCCTTGAACCGCTCAAGGGCAAAAAAATCGCAATCGTCGGTTATGGTTCGCAAGGACACGCGCATGCGCTGAACTTGCGCGATAGTGGGCTGGATGTGCGCGTGGGCTTGCATGAAGGCAGCAAGTCGGCGGGCAAGGCGCGTGCGGATGGGTTGCGCGTGATGGCGGTGAGCGATGCGGCGAAAGAAGCCGAGGTCGTGATGATGCTTGTGCCTGACCAAACCTGCGCGAAGGTCTATAAAGAATCGGTCGAGCCGCATATTGCGGGCAAGACACTGATGTTCGCGCACGGCTTCAACATTCGCTTCGCGCAAGTCATCCCACCGAGCAACGTGGATGTGACGATGATTGCGCCGAAAGCGCCCGGCCATCGGATGCGCGAAGTGTTCGTGCAAGGACAGGGCGTGCCTGCGCTGCTCGCCATCCACCAAGACGCGAGCGGCAAAGCGAAAGAGAACGCCTTGGCGTATGCCTATGGCGTTGGCTCGTTGCGCGCGGGCGTCATCGAGACGACGTTCACCGAAGAAACGGAGACCGATTTGTTCGGCGAGCAAGCCGTGTTGTGCGGCGGCGTCAGCGAGCTCATCAAAGCGGGCTTCGATACGCTTGTCGCGGCGGGCTATCAACCCGAGGTCGCATACTTCGAGTGCTTGCACGAGATGAAGCTCATCGTGGACTTGATGTATCAAGGCGGTCTCTCGTACATGCGCTACTCAGTGAGCGATACGGCAGAGTATGGCGACTATGCGAGCGGCAAGCGCATCATCTCCGAGGCGGTGAAAGAAGAGATGAAGCGCGTGCTGGCGGACATTCAGAGCGGCGCGTTTGCGGAGCAATGGCTCGACGAGAACGCGCAAGGCAGACCGAACTTCTACAAGATGCGGAAGGCGGCGCAAACGTCGCGCATCGAGACCATTGGCAAAGAATTGCGCGGGATGATGCAGTGGCTGAATCCGAAGGATGTGCCACAGGACTAACAAACTTGCAGCATCCTGAGCTTGTCGAAGGATGCGGGCGAATTGGGAGGTGCTTGTGCATTGGGTTTATATCCTCAAGTGCGCCGATGACTCTTACTACACGGGCACCACCGAGAATCTTGAGCTGCGCGTAGCACAACACCAAATCGGTGAAGGCAGCGATTACACTTCAGCACGATTGCCCATCACACTTGTCTATGCGCGAGAATTCCAAACGCATGATGAAGCCTTCCGATGGGAACGACAAATCAAAGGATGGTCTCGAAAAAAGAAAAAGACCATCATCAGTGGAAATTACGATGCGCTGATTGAGTTGTCGAAAAATCGCGGCGGTCAGGACACTCGTAGAAAGCGTATTTGAGACACAAACATTCGCTCAATTCGTCCGCACCCTTCGACAAGTTCAGGGTGCTGGATTCCTGTTGCTGTAGTCGCACCCTTCGACAAGCTCAGGGTGCTGGATTCCTGTTGACGTGGAGGAAGTTCTCATGGACAGAGTTCTTATCTTTGATACGACGTTGCGCGACGGCGAGCAGTCGCCAGGGTTTTCGATGAACACGCGCGAGAAGCTAGAAATGGCGAAGCAGCTGGCCGCGTTGAAGGTGGACGTCATCGAGGCGGGCTTTCCCATCTCGTCGCCCGGCGACCTTGAAGCGGTGCAGACCATCGCGCGCGAGGTGCGCGGCCCCATCATTGCCGCGCTCGCGCGCACGGGCAAAGTGGATATTGATGCGGCGTGGCAGGGCGTGAAAGATGCGGCGCGTCCGCGCATTCATACCTTCATCGCCACGTCCGAGATTCACATGAAGCATAAGCTGCGCCTCACGCCCAATGAAGTATTGGAAGCGGCGGGCGAGGCGGTGGCGTATGCCAAGAAGTTTTGCGCCGATGTGGAATTTTCCGCCGAAGACGCGACGCGCTCCGACCCTGAATTTCTCGCGCGCGTATTCGAGGTGGCGATTCAAGCAGGCGCGACGACCATCAATATCCCCGACACGGTGGGCTACACGACGCCGCGTGAATATGCCGCGCTCATCCGCTCGCTCACCGAGCGCGTGCCCGGCATCAACGGCGTCATCGTCTCGGTGCATTGCCACAACGATCTTGGGCTCGCGGTTGCCAATTCGCTCGCGGGCGTCGAGGCGGGCGCGCGGCAAATCGAATGTACCATTAACGGCATCGGCGAGCGCGCGGGCAA
>CAZDYP010000249.1:0-5439 GCA_964509505.1 uncultured Anaerolineae bacterium | reverse complement strand
GTCGGCGTTGCTGTACTCGTCGGCGTGTTGGTCTGAGTTGGGATAGTTGTATTGGTTGGTGTTGGAACTGGCGTATTGGTTGGCGTTGGAACTGGCGTGTTAGTTGGTGTTGGTGTATTGGTCGGCGTGTTCGTCGGTGTATGGGTTGGTGTTGGCATTGGTGTGGCCACACCCAGTACTTGCACACTAAAATTGTCGAACCGATGCTGCCCAGCGTTGCTCGCGTTGTACGACCACACGCCCACCTCCCCACTTGTGAACATCGCGTCGGTTGCGGTGATGCGTGTGATGCCATTCACGTCCACCGCGAGGTTTGCGCCATCCGCACGCAACGTGACCGTGACCCACTGGCTCGTTTGAAAGCTCGGAATGACGTAACTGCCTAACAGCGTCCAATCGTTGATGCGAAACAACGTCACCTCGCCCGAGCCCAACAGGTCCACGTTGTAGCCCCTCATCGGCACGCCTGCGCTGTAATCGTCCCAACGCGCGCCGAGCGTGGCGGTGCCATTGCCGCCTGTGATTTGCAACCATGCGGAAACCGCGACGTTGCTGTAAACACTGCCATTGTAAGCAGCGACTTGGTCGCCGCCTGCGCTGACATTACGGAGGGTTTGTGCGGCGATGCGAAAGTCGCCGCTGCGTTCAGTCCAGTTGGAGCCAAGGTTGGTGGAATCAGCGCGATTGAAGTCGTCGCTGAACGAGGGGATGGGAGTGGGTGTGGCAGTGGCTTGCAAAGCAGGCAGCGCACCCATCGGTTTGCCGAGAGGGAAATCGAAGCCGGGGCGCGGCACTGCCTACGGCAGTGCCGCGCCCGATGTTGCCGTCTGAGCGGCAGCTGTCACATCGAATGCCGCGACGATTTGAACGCATGTAAAGAGAGCCAACGCGAGCCCACGAACCAGCAGCGGGAAACGACAGAAGGAATATCTCATGGCAGAACTCCATGGATGAGTAGTGGAATTGAACTCACGGTCTGACGGCTAAACTTGAGCGGCATTGTACAAACCTGAGAGTGCCTTGTCAAAAGTTATAATTTTCTCAATGACTTCCACTGACGCCTCAGTCCCAAAATTTTTTTTGTATCCCTCGTTAAGCGGGCTATAATCTTCGTATCAATCTTGTCGTTTTGCACGTCCTCATTAGGATAGGCGTCAAGCGCATTCACCTATCACTCAAATTCAATCATCATGAGCGCAGACTCTCGACCTTCCTCTGAAACTGTGCTAACGCGCATGCGCGAACTGGCGCAACACATCGAAGCGCACAAAGACATTTTGGGCCAGACAATGGATGCAATGTTGGAGCCATTGTACGCGCGCATTGCCGCGTTGGAGCAGGCACTCTCTAACCCCTACGCACGTCCTTTAAGCGAAGAGCGCAAAGTTGTCACCGTTCTGTTTGCCGATGTCTCGGGCTTCACGGCCATGTCCGAAAAGATGGACGCCGAAGAAGTCGCCGACACGATGAACGCGTGCTGGCGACAGCTCGACGCGGCCATCATCAAGCATCATGGGCGCATTGACAAGCACATTGGCGACGCGATTATGGCTGTGTGGGGCATTCCGCGCGCCACCGAAAACGACGCCGCTAACGCGATGCGCGCAGGGCTGGCGTTGCAAGGCGCGTTGAATGCGTTTAGCGCCGACCTTGAAAAGAAGCATGGCATCGTGTTACGGATGCGGGTCGGCATCAACACAGGCCCCGTGCTGGCGGGCCACACAGGCACGACGGGCGAATATACAGTGATGGGCGATACGGTGAACCTTGCCTCGCGGCTCGAACATGCAGCGCCCGTGGGGCATGTGCAAATTGGCCATGCGACCTATCGGCACGTGCGCGGTTTGTTCGATCTCGAAGCGCAAGAGCCAATGCAGATCAAAGGCAAGAGCGAGCTAGTGCAAGCGTATCTCGTTATTGGCGAACGGGCGCGTCCTGACCTAGAGCGGCGCGGCATTGAAGGCGTCGAGACGCCGATGGTGGGACGCGACACAGAGATGACGACCTTGCAAACGCTCTACGTCAACGTCGTGAATGAACAGCGCCCACAGCTGGCCATGATCATTGGCGAGGCGGGCTTGGGCAAGTCGCGCTTATTATTCGAGTTTCGCAACTGGCTGGATGTGCAGCCCGGCCGCCGCTGGTTATTGCGTGGACGTTCGCGCGCGGAAACCGTGACGCTGCCATTCTTCCCGTGGCGCGCGGCGTTGGCGGATCGGTTCGGTTTGGTGGAGGGCGAACATCCTGAACTCTCGCGCGAAAAATTTGAGCGCGGCGTGGCAGAATTGTGGGGCGCGCTCGATGGGCAATCATCGCTCGAAGCGGCGCACAGCATTGGCTACTTGTTCGGTTTGGATTGGCCCGAGAGCTCATACTTGGGACCGTTGCGCGCGAACCCGCAGCTGGCGCAAGGGCGCGCGTTCTATTGGATGCAGCAATTGTTTATGCGGATGGGGAGGGCGCATCCATTGGTCTTGGTGTTAGAGGATGTGCATTGGGCGGATAGCGGCTCAATTGACTTGTTGAACTATTTGTTGGGCGCAGGCGAGGGGCTGCCATTGTACATCGTCGGCGCAACGCGCCCTGAATTGTTCGAGAAATTTCCCGCGTTGCGCGACGACACAGCCACGCGCACACACGTGCGGTTGCAACCGCTCACGGCGGAAGCGGCGCAGGCGTTGTTGCAACACATCTTCGAACAAGCCGCCGCCGAGCACATTCCCACTGAATTGATCGAGCGCGTCACGCATCAAGCTGAAGGCAACCCGTATTATCTCGAAGAGCTGGTGAAGGTGTTGGTCGAGCGCGGCGTTATCGTGACGGCGCCGACGGGGTGGCGCGTCGTCATCGAAAAATTGGCGCAGATGCAATTGCCCGACACCTTGCAGGGCTTGTTGCAGACGCGTCTGGATGCGTTGGAGCCGCAAGAAAAAAGCACGGCGCAACGCTCGGCGGTTGTGGGGCGCAACTTTTGGACTGGCGTGTTGGAGACGATGCAACCTGAGGTGGCTGTGCTGCCCATTTTGAAGCAGCTGGAAGTGCGCGAGATGGTGTACCCACGCCACGAAAGCGCGTTCGTCGGCGAGCATGAGTATATTTTCAAAACGATGCTGTTGCGTGACGTGGCGTACGAGACGTTACCGCGCAAACAGCGCCGCGTCTATCATGCGACGATTGCCGAGTGGCTCGAAAAAATGTCGTCGGATGATCCGACGTGGGCGGCGCAAATCGCCGAACATTACGAGCAAGCGGAGCAGCACAAAGAGGCGGTGGAGTTGTATCGGTTAGCGGCCGAAGGCGCAGCGAAACGCTTTGCTAATCGTGAAGCGGTTGACCTATACACCAAAGCCTTGAGCTTAAGCGATAGTCCCCAAGAAAAATTCGAACTGTTGGTGGGGCGCGAGCGCGCCAATGATTGGCTTGGTCAACGCGCGCAACAACGCGCCGATGTCGAGCAGATGTTGGAACTGGCGAAACAGTTGCAATCCCCTGAGAGGGAAGTGCAAGCGTTGAATCGGCAAGCGAACTTGTTGGCGCGCACGGGCGACAGCGCCGGCGCGACGGCGACGGCGCAGCGCGTGTTGCAAGAAGCCCAACGCTTAAACTTGCCCGGCGAGGAAGCGCAAGCGCTACGAAACTTGAGCATCATCGCGTATTTCAGCACGCAATATCTGGAGTCGTTGCAATATGCCGAGCGCTCGTTGCATGCGAGTCGTATCGCCAACGATAGTGGATTGACGATTGATAATTTGAATGCGATGGGTTTGGTCTCAAGCGAGATGGGGTACTACGAGCAAGCCTTGCGGTATTACGCGGACGCGCTCCGCCAAGCCGAGTCGCAAGGCGACGACTTTCGACGCGCGCGTGTCTTGGGCAATGCCAGCATTCTCGAATCGGATCGTGGACGCTATCAGATGGCGTTGGCGCAAAAGAACGAGGTGCTAGAATTGCAACGCAAGATGGGCAACCGCAACTCGGAAGCCATTGCGCAGAGCAATCTAGGCGACGAATATCGTTTGGTGGGCCAGTTTGAGTTGGCAGAAGAAAAATTTCGTGAGAGCATCAAACTGTTCAAGTCGCTCGAATCGTTATGGGGTTTGGCTGGCACGTTGTCAAGCCAAGCCTTGATGCGCATTGATCAAGGGCGATATGTTGAAGCGTTGGCGATTCTTGACGAAGCGCAGCAGCTCATTCGTGGGCGCAAGGTCGCGCAAGGTGCGATGATGGAAATTTTCAATCGGCGTATTGGGGCGAACTTGCGTCTGGGCGACAGAGCGGCGGTAGAAGCGACGTTGGCGGAGATGGAGCAGTGGTTAGACGACACAGGCTTCGAGCCTGCCAACAAAGAGTTGGCATTGTTAGATAGCTACAAAGCCGAGTATTGTTTGTTGAAAGGCGAGGCGGCGTCGGCGGTAGAATTATCGGCGGAAGCGATTAAGGTGAGCAAGGGACATCGCTTACCTTCAGAAGTGATGCGTTTGATTTTGTGGATTCACTATCGCGCGTTGTCGGCTTGCGGTTACATGGAGCAAGCGTTGGCTGTGCTTAATCAAGTGCGTACCTTGATTGAGCAGAGCGCGAAAGAGCTCGACGAAAATTTGCGAGCCTCGTTTTTGCAAAATGTGCAGCTAAATCGTACCATCTTGGCAGAAGTGCAACGGGTGATGAGCGAAATGCGCGAGGGCTAGCGCAGACTCGTAACATAGCGTGTTAGCTCGCTCCAAATCCTATCTCAAGGAGTTTGTCTTATGAGTAATATGCCACCCACTGTTTCGCCCTCGTCTCCTGCACCGAAGAAGTCATCTATGTTGAATCGTCTCGCCATCGGCTGTTTTGGGTTGCTGGTGTTTGCCTGCGTCGCCATTGGAGGCTGGGCTTTTTATGAGAATTGGCAGCAAGAGCAAAACTTCAATGCGGGCGAACAAGCTTACCTCAAAGCGGATTGCGCGGCTGCGCTTGAGCCGCTGCGCAAAGCAGCGCGCGGCGAGCCAGGTACCCGCGATAGCGATGTCGCGCGCAAAGCACAAGCGCGTTTGCAAGAGTGTGAGGCGTTGGTCGCCGCGACTGATCTCGCCAAGCAGAACAAGCCCGCCGATGCGGTCATTCGTTATAGCGACTTCATCACCAAGTACGTCAACAGCCCACTCAAAGCCACAGCATTGAGCAGCAGCCAGACATTGGTCAAAAATACCAAGCCCAACGACCTAGCGACTGATAGCGTCTGCCAACGCTTGACTTCCTTAGCTGCGCAACAAATCATTGCGACGCCTGCCGAGACGGTGCCGCCGTTGTTGTATGCGTGTGGGCAAAATTATGAAGCGGCGAAAAAATTTAGCGAGGCGGTCTTTTTCTATGGGCGCCTCCGTCGTGAGTATCCCAATCATAGTCTTGCCAAAGATGCGCAGACGGCTTTCGCGCGCGCGACCATTGCCGAGGCGC
>CAZDYP010000248.1:0-5519 GCA_964509505.1 uncultured Anaerolineae bacterium | reverse complement strand
GGCATGAAAATTTTGCGCGGCAACCTCGCGCCTGAAGGCGCTGTGGCGAAAGTTGTCGGGCATGAGCGCGCAACGCATCGCGGTCCCGCGCGCGTGTTCAACAGCGAGGAAGAAGCCATGGCGGCGGTGACGGGTAGGCAAATCAAAGAAGGCGATGTCATCATCATTCGCTACGAAGGCCCGAGCGGTGGACCTGGGATGCGCGAGATGTTGGGCGTGACGGCAGCCATCGTTGGCGTCGGTTTGCACGAATCGGTCGCGCTCATCACCGATGGGCGCTTCAGTGGCGCAACGCATGGCTTCATGATCGCGCACGTCGCGCCTGAAGCCGCGCATGGCGGTCCCATCGGTCTGGCGCAAGAAGGCGACATGGTGAGCATTGACCTGCCCGCGCGCACAATGAATATGGAGGTCTCAGACGAAGAACTGCAGCGACGCAAGGCGCATTGGCAAGCGCCCGCGCCGCGCTATACAACGGGCGTGTTCGCGCGTTACGCGGCACTGGTGAGCTCGGCGAGTGAAGGCGCAGTTCTCAGAAACCAGTAGCCAGGAGTCGGCTGGTTGATGGTCAAACAAGAAACCCGTTTCTGAATGGAAACGGGTCTTCGGGTAGGCAAAGCCATCTGGCTACTGATTACTGACTACTTTTACTCTTCCATAAACTCCTTCATGATCTGACACTGCCGCCACACCGACTGCATGTACTCGTAATCGTCTATGCGATCAGGGCGCATGCGTACGACGTGGTTGGGCGCGATTGGCCCCGCGACGATTTCCCACGCATGAGCATCAACGGCGTGCAACGTGCCGTCAGGGTTGAGTGACAGTACGCGCCACGGCTTCTCGCCGTCAAACACGGTGTCGTGTTCCAGAATTGCATAGCCAACCATGTCATCGGCTAAGTGCTTTCTTGCCATTCCCCAGCACCTCTGAAAATTCAAGAATCGGCGTTAGAGAACGCCGCCTGCACTGATATTATATGCGTGAACTGTGAAACGTGAAGCGTGAAAGAGGTGGGGTTGTGTGAGGCGTCACAAAAGTTATATAATCGCGCATCTGCTCATGTCAAGAAAAAGTAACTTCTTGCGAACGCTCACGTTCATCGGTTCAGCTTTGCTGTCTAAAATTTCAAATGGAGTCTCCATGCCCACAGAACGCACAAAAATCAAAGCCTCCCATATCATCGCCTACGACGGCGCACAACATCGTTACCTCAAAGACGGCGTCGTCGTCTATGAGGGCGATACCATTATCCACGTTGGCAAAACATTTGATGGTCAGATAGACCATCTGATTGATGCGACGGGCAAAGTGGTCACGCCCGGCTTCATTGACACGCACATCCACATGGCAGGCTCGCCGCTCGACAAGTCGTTCATCGAGGATCATGGCAAGCGCAACTTCTACAACAGCGGCTTGTTCGAGATGTTGCCTGCGCGTGGCGCGGCGCAAGACATGGAAGCGAACCATTGTTGTGTCGAGTTCTCGCTGATGGAATTGTTGCACACAGGCACCACGACCGCGCTCGAAATGGGGCCTGTGCATGAATACACCGCCGAGCAAGCGGCGCGTTTCGGCTTTCGCGCCTATATTGGGCCGATGTATCGCAGTGGGCGTTGGCTCACGCGCGATGGCAAGTCGGTGCAATGGGTATGGGATGAGGAGACAGGGAACAAAAATTTTGAGCGCGCAGTGGATTGGATCGAGCAGAACGACGGCGCGCATGGCGGCTTGGTCAAAGGCTTCTTGTCGCCCGCGCAAGTGGATACGTGCAGCGAGGCGTTGTTGAAGCGCACGCGTGAGGCGGCGAACCGCCTGCATGTGCCGATTCAGATTCACGCCTCACAGTCCACGATTGAATTTCAAGAGATGGTGCGACGGCACGGCAAATCACCGATTGAGTGGATGCACGACATCGGCTTTCTCGGTCCTGATGTGATTCTCGGTCATGCCATCATCATCACAGGCACATCATGGGCGAACTATGCGGGCGATGATTTGGCGATTATGGGTGGCGTCGGTTGCTCAGTCGCTCATGCGCCGTGGGTCTTTGCGCGACGCGGCATCGCCATGGAGAGCTTCCATCGTTATCAGCAAGCGGGCGTGAACATGACGCTCGGCACGGACACCGCGCCGCAATCTATGATCGAGGCGATGCGTTGGGCGAGCGTCATCAGCAAGATCATGGACAGACAAACTGAAATTGCGACGGCGGCGGATGTGTTCAACGCGGCAACGCTTGGCGGCGCAAAGGCGATTGGGCGTGACGACTTGGGGCGGCTGTGCAAAGGGGCGAAAGCCGACCTCGTGATTTGGGAAGGCGAGAGCATCTGGATGACGCCGTTGCGCGACCCCATCAAGAACATCGTCTTCAACGCGCAAGCCGCAGATGTGAAGACGGTCATCGTGAACGGCAAGACCGTGATGCAAGATGGCGTGATTCCAGCTGCGCCCGACATCAAAGAACTGACACGACGGTTGCAAGCGGCAGGCGAACGGATGTGGCCCAACATTCCGAAGGGCGATTGGAACGAGCGCGAGGCGGACGAGTTGTCGCCACAGAGTTTTGCAGTGTGGGATGAGGAGTGACGATACGATGAAACTAGCAATCTTTGGCGCCACAGGTAAAACAGGCAAGCATGTCGTCGCGCAAGCATTGGCGGCTGGACATGAAGTGGTTGCGCTCGCGCGCGAGCCATCCAAACTATCGCAAGCGCATGAGCATCTGAAGGTCACGCAAGGCGATGTGCGTGATGCGGCGAAAGTCGAAAGCGTGGTTGTGGGTTGTGACGCGGTTATCAGCGTGTTGGGACCGACGACCAACGCGCCCGACTTTCAGGTGACCACAGGCACGCAAAACATTCTCGCGGCGATGCAGCAACATGGCGTGCGGCGTCTGGTCATTGCGGCGGGCGCGGGTGTGCGCGATCCCAACGACCAACCGAAACTGATTGACAAATTTTTCGGCGGGCTGGTCAAGCTATTATCGCGCAATGCGTATGAGGACATGGTGCGCGTCGTCGCATTGGTGCGCGCTTCTGACGTGGATTGGACGGTAGTGCGTGTGCCGCGCTTGTTGGATACGCCCGCGCAAGGCAATGTGCGTGTGGGCTATGTGGGCAAGGACAGCGGCACACAGTTATCGCGCGCAGCTATGGCGAGCTTCATGCTCAAGCAAGTGAGTGACGCAACTTATTGGCGTCAAGCGCCGATGATTAGCGCTTGAGCGCTTTCCAGAAACCTCATAGATGGGGAACCCCATAAGGTTTTTAAGCGAAGTCTTGAATGAGAGGTGAATCATGCCACGCAAAGCTAAACGAAGTCTCAGCGCCGTCGTCGGCAAAGAAACTTACACCGTTTGGGTCAACATGCTGCGTGAGCTGGTGCCTGATGGACGCACGGAACGCCTGTCGGTCGTCGTCGCTGGCATGTTGCAATACGCGGTGTCCATCGCCTTAGACAAACCGAAAAAAGAGATTGCAGTCGGTTCGGTTGAACAGTCTTTATTAGCTGCGACGGAGCTCGCGGACCCCAGCGAAATCGCAGAAGTGTTGGACGACGTGACCGAGCAATTGTTCAAAGACGCGGGTGTAGCGTATCAGCGCACGAGCGCTGGCGGCGTGGATTACAGCATCATCGAAAGCGCCTATGATGAGTTTGCGCGCTGGTTTGATATGCCGTGGGAGTAACATAAACTGATTGACGGTCAATGGGTGAGACCGTATAAGGCGCGCGATGGAGATGAGTTCGTTGCAGCGAGCATGGCGAATCGAAGGGCGGTTGAGGCGGACGCAAATTCGCGTTACACCAGTTTGGAGAGTATGTTTGAGTCAGCACTGAAGTTCTTGGCGCAACATGGACTTCAACCGGAGTTCGCGGACCGCTGTCATAAGCTGGTTCGCAACGCGCACGATTTTGGTTACGGCTTTGGTGACCAATTGGAATACATGTATGGTAAATACATTGAAGGACAAGAAGATTGACCTTCAATCTTCAATCTTTCAACAGGAATGGATTTATGACTATCTCAGCCATTTACGAAAACGGTATGTTGCGTTTGCTCGCGCCTCTGCCTTTGCCTGAGCACACACGAGTTCAAATTGAAGTGCGCTATCCCAAGCCGCCTGTTTCCGCGCGTCATCAGCGCGTGCGTGAAGTGCTGTTGACGAAGGGTTTGATCACGCCGAGAAAAGGCAGCCCTGCGAGTGGCATGCTTTCGACAGAACAACGTTCAGCGCTTGCGCGACGTTTAGCCGTTGGACGCCCGCTTTCCGAATTGATCATTGAAGAGCGTGAGGAGCGGTTATGACCGACTACTACGTTGATACTAGTGCGCTTATCAAACGTCATGTTTTGGAAACAGGTACGGTGTGGTTTCAGGCTTTGGCAGACAACTCCGCAGGTAATTTGATCATCACTGCGCGCGTGAGCATGATCGAGACTTATAGCGCATTGAATCGCCGTGTGCGTGAAGCGCGTCTTGATTGGGCTGATTATACGCGCGCGGCCAACGATTTTGCAGCGCTGTGTGATAGCGAATACGAGCTCATTGAGTTGACGCCTGATGTGGTTGAATGCGCGAAACAGCTTTTGGAGCGGCATCCTTTGCGCGCTTATGATGCTGTGCAGTTGGCTTCGGCTCTGGTCGTCAATGATGAGCTGCAAACTATCGGCTTGCCCGCCTTGATCTTTCTCTCTGCTGATGATCGCCTACTGAGCGCGGCACAAGCTGAGGGATTGGCAACGAACAATCCCAATCAGCATCCATAACTACAACGGAGTTGTGCATGTTCCCTGAACGCACATTGATTAACGCTTCCCATCTCATCGCCTACGACGGCAAACAGCATCGCCACTTGCGCGATGGCGTGATTGTGTATGAAGGTGACACGATCATCCATGTTGGTAAAAAGTTTGATGGTCAGGTTGACCACGTGATTGATGCGACAGGCAAAGTCGTGACGCCTGGCTTCATTGACACACACATGCACATGTACGAGTCGCCCTTGGACAGGTCGCTTGTCGAGGATACGGGGCCCCGCAATTTCTATGGCAGCGGCTTGTTCGAGATGTTGCCTGCACGCTCAGCGGCTGAAGACGAAGAAGGCGCACTGGCGAGCATCGAGTTCTCGATGGCGGAGCTGATTCGCGGTGGGACAACGTGCGCTGTCGAGCTCGGCTCCCATTACGACTACACCGCCGATCAAGCGGCGCGTTTCGGCTTGCGCGTCTATGTTGGCATGGCATATCGTTCCGCGCGCTGGTTCACACCCGATGGCAAAGCGGTGCAATGGGAATGGCAGGAAGAGCAGGGCATCGCCGACATGAACGCGGGGATGCAATGGCTTGAAAAGAACGATGGCTCGCGTGGCGGGCTCGTCAAAGCGTTGCTCGCCCCTCGCCAGGTGGACACGTGCAGCGAAGCATTGCTCAGACGCACGCGCGAAGTAGCTGACCATCTGCGTGTGCCTGTCACGTTGCACACCGCGCAATCAGTGGTCGAGTTTCAAGAGATGATT
>CAZDYP010000247.1:0-5523 GCA_964509505.1 uncultured Anaerolineae bacterium | reverse complement strand
TCTCTTCCTTTTTCTCAGGTTCCCAGAACACCATCCGCTTATACGACTCCGAGTATTCAATCCCCGTTTTCTCTTTGTCGCTCGCTGCCCACTCACGCATTCGTTTGTCTATCCACTCGCCGGGACCGAGTTGCGAGGCGTGCGCTTTGAGCGCAGCGCATTTCACAGCAATCGTATCCGTGATGTCAATCCACACATCGGGCGTGCCTCCAAATTCGATGAACACCTCTTTGACCTTGTGGGGCTCCAAACCTTCCGCCAACAATTCGGGGAAGATGTAGCGCGATTCCGCCGATGGGAAGATCGCGTCGAGCGCGGCGCTGGCGACAGCGCGATGGTCAGGATGGTTGAGATAGCCGTTGCCATACCAGCGTGTCGTCGGGTCGCCGCAGATCACCACATCAGGTTTATAGTTGCGGATGACGCGCGTCAGGTCACGGCGTAAGCCAAGCGTCGGCTCGACGATGCCATCTTGATAACCGAGAAACACGATGTCCTTCACGCCGAGAATTTTGCCCGCCTCCCAACATTCTTTTTCGCGGATGGGCACCAGTCCCTCGTTGCTGGGCGTGTGTTCGTTCGTGCCAGCCGCACCGTTGGTCACGAGGCAAAAGATGACGGTGCGACCTTCGCGCGTCCACTTGGCGACGGTGCCCGCGCTGCCAAACTCAAGGTCGTCAGGATGTGCAGCAATGCACAAGATCGTTTGCAATGAGGCGTGTAGCTCATGCGGTTTGATAGGTTGAGCGGACAACGTTTCTTCCTCCCGAAGAGAATCGAACTCACGTCACGCAGTCAGCGCCTGTCATTTGGTGTTTTCTGTGTGACGTTGTGTTGAAAGTTTCTGAGTCATGTTTGCATCGCAAACAATGAGCTCGCGATTAAGACGATAGCATTAACCATCGTCCAACGAAAGTTCATGCGGAGTGTGGTCTCAGCTGACGAACGATAACGGACGAGGATAATACACAAGAGTATGAGATAGCTGCACAAGCCTGCTATGAATACCCGCGCATCGAATCCCACCCTATTGAGGGTGAGCATAGCCACTACTGGTGCGATGCTCATACACAAACCCAAGACGAAGACCGAGCGTCGCTGCCCCAGTCGCACAGCCAAGCCGCGTTGGCCTGCATCTTGATCGTGCGTGATGTCGGGCAAATCACGAGCGATGATGACGGCGGGCAATAAGCACACGCCCGTCGGCAACAGCGTCAAGTGCGCGATAGGAATTGCGCCGATGGCGCCCCATACAGCTAAAGGCAAAACCGTGAAGCCCAGCGCATACGCTAGCCAATCTAAATGCGTACCTTTCGTCAGAAAATTATGTGAGAATCCCGCAACGGTACCCAAGACGACGAAGACCGAGACGCTCGCGCCAAGCCACAGCATACACCACACCATCAGCACGAATGCCAGCGCAATCAGCGCGTACACTTCATGTGTGGTGATAGTGCCAGCCACAAGCGGCTTCCACGGTTGCGAGCGCCGATCGAGCGGTAAGTCAACGAGGTCGTTGCTTGCGCCGACGACCACTTGCGAGCAGAAGATCGCGGCGACGACCAGCGCAAGGCGGGGCAGCTTGCTGGGGTCAGATGAGGCGGACAAGCCGAGCATCGTTGCCAACGCGCAAACGCCGCACACAGGCAATGGATGAAACACCAAGACCCACGCTTGTAATCGTCTCATGGTCAATGATAGCGATTATACATCTAAGCGGAGTAAACAGGTGAACGCGTAAACGGGTGAAGGCGGTTCCCCCTCTGCCCGTTTACTCGCAGAAGCTTGACAACTCTCCTCGCGCTCTGATACATTATCGCTATGACATCCACTACCACGCGCAGTTACGAACTGCGTCAACGGGATTACTTGTTGCAAATCTTGCGCGCGCTGACGGCACAGCTCGATGTGGCAGAAGTGCTACGCCTCGTCATCGAGAACGCCGCCGAAATGTTGAACGGGCAGATGGGGTTGATTCTCTTGCGCGACGAGCATAGCGATACGTTTCGCATTGCCGCCTCACATGGCTTGCCCGCCGGCATCTTGCCGCGTTTGCGTCCCTTGTTACAGAATCTGCCGATTGCGTTGCAGCCTGACCAATGGCGCATTCCTGATTTGCAAGTGCGTTTGGGCTTGTTGGCCACGGAGTTGGGTTGGGGTTTTCCCGCCGTGCCACAGGTCGTCTCGTTGCCGTTGATGATTGGGGGCGAACTGACGGGCGTGATTTACATTTTTCGCATGAGCGGCGCAGCGTTCTCTGCGAATGAGCGCGCGGTTTTGGAATCGTTTGCCGATCAAGCCGCCATTGCCGTGCGCAATGCACGCCTCTATCAAACGGCGTTGGACGAGAAGCAACGACTCGACGCGCTCATTGACAACAGCGCGGACGGCGTGCTGATTCTCGACCGTGAAGGACGCATCGAGACGTTCAACCGTGCGCTCAGCGAGTTGACGGGGTGTCCACAAGAGATTGCGTTGGGGCGTTTGTGTCACGAGGTGTTGGTCGTCTATGATGAGAACGGCAAAAATTTGTGCAAGACTGGTTGCCCGTTAGCCGATTTGCTCAATCGTCAAAAGTCGTTGCTTGAAGGCGAGGTGCGGCGACCCGATGGCAAGCGTTTGGCGGTGAGCATCACCTATTCGCCGATTCACGACGAGGCGGGCTATCGCGTGAATACGGTGGCTAACGTGCGTGACGTGACACGGTTGCGCGAGAGCGAAGAACTCAAGTCAACCTTGTTGTCAGTCATCTCGCACGAGCTCAAGACGCCTGTCTCGCTCATCAAGGGCTATGCCAGCACGTTGCGCCGCGAAGATGCGAACTGGGACAAGGAGACAGTGGGGCAATCGTTGGCGATTATCGAAGAAGAATCGGACCGCCTCAACCGCCTCATCAACAATTTGCTAGAAGCCTCGCGTATTCAAGCAGGCGGCTTGCAATTGCGTTTCGGGTATGTGCGTCTCGATCAGCTCGCGCAAAAAATCGTGGAAGCGTTTCGCACACAGACGACGAAGCATACGCTTGTGACAGAGTTCAAGGAACCATTGCCGATGATCGTCGGCGACGAAGAGCGACTGCGCGAGGTGTTGAACAATTTGTTGTCGAATGCGATTAAGTATTCGCCGCACGGCGGCACAATTCGCGTAGGTGGCAGTGCGGACAAAGACGAAGTGCGGGTGTATGTTGCCGACGAAGGCGTTGGCATCGCGCCCGCAGAACGTGACAAAATCTTTGACCGCTTTTACCGTGTGGACAATGCTTCGACGCGCAAGACGCAAGGCGCGGGGCTTGGCTTGTTTCTGGTCAAAGCGGTGGTCGAAGCGCACGGCGGGCGGGTATGGGTGGAGAGCGCGTTGGGGAAGGGCAGCACGTTCAACCTAGCGCTGCCGCACATTTAGTATCCAGGCGTCAGTCGTCAGTAGCTAGAATATAATGACGACTGACGATTTGCTGCTGAGGAGCTATGAGCAACAAAAGTGACAGGAAACTCATTCTCGTTGTGGACGACGAGCCGCGCATGACGAAGTTCGTGCGCATGAACTTGGAGCTCGAAGGTTATCGGGTGAGTGAGGCGTCTGATGGATTAGAGGCGTTGAACAAGGCGCGCGACGAATTGCCTGACCTCATCATCCTCGACGTGAACATGCCCGAGCTCGACGGCTTCGAGACGTTGAAGCTGTTGCGGCAAACAGGCAACACCCCCGTCATCATGCTTACCGTCAAAGCCGACGAGGATGATCGCATCAAAGGCTTGGAACTTGGCGCGGACGATTACGTGACGAAGCCATTTAGTCCGCGCGAGTTAGCGAGTCGCGTGAAAGCCGTGCTGCGCCGCACAGAGACGGCTGCGCCCGTCGAGAAGACGACCATCGTCGTGGACAATGATTTGACGATTGACTTCAAGAAGCGTGAGGTGATGGTGCGTGGTCAACCGGTGAAGCTGCGTCCGACGGAGTATCGTTTGCTCTATCATCTGGTCAGCAATGCAGGTTACGTGATGACGCACGACATGTTGCTGCAAAAAGTGTGGGGACACGAGTACCGTGATGAGTCACAATACGTGCGGCTCTACATCAACTACTTGCGCCAGAAGATCGAAGCAGACCCAGCGCATCCGAAATATATTTTGACCGAGCATGGCGTGGGCTATCAGTTTGTGGATTTCAAACTGAAAGAGCGGAAGAAGGAGTGAAAACAAAGCTTCCTTCTGCCATTGCTCATTTCATCTTCCCCCGCTCGACCCACGCCAAATGTAGCTCTTCGGGAATCGCAAAGGCAGTGCGCTGATAATCGGTGCCGGCGATGGCTTGGCGTGAAAGGAACGCGAGTCCAAGCCGATCAACCACATCAGCGAGCTTACCTGTTTTGCGATCAAGAAAGTCGAGGAAATCAATGAGTGGTTCGTCGTATTCGAACAACTTTGTCCAATGGGTGCGAGGAATTTCCATCCAATCGGCAATTTGATCGCCGACGAGATGGCGAATGACGGCCGGTACGATGCCGTCAAACATTTGGCCGGGGATGAGCTCGGCAAACATCTCCAGCACTGCTGCCGTCATTTTCACGCCTTCAGGCGAGGGGCCCTGCTGCCGCCGTTTGATAACCTCGGCGAGCTCGTAAGCAGCGGTTAAGGTCGTCGGGATGATGTCAGGCTTGACGCCTAGCATCTCGCCGATGACGCGCCACATGTAGTAATAATCTTCTGCTTCCTCGGCGGTGAACGTCATGTGCAACCGTTCCATGTAGCGCAAAACGGAACAAGAAAAAGCCAGCAGTGAGCCGAGCATGTCCTCTTGGCACACCGGCACGCCCATCTCCGCCTCATTCCAATAATTCTTGCGACGCATCAACACGCGAATCGCGGAGTGCATCAGGCGCACTTTGAGAATGGTGGGAATGCCCATACCCTCAGGCGACAACGCGCCGGGCGACATGATGTTCAAGACGAATTGCGCGGTTTCGGCGACGCGCCGATACGGATTTTGCCCAAGCCGATAAGTGGTGCAAAGCACCTTCACGCCTTTTTGTGCGGCGTAACATTCGATCAGGGCGGCGGTTGGCAGGATGAGCGAAATCGGCACGCCATATTCTACAAAAAATTGAGCGCCACGCTCAATGCGTGTCGGGTCAGCCCAGGCCGGCAAATGCCAGTGAGCGCGCAACCAAAATTCGATGTTGTCGGGCAATTCGGTGGGTACGACTTGGTTGTTGCGAAGAAGCTTGGATAAAATCTGATTCACTTCATCTATTTCACCATTGGCGTGCAACTCGGCGACGATGCGATCTGGTTCGGGGTCGCCCATCAGTCGCAAACTGTCGAGCCACTCGTCGGTGTAATGCATACACAACTCCCTCACTCTCGCAGCGTCACGCGCATCGTTGCGCGTCGCTGTGAGAGATAGATTGAAGCCTTAGAAAGTGTTTTGAAAATATCAGACCGAGACCCTAACGGTTTCGCTGGCAAGCCACAAAGCATTTCAGGCAGGCTTGCGGCGCAACTGGTGAACCCGCTGCGCCAGAAA
>CAZDYP010000246.1:0-5561 GCA_964509505.1 uncultured Anaerolineae bacterium | reverse complement strand
ATGTCCCCTTGGAAGGGGTGCACTCTGGGCTATAAACCAAGCGCTATTTGCTATGCGCCATCCGCCATTTACAACGGCTTGTGATAAAGGAGGTGATGGGCTCAGAGATGTTACGCGTAGGTTAAAGTTGTCAGATTCTACTAAGCCCCTTGAGGGGGGACTTATCTAAGGAGATTACTGTGCCAGAATATCTTTCCCCTGGTGTCTATGTAGAAGAAGTAGATCGAGGTCCAAAGCCCATCGAGGGCGTTGGCACTTCTACGGCGGTGTTCATTGGCTTCACCGAAAAAGCGCAATCTTTGGAGACTGTAGATGGCGAAACCGTCGTGCGTGATTTGTTGGGCAAGGCGCAATTCGTGACCAACTGGAGCCAATACATGCAGAATTTCGGTGGCTTCGTGGATGGCGCGTATCTGCCGCTCTCGGTCTATGGCTTCTTCCAGAACGGTGGTCAACGCTGCTACGTTTTGAGCGTCAAGACGATGCCGAAGGCGCAAGCGGGTTTGTTGAACGGCGAAGGCAAAGCGCAGCTCGTCGTCAGATCAAAGGTGGCTGGCGAGGCGGGACGTCGTTTGCGCGTGAAGGTATCGGGAGGTGCGATAGCTGCGGCGGCTACGGCTGCGCCGAAGAAAGGCGACAAGAAGGATGAGGCTGCGCCTGCGGCTGAAGCCGCACCCGCTGCGCCGAGTGGCGATGGCGGCGCATTCACCCTCACCGTCGAGCGACAGAAGCTGTCAGGCGGCTGGGAAGTGAAAGAAACTGTGCGCGACATTGCGCTGGCTGAAATGGAAGTGGATGGAGTGAAGCGCGTGGGCGTCGCGTACAAAGATAATCGCGCGCCGCAGTGGATCGAAATTGAAGTGCCGCAAGGGCAAGCGTTGGCGAAGCTCACGCCGCGCGAGCAAGAGCAGAGCTTGAACATTGATGCAGGCTTGTTGGCGGCGCCTGCCGCCAAAGATTTTCAGGGCGATGTCGCCGAGCGCACCGGCATGGAAGGTCTCGAAGCGATTGAAGACATCAACATCATCAGCATTCCTGACTTGATGACGCCAATGCCCGGACAGAAGCTCGATTTGCAAACCGTGAAAGCCGTGCAGATTGCAGCCATCGCTCATGCCGAACGCGTTGGCAATCGTGTGGTTATCTTGGATGCGCCGCCTGATTTATCGCCGCAAGCGGTGGCGAAGTGGCGCAAGGACAGCGGCTTCGATTCGTCGTACGCCGCGCTCTATTATCCCTGGCTGCAGGTGAGCGACCCCGCCACCAATCGCGTGATCAACGTCCCGCCGTCGGGTTACGTCGCGGGGGTGTGGGCGCGCAGTGACACCACGCGCGGCGTGCATAAAGCGCCTGCCAATGAAGTGGTGCAAGGCGCGATGGGCTTGGCGTATGGCGTGACGAAGGGCGAGCAGGACATTCTGAACCCCATCGGGGTGAACTGCATCCGCGCGATGCCGCCGACGATGGGCATCCGCATCTGGGGCGCGCGCACTTTGTCGGGCAATCCATCGTGGAAATACATCAACGTGCGCCGCTTGTTCAACTTCGTGGAGAAGTCCATCGAGAACTCGACGCAGTGGACGGTGTTCGAGCCAAACGACCAAGTGTTGTGGGGTCAAATCAAACGCGATGTCAATGCGTTCTTGACGGAAGTATGGCGGTCGGGCGCGTTGTTCGGTCAGTCGCCGAGCCAAGCGTTCTACGTCAAGTGCGACGAAGAATTGAATCCGGCTTCCTCGCGCGACCTCGGTCGCCTCATCATTGAGATTGGCATGGCGCCTGTGAAGCCTGCCGAGTTCGTCATCTTCCGCATCAGCCAATGGGCTGGCACCGGTTAAGCCGTTCGACTGAGTGGGATGTTACGCATGAATCAATCATTACATCTAAGGAGAGACAGCTATGGCTGATCGAGCAAAAGATCCACTTGTTGGATTTCACTTTCGTTTGGAAGTGTCTGGCCCAGTGCCGCTGACAGGCTATTTCGCCGAATGCTCTGGCATCGGCTCGGAATCGGAAGTCGTCACGACCAAAATCGTGGACAAGAAAGGCATTGGCGCCGAACTGAAGCAACCCGGTCGCTTGAAATGGCAAGATGTCACACTCAAGCGCGGCATCACCGACAACATGGAAATTTGGAAGTGGCGTCAGCTGATTGAAGAGGGTCAAGTCGAAAAGGCGCGTTCCAATGGCTCCATCGTAATGATGAGCCAAGATTACAAAGACGTGGCGCGCTGGGATTTTGTCAATGCCTGGCCCTCCAAAGTGTCAGGCCCCAGTGTGAAAGCCGATAGCAATGAAATCGGGGTCGAAGAAGTCGTGATCGTCCACGAGGGCTTGGTACGCAAGTCGTAGTCCTTTGGTCGCTAGTCGCTAGTCATTAGTCACTAGTGGCTAGCGACCCCCCACTAGCGACAAGCGACTAAAGATCAGAGACTATGAGCCAAAACACCCAATTTGAATTTACGTTGCCCGTCGGCTATACCGACGAAAAGGGGCAGATTCACCAGCACGGCATTATGCGGATGGCGACGGCGATGGACGAGATCGCGCCATTGCGCGACTTGCGCGTGCGCTCGAACCAAGCGTATCTTGCCATTATTCTTTTATCCAGAGTCATCGTCAAGCTCGGTTCGCTGCCGCAAGTGACGACGCAGGTCATTGAGAATCTCTTTGTCGCCGACCTTGCTTATTTGCAGGCGTTATATCGCCGCATCAACGAAGAAGGCAAAACGTCTTTGCCTGTGACCTGCCCCGCCTGCAATTCCAAATTCGATTTGGACTTGACTGAACTGGGGGGATGATCGGCTACCCCCTTGAACGCCTGCGTGAGGAGGTAGCCTATGTCGCATATCACTTTCACTGGCCGCTCGATGATATTCTGAATATGGAACATGCGGAGCGGCAAGTATGGGTCGGCGAAATCGCCGACATCAATCGCAGGCTTAACGAGTCATTAGTCGCTAGCGACTAGCGACTAGCATAATGTTTTATGCCAGCGCTCAATAGCTCTCAAACGACCACACAAACTACTGAATTAAATACGCAGCAGCCCAGCATGACACTTCAATTATCCGCAGCGGAGCTGCATCAGCTCGCGCAAAAAGTGTACGAGTTGTTGCGGCAAGAGTTGTGGACGGAGCGCGAGCGCATTGGGCGTCTGCGTTTGTAATAAAGAGGAGTTAGTTAATGTCGAACTTAGGAAACTCACAAGGCAATGCGGTGTCGTCCACCCGCGAATATGTTCAGACGCGTGGGTTAGAAGGGCAGGGCAATGCGGTGCCTGCTAATCGGCCATACAGTCCCACGCGTGGGTTGGCGGGACAGGGCAACATGGTGTGGCGCCCCTTGCCGCCGCCCACATTGTTCCGCGGCGAAGGCAGTCCTGTTTATCGCTATTATGTGGAAATCAAAGGCATCATCGAAGGCACGTTCTTAGAATGTGCGGGCTTGAATGTCACTCGCGAGCCCGTTCCGTATGAAGAGGGCGGCGTCAATGATTATGTGCATCAACTCCCTGGACGAAGCAAATGGGGACGTCTGACCCTGAGACGTGGCTACATGTTCTCGAAAGAACTGTGGACTTGGTTCGAAGCCGGTTTGTACGATGGCAAAGTCAATTATCGAGACATGTCTATCATCACCTACCACGAAGATGGTTCGTTGAGTCGCCGCATTGATTTGAAGAAAGCGTATCCAACCAAATGGACGGGGCCAGACCTCAAATCGGATTCTAGTGCGATCGCCGTCGAAACAATTGAAGTCGTGTTTCATGGCATCACCTTCACTACTGGCACTAAGATCGTGATGCAATATGCCAGTGGCTACGACCGCTACCTGTTCACCGGCAATGTGCCGATGACCGGACGCGCATAGATGAGGTGAGCGCGTGAGCGACCCATCGCCATCGAAACGACCAGCCAATTCACTTGGCGCGGATAGCGCCTCAAAAGGGGATAATCACATCGCACGCACGGTGAACGCGCTGACGCGTCAATTCCGTCAAGGGTTGTCACCATGGAGTCGTCGCGCTTTGGAGCGCGCCCAAGCGGAAACGACGGCGACTGTGGCACAACGCGCGTCAACAGAATTGAGTGCGCGTCGCATGGTGGTCTCGGAACATCTGACGCAAACGGTGTCGCAACGCGCACAACGCTTTCAAGACCGCGCACGAGTGTGGGAAGGCATTGCTGGTCCGCTGGCGCCCGCGCGCATTGACCGCTTTGCAGAGAACGTCGTCCAGCGTTTCCCTGACCGCTCCGCAAAATACAATTTCGAAACGCGCAATACAGAAGACGCGCTCCCCTTGCCGCTGGCGCAAACCGTTGGCGCGCAATCAGCTCCTGCGCAAGAAGCGCCGCCTTTTGTGCCGCCGCCGTTTTTTCCTCCGCCCGTTGTCGAATACACTTCACCGCCTCAATCAGAAATTATGACGCAGCCCGTGGCTGAGACGCCTGCGCCACGTCGCGTGCTACGCCGTGTTTCGCGGGTCGAGGAAGTGGGCATGCGACAAAGTGGCGCAGAGCCCGCTGTGGGTTTACCAGCACAGACAACCCCTGCTAAGTCGCCGATAGAAAATACGGAAGCACCAGAGGCAACATTTGAAGCGGACCCGTCTGAACCGTCATTGCACAAAACAGAACCCAAGGTTGCGGAAAACTTGCCCGTACAGCCTGCGGCGGCGGATTCAGCAGCGACGCGTGAACCTACGGCTGAGATGCTCCAACGCTCCGTCGCGCCGCATTTGTTCGACAGCGTGCTCGAACCCCCCGCGCAATCTCCCGCATTATCAACCGCACAACCTTCAGCTCCCGCAGCCACAGCGCGCGCCATTCAAGAAGCAATTGAAGCATTGGCTGCGCCACCCGTGCGCGACGTTGAAGCAAGAGGCGCGCCGCCACCCGAGCCTCGTTTAACTGGAACGCGCGAAGAAAAATCACCGACGCGCGCGAGTGAACTCGCCTCGCTGTCGCGCGTGGCGCGCGCTGCGCGCGAAAATGCGCTGACCGATTTGCGCCCTTTGATGCGCCGCGCATCGCGTGTTGATGTGGAGCCATCACAACCTGACATGCCGCGTGCCGATGAACCTGTTGGACTGGAAACGCCAACCCCACCCGTAGTAGCTGAAATAGCGACGTCGAGCCCACGCGTCGAGCATGAGGGTGAATTGCTGATGCCAGAGTCGCAGTTACAGGCGGCATCGCACCGTGAAGCTGAGTCAGCCGAGGTAGCTGGCGCAGCGCGTCCTGCGGTGTCTGAAGAAGCGCAACCTGCATCTGTTGTGGAGTCGTCGCACCGTGACGTGAAGCAGGCATTTGAGGAGGAGGCGCGCGATGAAGCGACGCCGTCTTCGGTCGGCGATGAAGCGGTGGCGCAGCGAGCGCGTGAAGCGGAGTTGCCGTTGCGGGAGATGCGGCGCCGTGAAGATGAGTCGCCTGTTGTGGCGCGCGATGAAGCGGTGGCGCAGCGAGCGCGTGAAGCGGAGTTGCCGTTGCGAGAGATGCGGCGCCGTGAAGATGAGTCGCCTGTTGTGGCGCGTGATGTGGCGACGCCGTCTTCGGTCG
>CAZDYP010000245.1:0-5785 GCA_964509505.1 uncultured Anaerolineae bacterium | reverse complement strand
GTAGTTATTGCCGCCAATATCGAAGATCACGCAGGCGTGGTATTTGTCAGCGGAACATTTTTCGCGGGTATGGCAACCCAACAAACTCTGGCAACAGCGCGTGTCATTCCCTCCCCTACTCTAGCCGCTGCCAGCACACCCGTTGCGCGCAGCTCGCTTGAGGCAGACTTTGCCGTATTTTGGGAGGTGTGGGGCATCATCAAATCAGAATTCATTGGTACGGTGCCCGATGACAAAGCGATGACCTACGGCGCGATTCAAGGAGTCGTATCCATGCTGGGAGATCAGCATACGCATTTCGACGATCCCGTGCGCGCCAATTTGCAGGCGACGGAGCTCGATGGAAAGTTTGAGGGTATCGGCGCGACGGTCGAGATGCAAAACGGGCGCATTGTGATTGTGACGCCGCTCAAGGGACGCCCTGCTGAAAAAGCGGGTTTACTGCCTGGGGACATCGTTACACAAATTGACGGCAAGTCAACAGAAGGCTTAAGTCTCACTGAAGCCATTTCACGCATTCGAGGCCCAAAAGGCACGCAAGTTACTTTGACTGTTGTGCGCGCAAACTCGCCTACCCCGATTGATATTACGATTACACGCGCTACGATTGAAGTCGAAGCGGTGACCACAAAGAAGTTTGACAACGGCATCGTGTATTTGTCGCTCTCCGAATTTACCGCGCCCGCAAGCGATGAAGTGGACAAAGCGCTGCGCGACTTGTTGAAAGATAATCCTAAAGGCTTGATCTTTGACTTGCGTGGCAATCCTGGCGGTTATCTCAACACGGCTATTACGATAGTGAGTGAGTTTATTAGCGATGGTGTTGTCCTAAGCGAGGTGGACAAATCTGGCAACAAGCGAGACCATAGAGCTGTCACTGGGGGGCGCGCCACCAAAATTCCGCTGGCGGTGCTAATCAACAAAGGCAGCGCAAGCGCTTCCGAATTGGTCTCGGGCGCCATCAAAGATCGTAAGCGAGGCATTTTGATTGGCGAGACGACGTTTGGCAAAGGCTCAGTGCAAGTGTCGCATACCTTGAGCGATAAGTCTCGTTTTACAGTGACTGTGCGCCATTGGCTAACACCGAATGGGCATGACATTCACGAAAAGGGCATTGACCCGGATATCTTCGTGCCCGGCCCTACGGAGACTGACAAAAGGAGTGGGCGTGACCCACAAGTAGATCGCGCTATTGAGTACTTGCTAACGGGCAAATAATAACCGCAGGAAACCCGCGACGATTGCAGTGGCGGGTTTTCCATTTCAGAGGGTTGATGAGCAAATCAAAAGAATCAAACAACAAAACATTAGCGACCAACCGCCGGGCGCATCACGATTATTTTATTGATGAGACGTTGGAAGCGGGACTAGCTTTGACAGGTAGTGAAATTAAATCTATTCGAGCTGGGCAGATCAATTTGAAGGAAAGCTACATAACGGTCAAAAATGGGCAAGCGTGGCTGGTGGGCTCGCATGTTGCGCCTTACGACCCCTCGAGCCGCGAAAACCATGAGCCTATCCGTGAGCGCCGTCTGTTGTTGCATAGACGTGAAATTGCCAAGCTCGAAGACAAAGTTCAGCAAAAAGGTTTCACGCTTGTGCCAACGAAGGTGTATCTGAAACGCAATATCGCTAAGTTGGAGTTAGGCATTGCGCGCGGCAAAAAGTTATATGACAAACGTGACGCGATCGCGGAACGCGATTCAAAACGTGAAGTTGAGCGGGCGCTCAAGGAACGATGAGAGTTGTGGTATAATAGCTGCGTAGTCAATTGATTAAAGGGGATGACAGGTTTCGACGGGGAGGGCTGGTCAAAGATGGCAAGCCGAGGTCGTCTCACCTCGTTAATCAGGGACACCTTTATAAACGGCAACCGAAATCTTGCCGCTCTTCCTCTCGCCGCGTAAGCGACGTGAAGAAGGCAACGCTTACTATGTGAGCGCGCTCCCCTACTGCCGACTCTGAGGGCGGTGGGATCGAGTGTCATAAGCTTCAGGGTGCGTTATGGCAACGTCGGTAGCCATGACTAAGCGTGTTCTTCGGAACACACCGACTGGTCTCTGCTAACGCTCTGTCGAATGAGAGTGGCAGGACGAGAGCAAGCAATTCGACTACGCTTGTAGTTCATCTGCGATCGAACTTCTCGGACGCGAGTTCGATTCTCGCCATCTCCACCATCTTAGGGCTACCCATTAAAGGTAGCCCTAAGCTTTATAAGGGTGATTATGTTGAAAGATAAAGCGATGGCTCTAGGCGCAAAGTTTGCCCAATTCCAAGAAGTTGAAACCATACTCGAATATACAACAGGCTATGCTGTGGAATATCACGCAGCCAAGAACGCTGCAGGCTTGATGAGTCGCTCGCATTGGGGACGCATCGAGCTCAGTGGCGCGGACCGTATTGCTTTTCTGCAACGCATGACCACGAATGATTGTAGCAAACTTGTGGCAGGCAGTGGTTTGCAAACGGTTTTGACGACTCCAGAGGCAAAAATTGTTGAGCTGCTAACAGTCTATGCTAAAGCGGATTCGCTGTTGTGTATCACTCATCCGCAAAACACACGCAAAGTCTTCGATTGGTTTAAGCGGAATATCTTCTTTCGCGACAAAGTGAAGCCCGTCAATATAACTGAGCGGACGGTTCAACTATCTGTGTTCGGTCCACGCGCGCATGAAGTCATCGGAATATTCGCACAACAAACAGCGCCTCCCCTGCCCTCTTTCTACTCGCAAACGGTGCGCGTGCTTGATGTAGATGTGCTAATTGCTCGTGTGCCTTGTCTGGCAGGTGGTGGTTATGACATCATAGCTCCATCAGAGCATGAAGAATCAATTTGGGATGCGTTGGTAGCGATTGGCTCCCCTCTTGGTTTGTTGCCAATGGGGGCGCTTGCTTTCAATGCGCTGCGTGTTGAAGCGTCGCAGCCCTTATATGGCTATGAATTGACGGAAGAACACAACCCGCTGGAGGCTCGTCTGAATGAGGCGATTAGCTTCTCGAAAGGGTGTTACACAGGGCAGGAGGTGATTGCGCGGCTTGACGCTTATCAAAAGCTCAAGCAGGTGTTGGTTGGTATTCGTTTATCAGCATTGCCACGTCGTACGTTGCCGTTGCCTTTGAAGATTGACGGCTCGGAAGTAGGGCAATTGACGAGCGCGGTGTGTTTGCCCATGACGGATGTGGCGCTGGGTCTTGGCTATGTGCGGGTGAAAATGAACGAGACAGGCAAAGTCGTTGAGGTTCAAGACGGTGATGAGACTGTACATGGCGAGTTGGTCTCATTGCCCTTCAATCCTTCAATTTGGAGTTTGCATGAGTGAAATAAAGCTTGAAGGTCGGCGTGTGCGTGATTCGCAAGTGACGTTGAGTTTGGTCATGGGACCCAATGATGCCAATCTTTATGGCAATGTGCATGGCGGCGTCATTATGAAGCTCGTGGATGAGGCAGGTGGTATTGCGGCGGCGCGTCATGCGCAACGGGCTGTGGTGACTGTTGTGATTGATTCGATGACTTTTATCTCGCCTGTGCATGTCGGTGACCTGTTGCGTTTGGATGCGTCGGTGAATTGGGTGGGACGGACTTCGATTGAGGTGGGTGTGCGTGTGCAAGCAGAAAATATTTTGACAGGGGAGTTGACTCATACGAACTCGGCGTTCTGTGTGTATGTAGCGCTGGGCGATGATGGTCGTCCTGCTCTGGTGGCGCCGCTGATTGTGGAAACGGAGGAGGAAAGGCGGCGTATGGAGGAAGGCGCAGCCCGTCAGCAGATTCGTCTGGCGCGGAAGCTGAAGCTGAGGTGAAAAAATTTTAGCCCTGTGAGTAAGGTCTCGCAGGGCTTTTCTTTATGAGGTTGTGTGGGTTTTGCTTTGGGGTAGGTGCAATGCCTACGCGAATGAAAACAGCCCGTTTACAAACTTAGCCACGCGCCACGTCTGGCGCTTTCAATCACCGCTTCAAGCGCCTTCATATTCGCCACTGCATCTTCAATTGGCGTCGGCACAGGAGTATCATTGAGAATCGCCTCTGAGAACAAATCGCCCTGAATGGTATATTGATCGCAAATGTCCAACGCAAACTCTTCGATTTTGCTGCCGCGTTGCTGCCACACTTTGCATGGCACATCGGGCGGCGCGTTGAATGGAATCTCAATCTCGACGCGACCTTGCGTGCCATAGATATGCACGCGCTGATATGGCGTGAGTTGCATCGCGCAGGTGAACGTCGCCGTGCCGCGCCCGAAATCCATCATGCCCGACACGAGGCGGTCCGTTTTGAAGGTGGGATCATATTCGACGATGCCACACACACGCTGCGGCTCCGCATCGAATAGAAAGCGCGACAACGAAATGTTGTAGCACCCAATATCCATCAGCCCACCGCCGCCGATGTCGGCTTGATTGCGGACGTTGTTTGGGTCGGTGTTGTAATACGAGAAGAACGAGTGAATCGTGCGCAGCTCGCCGATGTTCCCTTCGCGCACCAAACGCTTTGCCAATTGCCATTGTGGATGATGGCGATACATGAACGCTTCCATCAACTTCAAGTGAGGATGCCGCCGCCCCGCCTCGACGAGCGTCTGCGCTTCCGCCGCCGTCAGCGCAATAGGTTTTTCGCACAACACATGCTTCCCTGCTTCCAACGCCTGAATTGAGAGCGGCACGTGCAAATGATTGGGCGTCGGGTTATAAATGGCTTCGACCTCCGCATCTGCAAACAATTCCGCATACGAACCATACGCGCGCGGAATCCCCAACTGCTGCGCCGCCGCTCGCGCCCTCGCGACATCGCGCGAGGCAATCGCCACGATGTCGCAATACCGACTGCGCTGCATCGCAGGCGTCACTTTTTTCATGCCGATGCCTGCCGTACTGATGATACCCCAACGAACTTTTCGCATCGTCATCACTCCTCTCAGATCTCACAGGTTTTCAAAACCTGTGAGGTCTCGACATTCTCAACGTGGAATAATCAACACCTGTCCTGCATAAATACGATTGATGTTTGTGAGCTGGTTCGCTCGCGCCAATGCCGCAACCGTGACGCCGAACCGCCGCGCGATGCCGCTCAACGTATCGCCCACGCGCACCGTGTAGCGCGTCACACTGCCCCCACCTGCTGGCGTCAGCAACACGCGCACCGATTCTGTATGGATCATGCTCCCATCTTTCGCGCTTACTTCATACGCCTCGACGTAACCAACTTGAGCAAATGGCACGCTGAATGTCACCACACCCTCAAAACGACGATACTCACCTAGCGAGCCGCCCATCGCAAAACCACTGCCCACCACACGCAAATTGCGATCCAAAACTCGCAATGCCACATGCGCCTCAAAGGTGTCCGAGCGACCCGTCACACGCACACTACCGCGCGCAATCTCACCCGCTGTTGGACGATCAATCAAGACGTGCGGATGGCGAGTGGGTATCACCAACATTTCGCCAGCCAAAATGTGATTGATGCGATTCGAGATGCCATTCGCGCTCGCAATCGCGTTCACTGTCGTATGGTGCGCGTGTGCTATTTTGCTGAGCGTATCGCCCGGCTTCACGACGTAGGTCACGGTATCGTCGGCGAACACCGCGAGTGTCGTCACCAACACCAACAGCAATGCGCCATATAATGCAATCGTCAAACGTCGTCGCATGATGATGCTCCTTTGTATGAAATGAAGTGGGAAGCCTGCTTGCGCCAATGCAAACGGACTTGGCTCTGTCGTTACCCTTGCGAAGGTTAGGGTTACATCCAATCCACCCGCACAGCCTCTAACGCCCCCAACGCGCG
>CAZDYP010000244.1:0-5823 GCA_964509505.1 uncultured Anaerolineae bacterium | reverse complement strand
TCCAGCGCAGGGATGGCGGATTGCAAATCCGCCATGAGCAAAGGTGGCCTGTACAATCAATCGGAATTTGATCTAATCTACGAGTCTGCTCTGGCTGGATTGCCCAATCCAGCCGCCCAATGGCGGATTTGGCATCCGCCGTGAGCAGACTAATCGTAAAGCCATGTGGAATTTGCTCTAAACGGTTCAACTATGACACCTCCCCACTGGTCCTCCCCCGTCCCCGGCCAAAAGATCTTTGGACCTGAACTGCCCGATTACGAGACGCTGCTCTCGTGTGTGCGCTGTGCGCGCTGTTTACCCGTTTGCCCAACGTACCGCGAGACGCTGAACGAGATTCAATCGCCGCGTGGCAGGCTTGGGTTGATTCGCGCGGTCGAAGATGGGCGACTTGAGATGTCGGCGACGGTCGAGGAGCATTTGTATCATTGTCTCGATTGTCGCGCGTGCAACACCGTCTGTCCCGCAGGCATTCCTATTGGTGAGACAATTGTCTCTGCGCGCTCTGCCATCGCGCAAAAAAGACCACGCCCCGCGTTGCCGCTGGGGATACTCAATTTCTTTTTCAGTGATCAACGACGCTTGGAGTTTGTCTTTTTCTGCTTACGCATCTATCAAATGTTGAGACTTCAAGCGATTGCGAGGCGGTTGCCGTTGTCACCCTCACTCAAAGCCATGGCGAGCATGTTGCCGCAGTTGGGTAAGCCTCTGAGGCAACGTCTCCCCTCTCCGGTGAGGAGAGGGGTCGAGGGTGAGGTTAAGCGCGTCGGCTTCTTCATCAACTGCGTGATGAATGTCGCATTCGCGGAGACGAGCGCGGCGTCGTTGCGCTTGTTGCGGCAGATGGGCTGTGAGGTGGTCATACCGACGAACATTGGTTGTTGCGGTTCGCCGCAGGAAGATCAAGGCGCGCGTGAGACGATGCGCGCCTTTGCGAAGCGGCTTATCACGGAGTTTGAGCGCTGTGGCGAGCTTGATGTCATCGTGACAGATAGCGCGGGCTGCGGCAGCATGATGAAGGAGTATGGTCATCTGTTGCAAGATGACAAGGCATGGGGGGAGCGCGCTAAAACCTTCAGCGCAAAGGTGCGCGATGTGAACGAATTCATGGTGGAGTGGGTGGAAGCCAATCCGCCCACGCATCCCATCAAACAGCGCGTGACGTATCACGACCCCTGTCACTTATTGAACACGCAAAAGGTAAAGCAACAACCGCGCGAGATCTTGCGCGCGATACCGGGCATCGAGTTTGTGGAGTTGCCCGAAGCGAATTGGTGTTGCGGCAGCGCGGGCGTGTATAACATCACGCATCCCGCGATGGCAAACAAAGTGTTACAACACAAGCTTGACGCCATTGCTTCAACGCAAGCAAACATTCTGGTTACAGCTAACCCGGGTTGCTTGATGCAAATTCAGATGGGCATACGGCAGCGTGGCTTGCCGATTCAAGTAATGCACATTGCCGATATGTTGAGCATGGCTTACGGAGAAAAGTAAAGAGTAAAAAGTGGTGAGCAAAAGTAATGAGCAGCTATGCCAATACGGATTACTCATTACCCACTACCTTTTACTTCTCAGCGAGGAACAATTAGACAATGACCATGGACATCGTGGGTGTGCGTTTTCAACGCGCAGGCAAAGTATATTCGTATAGCACGGCTAACCTCGCCAATCCTGTGAAGCTGGGCGATCACGTGGTCGTTGAGACGAAGGATGGGCATGACATCGGACGCGTCGTGACGATGGGGCCATTGCATGGCAAGAAGGGCGAGCAAAAGTTGAAACACGTCGTGCGACGCGCCACTCCGCGTGACCTGCTCATGCGTCAATGGCATCAGCGCCGTGAGGGCGATGTACTGCTCGCCGCTCGCAAAATCATCACGCAGCAACGCATTCACGTAAAGATCATCCGCGCAGAATTTAGCTACGACGGTAAGCGTTTGACCTTGCACGTCTTACCGCGCGATGAGAAGGACGAAGAGCTTGACCTCTCGCCGCTCAACGAGCTCAACACGCTATACAAGACGCACGCGCAAACGCGCAAGATTGGTCCGCGTGAAGCCAGCCAGTTGATGGGTGGACACGGCTTATGTGGCGGCGAGAAATGTTGCACCCTCACAGGCATCGAGCAAGTTTCGATTGACATGGCGAAACAGCAAAACATCGCCATGAATCAACCCGACGCGATTGGCCTGTGCGGGCGCTTGCGTTGTTGCTTGCGGTATGAGGCAGAAACGTATCGTGAGGCGCGCGCCAATCATCCCAAGGTTGGCGCCATCGTCAAGACGCCGCAAGGCAAGGGCGAGATTCAGGCAATTGACCCACTGGCCGAAGTGTTGACGATTGCCTTGGGTGAGGATACGAAAGACCGCGAGCGCCCCCTTATCAAGATGTTATTGACAGAACTCGAACAGTCTGACCCCGAGGCGTGTCCGCGTTGTGGCAAACAAAAAGAGGCAGAGCAGCAGGCGCAAAAGGAAATAGAGAAACGGGGTAGAGGGAAACGAGGAAACGAGGAAGCGAGGAAACAAGGAAACGAGGGAACAAGGAACGGGTAGTAAGTGTTTAGAGACCCTAAAGGTTTGGCTTGCTGCGCAAATTGTGAACCCGCTTCGCCAGAAAAACCTTTAGGGTCTGAATTTCAAAATACTCTCTAAGAAGCGAGGGCACGCCCTGTCCACTCGTCCACTCGTTTACCCACCCACTCGTCAATGACCAACTATGCTTTCTTCAAACATCATCAACCAATTGCGCAGCGCCGTTGCGCCTGAGCGTGCGCTGTCGAAGCCCGAAGAGCTCGTGGTGTATGGCTATGATGGCGCGTTTATGGAAGCGAAGCCCGAGGTGGTTGTGTCGCCGCTCAACACAGCGGAAGTGTCGGCGGTGTTGCGGATCGCACAGCGCGAGCAGATTCCCGTCACGACGCGCGGCGCAGGCACGGGGCTCGCGGGCGGCTCGATTCCTATGTCGGGCGGCATCGTGCTGAACATGGCGATGATGAATCGCCTCCTCGAAATTTCGGCAGGCGACATGTGCGCCGTCGTGCAACCCGGTGTCGTCACGGGCGTGTTGCAGGCAGAAGTCGAAGCGCACGGTTTGTTCTATCCGCCCGACCCTGCGAGCCTCAACCAATGCACGATTGGCGGCAACATTGGCACGGGCGCAGGAGGTCCGCGCGGCTTGAAGTATGGCACGACGAAAGATTATGTACTAGGTCTCGAAGTCGTGTTAGCCAATGGCGATGTGATGCGCACGGGCGGACGGCAAATCAAAAACGTCACAGGCTACAACCTCACGCAGCTCATCGTCGGCTCGGAAGGCACGCTTGGCGTTGTCACGGAAATCACGTTGCGTCTCATTCCGAAGCCTGCGACGAAGGCGACGGTGCTCGGCATCTTCCACACACTTGAAGCGGCTTGCCAAACCGTCAACAACATCTTGGGCGCGGGCATCACGCCATTGACGACGGAGCTGATGGACAATGCGGTGATGAATGCGGTGGAAGATGCGTTTCATTTAGGTTTGCCGCGCGACGCAGGCGGGTTGTTGCTGATTGACGTGGATGGCATCGCGGAGTCCGTCGCCATTCAACAGCAGCAAGTCGGTGAAGTGTGTGAGGAGTCGGGCGCGCGTGAAGTGCGCGTTGCCAAAGACGCAGACGAAGCAGCGGCATTGTGGCGCGCGCGGCGCGATGTGTATGCGGCGATTATGAAGATTCGTCCGAATGCGTTGCCTGAAGACATCTGTGTGCCACGCTCGAAGTTGCCAGAGATGGCTAAGCGCGTCGCCGTGTTGCGCGACAAGTATCACTTGGCGATTCCGCTGTGGGGACATGTGGGCGATGGAAACCTGCATCCCGTCATCATGTGTGACCGTCGCAACGCCGATGAGATGCAGCGCGTGCGCGCGGCGCTGGATGAACTGTTCAAACAGGCGCTGGAGCTCGGCGGCACGTTGACGGGCGAGCATGGCATTGGCATGATGAAGAAAGAATATCTCGCGCAAGACCTCAACCCCGTCGCGTTGCAGCAGATGAAACAGCTCAAGCAGTTATTCGACCCACAAGGGATTTTGAATCCGGGGAAGGTGTTTGCGGATTGAGGGAGGTGCGTAATGACGCAAGTATTGGAAGCAACAAAAACGAAAAAGGCTGTGCCAATAGATAACGAAGAACTGACGCAGCTACGCGCGGAAGTAAAGGCGTTGCGTGAGCTGGTGACGGACCTGCAATGGAAGGTGCGCAGCTTGCAGCATCCTATCGCGCGGACGGAGTATCCGCACGTCATCCGCATCCAAGGTGTGCGTGGGGGAAGCCCACTATTGTCAGAGTCATACGTTAGCGTCAAAACAATCGTCGAGTTCATCCAGCAAGGATTCTCGCCAGAGAAAATTGTCGAAGAGTACATGGGCGAACTGACGCTCGCGCAAGTCCATGAGTCGCTCGCTTACTATTATCGGCATCAGGCTGAAATAGACGCGTATCTCAAAGCAGACGAAGAAGCAGGCGAAGAACTTCGTTACATCAGTGCTGAGCAAGCGGCGCGGCGTCGGGGCGCTAGCTCGTGAACCCCAAACTGTTCATTGCGACCTATCTCGATACGGACATCGCAGTCGCTCTCGCCGAACAACTGCGACACAATGGGTTTGACGCAATTTCGGCGCGGGAATTGGGCCAGCACGAGTGGAGTGATGCAGAGCATTTGGCGTACGCTGTGAGTCAGGAACGAGCTATCGTGACGAGAAATCGCGACGATTTTTTGAGACTGTATGATGAGTATTGGCAAGCAGGCAAGACACACTATGGCGTCATCATCGTCACACACCTGGAGGTAGGTGAATTGTTGCGGCGTATGTTGACCTTGCTCGATAGTGTGACTGCTGACGAGATGATGAATACAGTTCGCTATTTAGCCGAATACAGATAAGGAGCGTATATGCCCGATCTAAAAAAATTACAAGAGGCATTGGATAAACACATCCGTCCGTCGCAATTCCCGACGGCGATCAAGCTGTTGAAGCAGGGCGAGCCGTTGCCGCCGAAGGTGCGCCGCCCATCGAAAGATTGGCATGAGCAACTCGCCATCTGTCAAGGCTTCGCGTTTGCGCGCCGTTATGGCTGGGCGATGGCGATTGGGCGTGAAGACATCTCATGCCCACTCGCCAAAGTCGTGTGGGGCTTCGCGCCGATGCTCGACTATTATCTTAATGGGATGACATGCGCGGGCATGTACACCGAGACGCCTGCTGCAGGCGCCATCAGCGAAGCCGAAACCGCGCGCTTTGCCTATGGGCAATACGAATACGTCGTCGCCGCGCCGTTACAGCGCGCCGAGTTCGAGCCTGACCTGGTGTTGGTGTATGGCAACTCCGCGCAAGTGATGCGCTTGGTGACGGGCGCATTGTGGAAGCGCGGCGGACGCATTCATTCGTCGTTCAGTGGGCGCATTGATTGTTCGGATGAAGTCATCGTGACGATGCAGCAGAACGATTACCAAGTCATCTTGCCCTGCAACGGCGACCGCATCTTCGCGCAGACGCAAGACGACGAGATGGCGTTCACGATCCCGGCAACGAAGATTGACGAACTCATCGAAGGCTTGGAGGCGACGCACGCCGGCGGCATTCGCTATCCCATACCCACTTTTCTGCGATACACGGGACAGTTTCCCGAAAAATATACGCAGATGAATGTGATGTGGGAAGAACTTGAAAAAGCGCATGAAGGGAATTAGGGGAGAGTTAGAAAGTGTTTTGAAAAATATAAGACAGAGACCCTAAAGGTTTCGCTGGCAAGCAAAAAAGCATTTCAGGCAGGCTTGCTGC
>CAZDYP010000243.1:0-5874 GCA_964509505.1 uncultured Anaerolineae bacterium | reverse complement strand
GAAGGTGGGCGGACGGTAGGCGCGGGTGTGATTACGAAGATTATCGAATAGGAGTGTAGGGCAAGTTTCAAACTTGCCTTGCCTGAGGACTGTTATGGCAAAGCAGAAAATTCGCATTCGACTAAAGAGCTACGATCATCGAGTGCTTGATCAGTCGGTGAAACAAATCGTAGATATTGCGGTGAAGACAGGCGCCATCGTCGTGGGTCCCGTGCCGCTGCCGACGCAAATTGAAAAATTCACCATTCAACGCGCCACCTTCATTGATAAAGACTCACGCGAGCAGTTCGAGATTCGCACGCACAAACGTCTGATTGATGTGGTCGAGCCTGGCTCGAAGACGATTGAGAACCTGACGAAGCTGAATTTGCCTGCGGGCGTTGATATTGAGATCAAGCTTTAATTGTGTGAATTCAGATGTCGGGTAAATGGGTAAACGAGTAAACGGGGAGCCCGTTTCCTTGTTGCCTTGTATCCCCGTTTACGGTGTCTCTTTATGAAAGGCTTACTCGCTAAAAAATTAGGCATGACCCAGCTCTTCAGCGAAGCGGGGCAAGTGTCGCCCGTTACGGTGCTGGAAGCTGGTCCTTGTTACGTGACGCAAGTCAAAACCACCGAGACGGATGGATATGACGCCATTCAAATTGGTTTTGGCGAAATCGAAGAGAAGCTCGTGCGCCAGAAGCTGACGCGCGCAGAGCGTGGACACTTCGGTTTTCTCAAGATTGACGAGAAACACCCCGAGCGTAAAGTTGCGCCGCAAGGCTTGCCCGCGTTGCGCCATCTGCGCGAGATTCGCACGCCCGATGCCAAGTCATACACGGTCGGTCAAAAATTGTTGGCAGATACGTTTGCCGTAGGCGATGTGATCGAGATTGAAGGTGTCTCAAAGGGCAAAGGGTTTGCGGGCGCGATCAAACGTCATCATTTTCATGGCGGCAAGAAAACGCACGGTCAATCGAATCGCCAACGCTCACCGGGCTCTAGTGGCGCGACCACGACGCCAGGACGAGTGTTGAAGGGTATGCGTCGCGCAGGCCACATGGGCAGTGTGGTAATTACGCAACCGACGGTGAAGGTCGTCATGGTGGATGCCGAGCGCAATCTGATTGCCGTGAAGGGCAGTGTGCCTGGCGGCTCCCACGGCTTGGTGGTTTTGCGTACGATGAAGAAAAGTCGTCAGTAGCCAGGAGCCAGTGGTCAGATTAGCGGTATCTGATTACTGGCGTCCATCTGACTACTGGCTACTGACTCCTGAGGTCTGGTTATGAAGATTCCGATTAAAAATATGCAAGGTGACGCCGTTGGCGAGCTGGAAGTGCGTGACGATGTGTTCGGTATCGAGCCGAATGAAGCGGTGATGCACCAAGCGGTGAAGCGCCAACTCGCAAACAAGCGACAAGGTACGGCTGATGTGAAGACGCGCGCCGAGGTTGAGGGCGGCACGCGCAAGCTCTATCGGCAAAAAGGCACGGGTCACGCGCGGCAAGGCGACAATCGCGCGCCCCATTGGCGCAAAGGCGGCGTCGTCGGCGGTCCGACGCCGCGTTCGTACGAACAGAAAATGCCCAAAAAGATGCGCCGCCTCGCGTTGAAGTCTGCCTTGTCCGTCAAGACCAAAGCAGGGCAATTGCTCGTCCTCGACGAATTGAAATTTGATGCGCCCAAGACGAAGCACATGAACGATTTGTTGGACCGCTTAAACGTGGATTCGTCAGTGTTATTCTTGTTGACGGGCGCGGAAGAAAACGTCGTCAAGTCAGGGCGCAATTTGCCTGAAGTGAAATTGCTCAACGCGCACTATTTGAACGTGATTGATTTGCTGAACCATGCTGCGATCATCGCGCCCAAGTCGGCGATTGAAATGATTGAGCAGACTTTTGCTAACTGAAAAGTAATGAGTAAGCGGCAGTGAGATAGTTACTTTTGACTCGTTACTCTTTAGAGATGAGCTATGCACACGTTTGATGTCATTATTCGTCCCATTTCGACAGAGAAGGTCACCGACCAAGCGGGGATGGGCAAATACAGTTTTCAAGTTCACAAACGCGCGAACAAGTTGCAGATTAAGCAAGCGGTCGAAGCAGCTTATAAGGTGAAGGTCGTGGATGTGAACGTGATCAACATGCCGGGCAAACCGCGCCGTGTGGCGACGCGCCGCGTGCGCCACGAGTTCACCTCGCCGACATGGAAAAAAGCCATCGTGACGTTGGTGGAGGGTCAGTCCATCACGTTGTTCGAGGGAGTGTAAGATGCCGATTAAAGTTTATAAGCCGACTTCGCCGGGACGACGCGGCTATGTCTCGGTTGCCACCGATGACATTACCACAGACAAACCCTATCGGCCTTTGTTGACCGATCAGCGCAGACGCGCAGGGCGCAACTTTCGGGGCATCGTGACCGTGCGTCATCGCGGCGGCGGAACGAAACAGAAATATCGCATCATTGACTTCAAGCGCGAAAAATTTGGTGTGCCGGCCAAAGTTGCGACGATTGAATACGACCCCAATCGTTCGGCGCGCATTGCGTTGTTGCATTACGCCGACGGCGAGAAGCGTTACATGCTTGCGCCGTTGGGCGTGAAGGTGGGCGATAGTGTGATGTCGGGTCCAACGGCGGAACTGCGCACAGGCAATGCGTTGCCCTTGGCGAACATTCCTGTCGGCACCCAGATTCATGCGATTGAATTGACGCGCGGCAAGGGCGCGCAGATGGTGCGCTCTGCAGGGGTGTCGGCGCAGCTGATGGCGAAGGAAGGCGGCAAGGCGACGGTTCGTTTGCCCTCAGGCGAAATGCGCTACGTGGATATGCAGTGCATGGCGACGATTGGGCAAGTGGGCAACGCGGATCACAGCAATCAGAAGCTCGGCAAAGCAGGGCGCAAACGCTGGAAGGGCTGGCGTCCGTCAGTGCGCGGTTCGGTGATGACGCCGCGCGACCACCCGCACGGCGGCGGCGAAGGCAAAGCGCCTGTGGGGATGCCCGGTCCGAAGAGCCCGTGGGGCAAGCGCACGATGGGCAAGAAGACGCGCAACAACCCGCGCACGGATAAGCTGATTGTGCGACGGCGCAGATAAAGCGATAGTGTCAAGGGCCTGAGGTGAGCATGACCTTGCCAGAACTAGAAGCTCAATTGATTGTCTTGACGCCGGACTAAAAAGTTCAGACCTTGAGCAGGTTGATGTCTGATCTGACGCATGGGCAATGAGGCGCGAGAAAACTCCGCGAAGTGGTCAGCCGTTTGCGGGAATTGGGACATGATGTATTGACGAGGCTGGAAGCGAGCTATGCCAAGCAGGGCATTCCTGATGAAGCGATATTGGCTAGTGCTGTGAAGGATAGTTGTGTTGGGTTGACACTGAATCGTCGTCATTTCATGCGTCTGCATAGACTTGCGCCGAGTCATGTGGGCATTATCATTGTTGGCACGGAAGACGCCAACATCAATGGTTTAACCGAGCGCATTCACCAAGCCATCACCGCTAACAAGCCGTTGCAAAACAAATTAGTGCGGGTCAACCGCCCGAATAGATGAGGTTTCATAATGGGTCGTTCACTGAAAAAAGGACCATATCTTGATGCGAAGTTGATTAAGAAAATTGAAGCGTTGAATGCGCGCAATGCGCGCGCGGTCATCAAGACATGGGCGCGCGCATCGCAGATTTCGCCTGAAATGGTGGGGCATACGATTGCGGTGCATGACGGCAAGCGGCACGTTCCCATCTTCATTACCGAGAACATGGTGGGACATCGCTTGGGCGAGTTTGCGCCCACGCGCTTCTTCCGCGCGCATGCGACGAAAGAGAAAACGACGGGCTAATTGGCAGATGGCAAGTGGCAGATAGCGAATTGCCCATAGCAGCCATTGGCTATTCGCTATCGGCTATGCGCTAATACGCTATACGCTACGGGAGTTCATTATGGCTGAGATTGAGAGCGGCGTGGAAGTCCGCGCTGTCGAAAAGTATATTGGTATGTCGCCGCGCAAAGTGCGTCTGGTGACGGAGCTGGTGAAGGGGATGCAAGTAGATGAGGCGCTGGCGCAATTGAAATTCTCGACCAAGTTGGCGGCAGTGGAGGTGGCGAAAGCCATCAAGTCGGCGACGGCGAATGCGGAAGAAAACTTTGCGTTGAATCGCAAGGATTTGTACATCACGCGCATTTACGCCGATGGCGGTCCCGTGCGCAAATGGCGTCGCTTCGGCGCGCGTGGACGCTTTAAGCCTATTTTGAAACGGTCAGCACATATCACCGTCGTGCTCGGTGAGCGCATGGAGGCGTGAGGTTATGGGGCGCAAAGTTCATCCTTACGGGTTTCGTTTGGGCGGCATCAAAGATTGGAACGCGCGTTGGTTCGCCACGCGTCGCCAATTCCCCAAGACGTTGGGCGAAGATATCGAGATTCGTCGCATTGTCAAGAAGCGCGTGGCTGCGGCGGGCGTGTCGAAGGTCGAGATCGAGCGCTATCCAAAGCAAGTCGCCATCACGGTGCATACGGCGAAGCCCGGTGTGATCATTGGGCGCAAGGGCGCGCACGTCAACGAGATGAAAGCGGAGCTCGAAAAGTTGACGGGTAAGAAGATTCATGTCGAGGTCAAAGAGATTCAGCATCCTGAAACGGAAGCGTATCTCGTCGCCGAATCCATTGCAGGACAAATCGAGCGGCGAGTCGCCTATAAGCGCGCGATGAAGCAGGCCGTACAACGCGCGATGAAGCTCGGCGCGTTGGGCGTGAAGATTGTGTGCGCGGGACGGTTGGCGGGTTCGGAAATGGCGCGACGCGACAAGGTGATCGAGGGCTCAGTGCCGTTGCACACGCTGCGCGCAGACATTGATTACGCGCAAGCCGAAGCGCTGACGACCTACGGACGTATCGGCGTGAAGGTGTGGATTTACAAGGGTGAAGTGTTGCCGCCGACGGCTGAGGAAATTGCGGCGAAGATTGCAGAGGCGACACCTCTGTTGGAAGAAACCGCTTGATGGTCATTAGTGATTCGTCACTCGTCGCTAGTGACGAATGACTAGCGACGAGCGACTAGAAGAGGGATGGGATATGTTGCAACCAAAACGTGTGAAACATCGCAAAACGCATCGCGGCAAGCGCGGCGGTATGGAGACGCGCGGCACCGAAATTCATTTTGGTCAGTTCGGTTTGCAAGCCTTGGAAGTGACGTGGATGACGGCGCGGCAAATCGAGGCGGCGCGGCGCGCGATGGTGCGTTTCATCAAGCGCGGCGGTAAAATTTGGGTGCGCGTCTTTCCTGACAAGCCCGTGACGATGCGCGCGGCGGAAACGCGCATGGGCAGCGGCAAAGGCGCGGTGGATCATTGGGTCGCCGTCGTGCGACCAGGACGCATGATCTTCGAACTGGCGGGCGTCAGCGAAGAGACGGCGCGTGAAGCGATGCGTCTCGCCGCCCACAAATTGCCGATTCGCACGCAGTTCGTCGTGCGTGAGGAACTCTTAGCAGGCAGTTGATTTTTGAAACGCAAAGTCACACAGCACCCACAAAGATAAAATTTAGTGTTCTTTGTGATGGTTAGTGACTTTGTGTTGAAGGCGATTGCGGACAAGTTGAGTCTGGAGTCATGTTATGTTGAAGATTAGCGAAATCCGAGGCATGAGCGACGGCGACCTTGAAGGGCGCATCGCTAGCTCGAAACAAGAATTGATGAAGCTGCGCGAGAAGTACGCGTTGCGTCAACTCAAGGACACTAGCCAGCTGCGTCAGGTGCGGACGGACATTGCACGCTTGTTGACCGTGCGTCGCCAGCGACAAATCGAACGCTTTGCACAGGAGACGAAGGCATGAGAGAACGTCGTCGCACATTTACTGGCCGCGTGGTCAGTAACAAAATGCAGAAAACGGTGGT
>CAZDYP010000242.1:0-5878 GCA_964509505.1 uncultured Anaerolineae bacterium | reverse complement strand
GCGCGGCGCTATCGTCGCGGAGCTCGCCCACCATTTGCGCGACGAAATGACGGTCACAGCCATTTGTGATGTGCGCCTTGAACGCGCACAAGCCTTAGCCGCAAAATGCGATGCGATGTGCGTATACGCCAATGATGCGCAACTTCTTGCGCGCGACGATGTGGATGCGGTGTTCATCGCCACGCCTGATCATCTGCACGCCGAGATGACCGTGCGCGCGTTGGAGGCGGGCAAGCACGTCCTCTCTGAAATTCCGATGGCATACACGCTCGACGAAATCCAACACATCATCGCGCTCTCGGAACGTGTGGGCTTGCAGTACATGATGGGCAACGAATGTCGTTGGTTGCCTGCGCTCGAAACCTTGAAGCATAAGGCGCACGAGGGGTATTGGGGCGCAGTGTTTTACGGTGAGGCGGAATACTTGCACAACTTACGCGCGGAAGGTTGGCGCACGCGCGACGAGGACGGCTCAATCCATTGGCGCTTTGATGCGACACGCCCCCAAACGACTTTGCTCGGCGGAGGTCCCCATGCCTTCGATACGCTACGCTGGCTCGCAGGCGAGCGACATTTCACCGAAGTGTTTGCGTATGGCGTCGGGCGTTGCGTGCCAGAACACCCCGAACCCGCGACAGTGGTCGTGTTGTTGAAAGGCGTCAGCGGCGCGGCGTACAAAATCACGGTGTCGTATGCGATGGTGCGCCCCTACTGCCTCTACTTCTCATTGTATGGCAGCGAAGGATCATTCGAGGGTGGACGCATCCATCAACATGAAATGTTCTTCCAATCACATCAGCAGCCGACGGCTGGTTTGCAATTACTCGATAGTCCATATTGGACGCATCGCGGTTACGAAGGCATCGGACGCCATGGCACCAGCGAGTTGTTCATGTTGAAAGAATTTCTGGCGGCAGTGCGTGAAGCTCGTCCAACAGCAATTGATGCGCGTGAAGCGGCGCGTTCCATTGCGCCTGCAATTTGCGCGTTGGAATCGGTGAGGACAGGCAAGCCAGTGGCGGTGCCTGCTTATTGATGTAGAGCCAAGTGGCAAGCGACTCTACACCACTGGCAAGTTAATGAAGTCTCAAAAAACAATACAGCTGTGGAGTGCAGGTGCAGGACCAGTTTTTAACCTGTCCGCGCGAGCAAGTTGCAAACTGACCCTACACCCTTGCCTTACATCATTTGAAAGGATTTCGATTCATGTCGAATCACAATACGCTTGCTAAGGCGCGAGCGGAATTTCCCATCGTCAACGCTTACACCTATCTCAACGCCGCCTCACAGGGGCCGTGGCCCAAGCGCACGACGCAAGCGGTGCAACATGCCGCCGCGCTCATGCAATATGTCAACACAGAACGCGCCCACGCCATGCCATCGCCTGAACCGCTTGCGCGCGAGCGCTTGGCAAAACTCATCAATGCGGACGCGCAAGACATTGTGTTCACAAGCAACACCACGCACGGCATCAACATCTGCGCGCACGGCATTGAGTGGCGCGCAGGCGATAACGTCGTCGTGCCCGAAAACGAATTTCCCTCGCTCGCCTACACCTGGTTTCATCTGCAGCGGCACGGCGTCGAGGTGCGCTTCGTGCAATGGGAGGGCGCGGGGCCAACCGTGTCGCAAATGATGGACGCAGTAGATGAGCGTACACGCGCAGTCTCATGCAGCGTCATCAAATGGGACACAGGCTATCGTGTGGATTTGGAGGAGCTTGGACGGCAATGTCAGGCGCGCGGCGTGTTGTTGATCGTGGACGCGATTCAAGCCGTGGCCGCGCAACGGCTCGACGTACAAGCGGCGCGCGTGTCGGCGCTGTCCACGCATGGCTACAAGTGGCTCATGGCAGGCTTCGGCATCGGCGCGTTGTACGTCGCGCCCGACGCCATCGAACGCATTCGCCCGACCTTTATCGGCTCGCAATCAGTGGTGGGTAATTCCGATGCGTTTGAAGGACAATTGTATTGGCAAGCGGGCGCCAAGCGTTACGAAGTCGGCGGCGGCAACCGCTTGGGACAAACGGCGCTGGCAACATCGTTGGAATTGATCGAGGCAGTTGGCATTAACACCATTGAAGAACACACGCGCGAGCTTGCCGAACTGTTGTATCGTGAACTGCAAAAGCGCAACAGCCTGCGCCTCGTCAGTTCACCCGACCCCGCGCATCGCACCGCCATCATTGTCTTCACACTTGGCAACCATGAGCAAGACGCCGCGCTCGTCAAGCAGCTCGAAGCGCAGAATATCATTGTCGCGTTGCGCCCACTCGGCGTGCGCGTCTCACCACACTTCTATAACACCGAAGCGGACATGGCGCGGTTGGTGGATGCGCTGCCGCGGTGACGGGAAACAGCGGACATGGACGCAAAGCATTACGATATCACCTTGCTCGTTCACGATGATGGCCTTGAGGACTTCGGTCTTTACGCGCGCGAATTGGTGAGACTCGAGGGATTGCAGGCGCATGTCGTCTCGCTGCGCGATTTCGACGCAACACAATTAGCAAGCCGCGTCATCGTGTCGAGTAATTTGCCATTGTTGAAAACAGAGACTGAGGCTTTGCGCGCACACGCCGCCCAAGGCAACCGCCTCATCTTCTTTGCGCCCGCACCATACGTGGCAGAGGCGTTTGGCTTCGCGCCGACGTATCGCACGACGGTGGATGGCATGATGCGTTTGCGTGTGGATGGTTTCAGCGACGAACCGCTGCAATTTCACGCAGCGCTGCGCCATCTCACACTGCCGCCCGAGGCGCAAATTGTTGCGCACGTTTGCGCTCAGGTTGCGCCTTACGCCCCGACCCATGAGGCAGCCATTGCGCGTGTGCCGATCGGACAAGGCGAAGCGTATTTTGTTTTGTATGACTTGCCGCGCAGCATCGCGCTCACGCGGCAAGGCGATCCACGTCGCCGTTTGTTGCATGGCAATCACGTCTGGCCAGGTTGGCGCGCCGCCGACATGTTCGCAGACTTTTTGAATTTGGATTGCGCGCATCTGCCGCAAGCCGATCTTCAATGTCATCTCCTGCGTCATTGGTTGTGTCAGCCTCTCGCGCACGACACAATCGGCTTGCCGTTTGTGTGGTATTTTCCTGACAACGCGCCGACGGTGTTGTTGCTCTCCAGCGACGAGGATTGGTCAACGCCCGCCCAGTTTCAAGCGGTGCGCGATTGCCTGCGCCAGCATGACGCGCAAATCACTTACTATTTGGTCGAGGATACCTGCCTCACACCTGAGCAGCTGGCTGCCTGGCAGCGCGAAGGTGACACCTTCTCGATTCATCCCGCGCATGAGGAGCCATTGCCGCGCACGTGGCATGACACGATTCGGAAACATCGCGCTGCCTTTGAAGCGCGCTTCAAACAATCGCCTAGCGCCAGCATTCGCCATCACATCATCGCGTGGGTCGGCTATACGCACGGCGCGCAATGGAACGGCGATTTGGGTTTCGCATGGGACAGCAATTACTTCACATGCCCACCGAAAACGCAGCATTACATGACGGGCGGCGGGTTGCCGTTGCCCATTGTGAATGAAAATGGTGGGGTAACGCGCGTGTGGGAGTTGCCCGCGCAATTCAGCGACGAGACGACACTCGCGGCAGGCGGTTTCGAGTTTTCGCTGAAGCTGTCAGAGGATGAAGCCTTCAACATCATTGACAATTTGCTGCGCGCCAATGCAACACAGCATCACAGTTTGTTGTGCATTAACACGCATCCCGTTTCGTTTGCGACATATAGCGGCGGCTTATGGGATAGAGTGTTGGCGGCAGCCAAGCGCTTACACATTCCGCGCCTGAGCCTCGACGCCTTCGCGCAATTTTGGGAACGGCGCAATCAAATCCACATTGGCGCGACACAACCCAATGACGACGGCGCAGGATGGGTGATACAACTGCCCGCGCATACACCCGTTACATTGCTGGTGCCTGCGCCGCGCAACGCGACGTTCCTGTGGAATGGACAAGCCCTGCCCATCGGTTGGCGCGCGGTGCATGGAGTAACCTATGCTGTGGTGACGTTGCCGCTGGCGCCCGTTGCGCCAGCAAGCGCATCACTGCAAATCACATTGCCCTAAACTGGTGGTGTATGTTGGTCGCTCGCATCTGTAATCGTTTGTTATCGTGAAGCGTTATGTTCACTAAGATTAGCGCAACGCTCATGCGCCACAGCACAAACATGTCGCCAAAGTTCATAGCGCGTTTTCGTGCGCGGCAACGCACCGCTCATTTTCAACATCAGTGCGCAAATAGCTTTTGGCTTTCTTGCGCCATCAGCTTGTGTGTGATGCTGTGGACGTTAGGCGCGAGTCTGCTCCACCCTGCCACACGCGCGCACGCGACGCCGTTGACCGCGCCCACACCCACGCCTACTGGCTTGCAAGTAACGACGCAAGCCGACGGCATCCACATTCAATGGCAAGCTAGCGATTTTTCGAGGTGGCCATTGGCAGACATGGGCGGCTATCGGTTGCCTGCCCAACTCATAACCATGCAGCTTACCGACGCGCAACCTATCGCCATACACATCACGCCACAGCTCAGTGAACCTTGGCGCGGCGCGCTCCGTGTTGCTGATACCCCCATGCCATACAGCACGAGCCTCGCTGGACAGCGTATCGCGCGCCCTGAGCTGCTGCGCACGCCGACACGCACGCTGCCTACATCCCCCTTCGTCGTCTTGCGCGAGGGTCAGCTGCGCGGCGCGCGTTTGGCGGTGGTCGCATTCAGTCCTATCTTCGGGCGCGACGATGGGCCGCACGTCACACGACGATTGGAAGCCGTGATACCGAACGCTCAACTGATTGACTCCACGACTTTGCTATCCCCATTCAACATTGTCCCCGCGCAGCCATTACCATCACTACAAGCGACCAGCAGTATCACGCCTCCGACGAATGCAGCCGCTTCCCTCACATCTTGGAAGATCACCGTTACACAAAGCGGTATGCAGCATCTCACAGGCGCGTTGTTGGCAAGCGCCGGCGTCAGTTTGAGCACGCTCAACCCATCGCTGATTCACGTGCGTTACAACGGCGTCGAGATTCCACTCGAAGCGCGCGATACGACGCACACGGTTGGCGGCATGTCACCGACCAGCACATTGCGCTTCTATGCGCCCACCATCGGTGATCGCTGGAACGCTTCCGATACATATTGGCTAACCATTGAAGCAACAGACGGTTTGCGAATGAACATGCGCGCGACGCCGCCCACGACCGCGCCGCTCCGCTCGACGGCGTTGGAGCAAGGCGCATGGCGCGACAATCAAATTTACGATTCGCTCTTAGCGGGCGTGGATGGTGACCATTGGTTCGCGTGTTATCTGCAGCTTTGTAAGGGCGTGTCATTTATCGCTCATGTGCCGCTCACGCCTACGCTCCCCTTAGCTGCAGGCTCTGCCGTCATAACCGTCGCAATCACAAGCTATGCAGGCGAGCAACATGTGTTGCAAGCGCACATGGGCGCCGTCAGCGCGACGAACACGTGGCAAGGCACGGGTGATTTTCTGCAAACTTACACGCTCGCGGACAATCGCGCCGAACTCACGCTCATTCTTTCGCCGACGGCGCTCATTGATGCGAACGCATTAGACAGCGTATCGTGGACGCGTCCTGTGACGTTGGACTTTGGCGGACGCGGCGCAGCATTCATTGGCGTATCAGGCGCGTGGCGCTATCAATTGGCAAACGCAGACGTTGCCTCGCAACGTCTCTATGACATCAGCAATCCGCTCTCACCTACCCTGCTCACCATCAGCCACACACTTCAATTTGAAGACGACTCGACGAATCGCGTCTATCTGTTGAGCGGCGCAGGCACAGAATTCACGCCGACGGTCACGGCGCACGCGCCCATCAATCTCGCTGCGCC
>CAZDYP010000241.1:0-5881 GCA_964509505.1 uncultured Anaerolineae bacterium | reverse complement strand
TGACGTGACGTTGAGCGCCGCGCCATTGCATGTGGGCGAGCTGCTGCAAAAAAATATCTTCTCACCCAAAGAGACGGTCATCCTCACGTCGGCGACGTTGCAAAGCGCCGGCGGATTCAAATACGTGCGCGAGCGACTCGGTTTGAACCCCCCGCTGAAGAACACGAACACCCTCCGCGAATTTGTGACCGATGAGCTCGCGCTCGATTCGCCATTCGATTACAAAAAGTCCACGTTGCTGTATTTGCCAACCGATGTGCCCGAACCCGATAATCCGAACTTTGCCAAGTTCGCGCACGAAACGATCATCGAGACGTGCAAGGCGACGCAAGGGCGCGCGTTGATTTTGTTCACGTCGAAAGCACAGCTGCTGCGCACCTACGATGCCATCAGCAAACCGTTGGAGCAGGCGGGCGTGTTGGTGATTGGGCAATACGTGGACGGCTCGCGGCGGCAAATTTTGGAAAATTTCAAGACAATGGAGCGCTGCGTGTTGCTCGGCACGCGCAGCTTCTGGGAGGGCGTGGATGTGGTGGGGGATGCGCTGTCGCTGCTCATCATCACCCGCTTGCCGTTTGCCGTGCCAACCGATCCCATTATCGCCGCGCGCAGTGAGACGTTCAAAGATGCGTTCACCGAGTATCAAGTGCCGCAAGCGATTCTGAGTTTTCGGCAAGGCTTTGGACGGTTGATTCGCAGTGCGACGGATAGAGGCGTCGTCGTGATGCTCGATTGTCGTGTGGCGTCAAAGGGTTACGGCAAACTGTTCCTCAGCGCATTGCCGTCATGCGCTGAGCAACGCGGGAAGTGCAAGGATGTGGCGGCGGCGGCGGCGGCATGGCTGAGGTAATTTCAGATTTTTGCTTGCGGATTGACAAATGATAAAGCCCTGTGCGCTTGTGGAGAAGAGGGCTTTGCATCGCCTCTGATGTTCCACGCTTGCGCCTCACGCTTCCCGCAGCAGCTCTACCATCCGCGCGTTTCGCTCCGTGTCCAAAAACTCCTCGAACTCCAACACATACCCTTCTGGATCAAGCGCCATGAAACCACGCACGCCAATCGTATCATGTTGCTTCAATGGCTTGAAGATGGTCACGCCCTGCGCTTGCAAATGTTCGTACCACTGATCCACCTCACCCGTCGCTGTGGCGATGATAACAGATTTCGTTTCGCTGGCCTTCAGCGTGCCTTTTTCACTGTCCACCAAACCGATGAATGAATGCGGCGTGAGCCGAAAGATTTTCGCATAGCCTTGATCCACGACGAGTGCCAAGCCCAGGATGCGCGCATAAAAATCGGCGGCGCGCGTGAGGTCATGATAGTAAGTGAAAACAATCGTGCCTGCGATATTGAATTTAGACATTGGATTAGCTCTTCTCAATGATGGGATGGGGATATATATGGTTTCCGATTGCATGTAAAGGAGGGCTCGCGCAGGATGGTCACATCCCGCGCCCAACGGCGGATGTGTCTATCCGCCCTGAGAGGCTTTTCCCTTTTGCCTATGAGGGAACCAATATCATCGTGCGCGTTCCGCTTTCCATCAACTATGAACCTTCCTCAACTTTTCACTCAACGTATGCGCTCGTGGTTAGGTGATGAAGCCTCTGATTTTTTCGCGTCGCTCAATCATGCGCCGGTCAATGGCTTGCGCGTCAACCCCTTGAAGCTTGCGCCCATGCAATTGCGCGAGTTGGTATCATGGCCGCTTGAAGCGGTGCCATGGTGTGAGACGGGCTTCGTACTGCCCGCTGCTGCAAGCGCGGGCAAACATCCCTTTCACGCGGCGGGCTTGTATTACTTGCAAGAACCAACGGCGATGGCTGTGGCTGAGGCGTTGCCCGTGCGCGCCGGCATGCGTGTGCTTGATCTGGCGGCGTCGCCCGGCGGCAAGGCAACACACTTGGCGTCACGCCTAGGCGAGACAGGGTTGCTGGTCGCCAACGAAATCGAAGCGCGGCGCACGCAGGCGCTCACAGAAAATTTGGCGCGGTGGGGCGTGCGCCGCGCGATCATCACGAATGCCGAGCCCGCGCGTTTGGCAGAGCCATGGGGCGCGACGTTTGACGCAGTGTTGCTCGACGCACCGTGTTCAGGCGAGGGCATGTTCCGCAAAATGACGGCGGCGAGAGAAGCATGGAGTATCGAACATGTGCAGGGCTGCGCGTTGCGCCAACAAAAAATTTTACAGAGTGCGGCGAAACTCGTGCGCCCTGGCGGCTTCTTAGTATATAGTACTTGCACCTTCGCCCCCGAGGAAAACGAGGAAGCCATCGCGCGCTTTTTGAAACAACACGACGACTTCGCGCTCGCGCTTCTCGCGCTCAAGGGCGCAACGTCAGGGTGTCCCGCTTGGGTTGCAGCGGAGTGGCGTTGTCCTGAGCTGACGCAGACCGCGCGCTTCTGGCCCCATCGTGTGCATGGCGAAGGCCACTTCATGGCGTTGTTGCGTCGCAAGGATGGTGACGCGCCAGCTATCAAGCGAATGCGTTGGAAACCTGCGCCGCAAAAAGCGCGAGCGGCATGGCGCGCCTTTGTCGCCAGCGCGTTGTGCCGAGACCCAAGCGAAAATTTTTGGCTGGTGCTGTGCGCGGATCAACTCTATGCCGTATTGCCTGACGCGCCCTCGTTCGATGGACTTCATGTGAGGCGCGCAGGCTGGTGGTTGGGAACGTGGCAACGCGAGCGCTTCACGCCGTCGCACAGTCTGGCGTTGGCGTTGCGCGCCGCCGATGCGCAGCAGACGCTTGATTTTGCGCCCACCGACGCATTGCTCAAACGCTATGGGCAAGGACATCCATTGAGTGCGAGCGGCGCTAATGGCTGGACGCTAGTCACGGTGTCTGGTTTTCCATTGGGATGGGGTTATCGCGCGCAAGGCGTCGTGAAAAATTTTTATCCGAAAGGGCTACGGTTAAGATGAAAGACCTTACAGGGCTCCAAAACCTGTGAGGTCTTATTTACGCACAGACGACCACACGGTTCCGTCCCGCAGACTTGGCAACATAGAGCGCTTTGTCGGCGGCATCGAGCAGGCTCTCGCTTGTGGTAGCGTGAATGGGAAACATGGCGACGCCAAGCGAGAGGGTGCTTCGCAATTCCTCGCCGTGGTGTGGCACACGCAACGCTTCAAACAGGCTGCGCCATTGCTCGGCGCGTTGTTGCGCGGCGCTGAGGGTCGCGCTCGGCAGCACAGCGACGAACTCTTCGCCGCCATAACGACACGCCACGTCACTGCCGCGTGTTTGCGCCCGCAACAGCTCGCCCAATGCTTGAAGCATCTCATCACCGGCTTTATGTCCGTAGGTGTCGTTGAATTTTTTGAAATGGTCAATATCCATCATCACGATACTGAGCGGCAGATTGCCGCGCGTGGCGCGCACCAACTCACGCGCCAACGTCTCTTCGAGATAGCGCCGATTGAACAAGCCCGTCAAGGGGTCGCGGATCGCTTGTTCGCGTAGTTTCACTTGCAGCGCTTCGATTTCGGCAAGATGCGCTTGTAATTGTTCATTGGTAGCGAGCAATTTTTCTTCGGCGCGTTTGCGTTCACTCAACTCTTGTTGCACGGCGGTATAGAGCTGCGCGTTTTGTAAAGCGATGCCGACATTAGCGGCAATCGTCGTCAACAAGCGCACGTCCGCAGCGGTAAAGACATTTTCGCGTTCACAATTCTGAATACTCAAGACGCCGATTGGCTCGCCCGCGACGAAAATCGGCACACCCAGCCACGAGCGTGGGTATTTGCCCAATGACGTTGTGACGCGTCGCACTCCTAATGCTGCGCTGCGTCGTTCGTAGTCAGAATTGATGAGCAAGGGTTGGCGTGATTGGATAACCGTGTACGTCAAGCCGCTCTTCATCGATAGGACTTGCTGACCCAGTTGCTGATTATAATAGCGCCAATAGGGAATGCGTATTTGTTCGGCTTGCCGATCGTATAATGCGATATAGACGCCCTGCACGTCAAAGGTTTGATTAATTTTTTCGCCGACGAGCGAGAGCCACGTCTCCAATTCCAATTGCTGGATAGAGACTTGGCTGATGTCATGAATGGTCGCGAGCTCCGTGAGGCGTTGTTGCGTTTCTTTCAACAAGCGCGCGCGCCCTAGCGCGAGCCCAGCCTGATTCGCGGCGGCGCTGAATACATCCAAATCGGCTTGCGTGAATGCATGAACACGCGGCAACTCGACGACGAGCACGCCGATAATCTGGTCGCCAATCCGAATCGGCACATCCGCCTCACAGCCGATCAGATGCCCACCAACATGGTGTGGGTCGAGCGAGCTATCGGGGGTGTAATGTAACTGCCCATCGAGCAAAGGGCGCTCACTTAACCCTTGACCTGGCGCAAAACGCATGTCAGCTATTTTGTCCCAACCAATCCAACCGCGCATGACACGGTCGCCCGTGTTTTTGTCCCATTCCAACAACGCCACGTGTGTGTAGCCAAGCGTCTCGTCGTGCAAGCCCTCGGCGACTGCTTGCCAAATGGCGGTTTCATCCAGCGTTGCCGCTAAGATCGAACTCAGGCGAAAGAGCGCTGCTTGGCGTAACCCTTGCGCTCGCTCATATTCGAAACGCTGCGCATTAGCCAGCGCGATGGCGGCTTGCGCGGCAAAAGCGAGCGCGAGCTGTGCGTGCTGCTCGGTATAAAAATTGGGCTCGTGCTTGTCGAGCGAGATCATCCCAATCAACTCGTCGCCAAACAGCATCGGCACGCCAAGCCAACCGTGAATGAGCGTGCGCGCATGGGGCTCTTTACGAAAGCCGGCATACCGTACGGGCGCATCGGCAACGATGAACGGCGCGCGCCTACGCACGACCTCCGCATTGGGATTGTCGTCGCGCGTGAGATTGAAGGTGATGCCCAACAAGTCTTCGAGGTTGGGAAACCCATAGCCGCCCACGAGCTCCAACCAATCGCCTTTGCGTTGAAAAACGGCGGCTGTGTCATACGGCACGACTTGGCGCAACTCATGCAGAATTGTTTCTAAGACATGTCGCAAGTCCAGCGACGCGCTTAACGCTTGCATTGCGCGATTCAAAGTGGCGAGCTGCGCCGTTTGTCGGCGCAATTCGGCTTCGGTGCGTTCATGGGAAGTCAAGTCGTGAATGATGCTCGTCACACGCACACCCTCCGCCGTGCGCGTGAGGCTCAGGTTAAGTTCGATTGGCAGCTCGCTGCCATCTTTGCACTGCGCAACTAGAATGCGCCGCGTCCCCATCAACCGTGTCGTAGGGTTGGCGACATATTTCGCCCGATAACGTACATGCTCACCTTGAAAGCGCGCAGGCACCAGACGCTCGATGGCTTGCCCCACGAGTTCGGCGGAGGAGTAGCCAAGCAAATTTTCTGCTTGCTGATTGACAAACACGATCTGTCCCGCCTCGTCGCTGACGACGATGGCATCAGGCGCCGTTTCGATTAACGCCAGCGCGGTCTCATGCGCCATTCGATTTGATTCAGACATAACACACGCTGTTTCTTGTGAGATAGGCAACCGCGCCTAGGCCTCTTTGTGTTCACCGAGCTCGTGAATGGCTTGATCGAGTTGAGCGGTGTTCATAGGTTCTTCGGCGATTTTGTGATGGCACACTACTTATCGCAGTATGCCGCGCACATTGTCAATGTCTTGTGTGAGTCCCAGCAAATAGGTTACTGCTTCGCGGGCGCTGTTAAACCCTTAAGTCCTACCAATCTTGATGTAGAAGCATCCTGAGCTTGTCCCGCAAACTACGCTGGGAGGCGGGCGAATTATCAAGTCCACATGGTTCGCCCAGCTCACCGCGCTAATTGGTTCTACACCAAGGTCAGAAGATCCACCCTTAGAGAGTGTTTTGAAATTCAGACCCTAAAGGTTTTTCTGGCGCAGCGGGT
>CAZDYP010000240.1:0-5921 GCA_964509505.1 uncultured Anaerolineae bacterium | reverse complement strand
GAGATTATTTCGATTCACGTCTCCTCGGCGTTGAGCGGCACGTACAATGCAGCGCTGACGGCCGCGCGCCAACTCAACGCATCGAAAGACGCGCACATCACGGTCATTGACTCGCGCACCGCCAGCATGTGTTTAGGTTGGATGGTCATTGCCGCTGCCGAATCCGCGCAACGCGGCGAGAGCAGCGCCGAAATCATCAATCTGGCGCTCGATATGATTCCGCGTTTGCACATTCCCTCGATGCTCGACACGCTCGAATACGTGCGCTACGGCGGACGCATCGGCAAAGCGCAAGCCTTTCTCGGCACATTGCTCAACGTCAAGCCGATTTTGGGCATCGAAGGCGGCGAGGTCATCCCAATCGAAAAGGCGCGCACCAAAGGCAAAGCGCTGGAACGGCTCGTGGACATCACGCGCCAATATGCGCCGTTTGAGGACGTAGCGGTCATGCACACACACTCGCACGAAACGGCGTTGGAAGTCGTTCAGATGCTCGCACCCTATCATCCACGCGAGCGCATCATCATCTCCGAAACGTGCGCGGCGATTGGCGCACACGTCGGACCCGGCGCGTTGGCGGCTTGTATTGTATCAGCGAAGTAGGCAGTGAACCGTGCGCAGTCGCTGTTGGCTGGCGTCTGGAACCTTTGACTGATAACTGCTAACGGTTCACTAAAGACTGAACCCTGTTCTCCCTCCTCACTTCCCTATGAAACCCATTGCCATCGTAACCGACAGCACTAGCGATCTTCCCCCTGCGCTTGCCGCACAGCTCCACATCCACATCGTACCATGCAACGTCCACTTTGGACAAGAGGTGTATCGTGAGCGCGTTGACTTGACCACCGACCAATTTTACGAGAAGCTCGCTGCTGCGAAGGAACTACCCAAGACTTCGCAACCGTCTGTCGGCGTGTTTAGGGAGATGTATCAATCGCTCGCCAAGGAGTATGCGGGCATCGTCTCGATTCATCTGGCGGCGAAACTCAGCGGCACGTATCAATCGGCGGTGCTGGCGGCGAAAGAAGTAACGGACATTCCGATTGCGGCGATTGATTCAGGCACAACCTCAATGGCGCTCGGTTGGCTCGCTGTCGTCGCGGCGCGGGCGTCACAGGCGCGGCAAACTTTCGAGAGCCTCGTGACGTTGGTAAACACGACCATCCCGCGCACCCGCTTGTTGGCGTTATTGGAAAATCTCGACAACGTGGTGAAGGGCGGACGCATCGGCAAGGCTGCGGCGTTTATGGGCACGATGCTGAATATCAAACCACTCATCGAGATCAAAAATGGCGACGTAATTCCCGTCGAACGCATTCGCACCTGGCAAAAAGCCAAGGCGCGCTTGGTCGAACTAACCAAGGCATTTGGGGGGCTTGACGAACTGGCGGTCATGCACGCGCACGCGCCCGACGATGCGGCGGCGCTGGCGGAACAACTCAGCGAATTTTATCCGCGTGATCGCATGGTCATCACCGAAGCGGGCGCCGTGCTCGGCACGCACGCCGGGCGCGGCGCATTGGGTGTGATGGCGATCGTGCGTTAGTAATTAGAGACTGACGATGGGAGATTAGATCGGGGAGGCGCCGAATCACGAACCAATAGCCAACCTCCAGCGTTCAACTTAGATGTCTGTCCTAGATAACCTCATCAAAATTTTACAACACGAATTGCAAAAAGGCTGCCAAGATAAAGTGGTGATTGGCGGACTCGACAAGTTCATCGCCAATTGGCAAACCCACGCGTTGGCGCATGCGACTAGCGACACAGAGAAAGCGCAGGCGGCGCAGGTCATCCAAGCGCTGGAGGGTTATGGCGCGAGTGAGCCGCATGCGCGGCAGCACACTATCACGAATCTATTGCGAACATTGGGCAGCGCCACACCCCCACTAGCTTTCCTGACGAGTGAGGACACAGATGCGATTGAACGAGTCTTGTCTCGCTCTGCAGCTGTCGCCGTTGCTGCGCCGTCAGACGAAGATACACACGCGCCTCCGGCGTCGCGCAAGCCGACGCATCGCGCTCCCATGCCCACAGACAAACGCGCACCCATCGCGCCTCCCAGTGTATTCGAGACGGTGACGCACGTGCATGGCATCAGTGACATGACGGCGAAAAAGTTGAAACGGCTCAACATCGAAACGGTCAACGATTTGCTGTATAGCTTCCCTCGTCGTTACATTGACTACTCAACGCTCAAGACGATTGACCAACTATTTTATGGTGAAGAGGTGACAATCATCGGTACCGTCGCTAAAACCAAAGTCGTGGAAACGCGGCGCGGTTTCAACATCACGGAAGTCAGTGTAAGCGACGGCACCGGCACAATTCAAGCAAAGTGGTTTAATCAACCTTGGTTGCAGAAGCGCTTGTTTGAGGGACGGCAAGTGGTCTTGAGCGGCAAAGTCGAAGAGTATTTAGGGCGGCTCTTTTTCAATGGGCCCGAATGGGAGCCGTTGCAACGCGAGATGTTGCACACGGGACGCTTGATTCCGATTTATCCCTTGACCGACGGCATCTATGCGCGGCAAATGCGGCGATGGATAAACGACGCCCTGCAAACCTACGCGCGTAGTGTGCCAGATTACTTGCCGCACGCGCTGCGGCAACGCGCGCACTTGCTCGATTTGCCGAAGGCGCTCTCACAAATCCACTTCCCCGACAATCAATCACTGTTGGAACGCGCGCGGCGACGCTTATCATTTGACGAATTCTTGTTCATTCAGCTCGGCGTGCTGCGACAACGACGTGACTGGCAAGCGCAACCCGCAGCGGCGCTGACGATTGATGAGCAAGCGCTACAAGCCTTTAGCAGCAATTTGCCCTTCGCCTTGACGGGTGCACAACGTCGCGCGATTGACGAAATTAAGAAAGATGTCGCGCAACCCGTCGCCATGAGTCGTTTGTTGCAAGGCGATGTCGGTTCGGGTAAGACGGTCGTCGCCGCGGTCGCCGCGCACATCGCTATCCAAAATCACAAGCAAGTCGCCCTCATGGCGCCGACAGAAATTCTTGCGGAGCAACACCTACGCACGCTCACCAAACTATTTGAGCGCACGCCGACCGTGATTCGCTTGCTGACAGGTTCGCTGCGCAAGAAAGAAAAGGCTGATACGAAGCTCGACATTGCGGAAGGCGTGGTGAACATGGTTGTCGGCACGCACGCCATTATTCAAGAGAACGTGAAGTTTCAAGACCTCGGGCTCATTGTGATTGATGAGCAACACCGCTTCGGCGTGCAACAACGCGCGGCGCTGCGTCAGAAAGGCTGGAATCCGCATACGCTCGTGATGACGGCGACGCCCATTCCGCGCACGCTCTCGCTCACCCTCTACGGCGATTTAGATTTGTCGGTCTTGGACGAGATGCCGCCGGGGCGCCAACCGATTCACACACAATGGTGCGAACCGCGCGAGCGTGAGCGCACCTATACCTTTGTGCGCGGGCAAATCAAGCAAGGGCGACAGGCGTTCATCATCTGCCCACTCGTCGAAGAATCGGAGAAACTCGAAGCCAAAGCGGCGGTGGAAGAACACGCGCGTTTACAGCGCGACATCTTTCCCGATTTGAAGCTGGGCTTGCTGCATGGGCGCATGGCGGGCAAAGAGAAAGACGAAATCATGCGCGCCTTTCTCAATCGTGAGTTCGATATACTCGTTTCAACGTCCGTCGTGGAAGTGGGCATTGACGTGCCGAACGCGACGGTGATGCTGATCGAAGGCGCGAATCGCTTCGGGCTATCGCAATTGCATCAGTTTCGCGGGCGTGTAGGGCGCGGCGAACACGCGTCGTATTGTTTCTTACTGGCAGACACACACTCCGAAGAGAGCGTGAAGCGTCTGAAAATTATCGAGGAGACGCAAGACGGCTTCCGTCTGGCTGAAGAAGATTTGAAGTTGCGCGGTCCTGGCGAATTTTTCGGCACGAAGCAATCAGGCTTGCCCGATTTGAAAGTGGCGCAACTGAGCGACGTGAGCATCCTCGAAGAAGCGCGTAAAGAAGCGCAAGCGCTCTTCGCGCAAGACCCGCTCCTGCAACACCCTGATCATCTTGCGCTCGCGCAAAAGGTGCGGACGTTTTGGCGAGGCGCAGGAGACTTAAGTTAGTTGAGAGTTATTGCAGGCACCGCACGCGGACGTGAACTCAAAGCGCCAAAGGGTATGCGGACGCGCCCGATGATGGATATCGTCAAAGGGTCACTGTTCAACATGCTCGAAGCATTGGACGGCATCGGCGGCAACGTCTTGGATTTGTTCGCGGGTAGCGGTTCGCTCGGCATCGAGGCATTGAGTCGTGGCGCAGCGCACGCCGATTTTGTCGAGCAGAATCGTGAGGCGTGCAAGATCATCAGGGAGAACTTACACCGACTGGGCTTTGCGGCGCGGGGACAAGTCATCACGCGCAGTGTGGCGGCGTTTCTCACGACCACGCCAGCGCGCGCACCCTACGCGCTGGTGTTTATAGATGCGCCCTATGTTGAGCCAGTTTCCTTGAACGTCTTGACGCTGCTCATAGCGAACGACTGGTTGAATGATAAGGCCTGCGTGTGCATTGGACATCACAAACACGAAACCTTGCCAGAGCAATATGAGAGGCTGCAACGCATCAAGTATCGTTGTTTCGGCGCATCGTGCCTCTCGATCTATCAAAATCTAACATCCTCAATCCCATGACAATTGCTTTATATCCAGCGACATTCGATCCGATTCACAACGGGCATATTGACATTGCGCGCCGCGCGGCGCAGATTTTCGACGAGGTGATCGCGGCGGCGTATGAACGTCCCAACAAGACGTTGATGTTTACCGCCGAAGAACGCATGGCTTTGATGCGCGAAACCTTCAAGCATATTCCCAACATTCGTGTGACCACGTATGATACGCTGACAGTCAACTTCGCGCAGGAAATTGGCGCGCACGTCATGGTGCGTGGGCTGCGCGTCGTGTCCGATTTTGAAACCGAAATGACGCAAGCCTTGATGAATCGTCACCTCGCGCCCAGCGTGGAGACGGTCAATCTCATCACCGGCAGCGACTACGCCTTTGTCAGTTCGAGCTTGGTGAAAGAAGTGGCGATGTTGGGCGGCGACATTAGCCGCTTGGTGCCGCCGCATGTAGAGATAGCAGTGCGTGAAAAATTGGAAAAAATGGGGATGGCGGCGCGACAGCATGTGAAGATGGTTGCGTTGTCGAATGATTGAGGGGCAAATTGAGATTTGCTCTACAAGGGCTAAGGCATGGACATCCTCTTTCTCATAGATAAACTCGAAAAGCTGGTGCAACAAAGCACCAAGATTCCCGCGCTCAATCTGCGCGTCGTCAACGAAGTCGAAATCCTCGAAGTGATTGATCAGCTGCGCACGACGGTGCCTGAAGAAGTCAAAGCGGCGCGGCAGATACAGGGGCAGAAAGACCGCGTCATCGCGCAGGGCAAGGAGGAAGCGGAACGCATCGTCGCGCTGGCGCGCAAACATGCTGAAGACTTGATCACCGCGCATGAAATTGCACGCGCAGCGGAAAGCCGCAGCCACACCATTATCGAGCGGGCGCAACGCGACGCCGTCGAGATTCGGCGCGGCGCCGACGAATACGCGCAACAGGTGTTGAGCGGGCTTGACCAGCGTGTGGGACAAGCGCATCACCAGATTCGCAGCGGCCTCATCGAGCTGGAGCAGCGCCTGAATGCAGGCGCTGAGCCTGCGAGCTACGAAACGAGCGAGCCAAGCGCAGCCTCACCCAGCGAGAACAAAGCAAGCGGCAAAGCCGCGGAGGTGTTGAAGTTTCCGAGTAACAAGCCATGAAAGACAAGTAAGCTCAATTAGCTTCTCTTCCTCGTGAAATGGCGTCCGTGTTGGCGCAAGCCGAAAACACGGGCGCGAATGTTTCCAGGCATGTGAATCCTTCTGCGTTGGCGCATGCAAT
>CAZDYP010000239.1:0-5952 GCA_964509505.1 uncultured Anaerolineae bacterium | reverse complement strand
ACGCTCAACAAGCTGCGCGACATAATTCGCCGTGAGTTTGCCGATTTGAGCGAGTTGGTCGTGGCTGAATGACGTATCAAAAATATCTCACCACAGAGACACAGAGAACGCAGAAAAAAGAACTCTGTGCCGTCTGTGTCTCTGTGGTGCAGTCAATTGTGTGTAGAAACATTGCGTGAACACCAAACATCCTCTTGATCCATTAGAACAAGCCCTAATGAGAGCTGGGCGGGCCATTGCCTATCCAGCGACTCCACCGATTGTGACGCGGTTGCAAGCGCAATTGAAACAGTTGCCTGCGCCGCTGCCTGTCACGCCGCGCGCCTCGTGGTGGTCGGCGTTGGTTGGGACGCGCCAACGTCTCGCGTGGTCATTGATTGTGGCGCTCGTGTTGGCGATTGCGCTGTTGCTCGCGTTCCCCGAAACACGCAACGCCATCGCGCAGTTCTTCGGGCTGAACACCATTCGCATCATTCCCATCACCCCGACGCCCACACCAATCGCACTGCCAACGCCACTATCACATGCCACACGATTGCCGACGCCCACGCCACCGGCGACGCCGCAGCCAACGCCGCGCGCGCAATGTTGCGAGACGACGCTCGCCGAAGCGCAAGCGCGCGCGAAGTTCAAAATTGTGTTGCCGCCCCACCAAAAGCCGTCGCGCGTCCACTTGCAAAATATCTTCGACCAATGGCAACAAGCCATTCTCATCTTTGGCGAGCCGAACAATCCAACCTTCACGCTCTACCAAGCGCACAACGCGGCGTACGGCAAGTTGATTTATGCGAACAAAGGCGTGGGGGCAGGCACGATCATCGAAGAGACGAAAGTCGGAGAGTTGCGTGCGTTGTGGATTACGGGCGAGCCGCACATTTTGATTTATCTCGACACGAGAGGGCAGCCTGTCATTGACACGGAGCGCGTCGTGGACGTGAACACATTGGCGTGGGAACGCATCGCGCAAGGGCTCACGTATCGTCTTGAAACCAAGCAGAGCAAGGAGGAGGCGATTCGCTTTGCCGAGTCGTTGCATTGATGTAGAGCAAGTCGCCGTTTTGCTCACACTCATTCCCCCAAGGAGGGTTACATGCAAAAAATGGTATCGTCGCTGTTATGTGTTGTGTTGTTCCTCGCGCTCGCGTCCTCACCTGCCGACGCAGGCGGTTGGGCGGTCGTCACGCTCGACTCATTGCCACGCGAAGTCGTCGCAGGGCAAGCGTTCACCATCGGCTTTGTCGTGCGACAACATGGGCAGACGCTATTGGATGGGCTCTCGCCGAAGATTCAAGCGAATCGCAATGGCGCCTTCGAGACGGCGACTTTCATCGCCCGAGGCGAAGGGGGCAAAGGACATTACATGGCAAGCCTGATGTTGCCAAGCGAGGGCGAGTGGAAATGGAAGATTGACGCCTTCGGTTATGCGCAACCAATGCCAGCGTTGAATGTGTCGGCGTCCACCGCTGCGCCCGCGCCAGTCAAGCCCGCAGTCATCAACACACCCGCGCCTGCCTCAACGTCAAGCGCACCGCCCTTGCTTGCGCTGTCGTTGCTCGCCGCGAGTCCCATCATTGGCTTGAGTGCGTTGTTGCTGTGGCAACGCAAGCGCACGTTGTGGGCAGTGCCGTTGTTGTTCGCATCTACAGGTATCGGCTTGTTGGGCGGATGGCTTGCGCTGCAAGACACATCAACTACGCCAACTGTGAGCGTGAACACATCGGCGAAGCCATCCGCCTCTGACGAAGCGACGAGTCAGCTAGCGTATGGTCACGATTTGTTCTTGGCGAAAGGTTGCGTGATGTGCCATGCCCACAGCGCGTTCAGAGCCGAAGTGACGGTGGGTCCCTTCTCGATGAGCGAGGTTGAACCACCCAACCTGACGAAAACAGAGTTCAGCGTCGAGCATCTACGCAACTGGCTCAAAAATCCGCAAGCCATCAAACCCAATACCCTCATGCCCAACCTCGATTTGAAACAGGACGAGATTGACGCGCTCGCGGTGTTTCTCAGCGCGAAGCCATCTACCAACACATCCACGACCACGACGAGTTCCGTCGCCAACGCGGCGACTTGTCCCGTGACCAAGCCACAAAATCCATTGTTTGCGCCGCCCACGCCTTATGCTGCCAAAGCGCCATTCGCCAACGAGTTTTGGTACGGCACAGAAAATTTGTGGGTGATGCTGCGCACCGATGGCACGTGGCGCGCCTTGCCACACCACGCAGAAGGCTACACACAAAAAATTTTCTGGTGGCGCAAAGGTTACGATTGGCAAGCGGAGCCACAACCCAAACTGACCGTCACGGGCAAACGCCTGGACGCCAACGCACCGCCACTCGTCGCCTCGCGCGCGACCAACGCTTACAATGCCGCAGATATTGGATCAGCGATGTTGGTCGGCGTGGATGTGCCAACGCTGGGTTGTTGGGAAATCACGGGAGAGTATGGAGGTCACAAACTTAGTTTCGTGGTACAGGTTACACCATGAAATACAAAGACCCGAGGGGTTGGGAAAACCCTTCGGGTCTTTTGCTTTATTCAGCAAGCGCATTGACCAACCGTCCATTGCCTGCCTGATGATAGATGCCGCTGCCTTGCTGAGCAGTGTTCCACAGAAACTGTGTGCTTGTCAACGCCAGCGGGCTGTTGGCAAACAGCCCGCCGCCACTACCGTTGGTGCTTTGATTGTTCAGGAACAGCCCGCCGACGAGTTGCACCGCACCCACCATACGCACACCGCCGCCATCCGAGCTCGCGGTGTTGCTGAGGAACTGCGTGTTCGACACGACCAACGTGCCTGTGACATACACGCCGCCGCCCTGCCCATTGACCGAGGTGTTGCTGAAAAACACAGTCTTGGACAACACGAGGTTGCCGCGCATGTACGCCGCGCCGCCATGCTTACCAGTCCCCGCCGCGCGTCCCAATGTCAGCGTGATGTTTTGTAGTGTGAGTGTGCCTACGCCCACCGTGGTCGTGATGACCGTAGCGTGTCGCCGCCGCTCAACGTCACACGCTGTCCCGCGCCATCAATGGTCGTCGGCGCGGTGATGAGAATCGTTGCCGAAACGGTGATGAGGCAATCGCCCGGGCTGAACGTGACCGCGCCGCCGCCCGCGAGTGCGGCGAGCAAACTAGCTTCGGTGCAGATTGAGACGACGCCTGAGTGGAAGGGATACGTGGGCGGTGAGGCGCGCGCAGTCGGCGCTTGCGTCAACGCCAGCATGGCGCCCAGCACGAGGCTGAACATGGGACCGAACACGCTACTGCCAATGAACCGACGCAGAACACAAGCCTTGATTCCTCCTTGTCATGGGGGTATGCCCCGTGTGAGACAGAAGGGCATCTCTGCCCGATGGTCTCGCTTGAACTGGTGGCGCGATTATAACAAGCGAGTGATGCAGTTGCAAGCCAAGCTGTGCTATAATCGCCCCATGCGTTTCTTCAACACCGAGGGGCCCGTCAACGCGCAATATCACTACTGCTTGCCGCCGCTCAAGCGACTACATCTGCCCGAAGTTATGTCGTTGATCGAACGACACAAGTACTTCATGCTGCACGCGCCGCGTCAGACAGGCAAGACGACGTGCTTGTTGGCACTGATGACGCACCTCAATCAGAGCGGGCAATATCGCGCGCTATACATCAATGTCGAGAGCGGACAAACGTCACGGGACAATGTGCAAGCTGCGATGCAAGTCATCCTGAGTGAATTAACTGCAGGCATTCGTCGCGCCTTCAATGACGCCTCACTCCAACAACGCCAAGAGAAGCTGCTGACGGAAGTAGGACCACATGGCGCGCTGAATCAGATGCTGACAGAATGGGCTGAAGCAAGCCCCAAGCCTGCCGTCTTGCTCATAGATGAAATTGACGCATTGATCGGTGATTCGCTTGTGTCCGTGTTGCGTCAACTGCGCGCGGGGTATCATCGTCGCCCCACGACGTTCCCGCAGAGCATCATCTTGTGCGGTCTGCGCGACATACAAGATTATCGCTTGCAAGCAGCGCAAACCACAGACCCGCTCACGGCTGGCAGTCCATTTAACATCGTCGCCAAATCGTTGCGACTCGGTGATTTCACCGCCGACGACATTGCCGCGCTCTATCAACAATACACGGCTGACACGAGCCAACGCTTCGCGCCTGAAGCGCTGGCGCTGGTGTGGGAACTCACGCGCGGTCAGCCGTGGCTTGTGAATGCGCTGGCGCAACAGGTGTGCTTCGAATCGCCCGCTGAGCCAAACCGCGCGCAGCCCATCACACCCGCTCACATCCAGCAAGCCAAAGAAACGCTCATCGCACAGCGTAGCACGCATTTACGCAACCTGACGGAACGCTTGCGCGACCCGCGTGTGCGCGCCGTCATCGAGCCGATGTTGGCGGGCGCGACGCTCGGCGATATGCCAGCCGATGACTTACAGTATGTGGTTGATCTGGGGCTTTGTCGCTTGGAGAATGGCGGCGGCTTAGTCATCGTCAATCCAATTTACCGTGAAATTTTGCCGCGCGTCTTAGCCAGCACAGCGCAAGCCTCCTTGCCGCACATCAAACCTACTTGGTTGAAGCCCGATGGCGCACTGGACGCGGAACGATTGCTGCAAGCATTCCTCGTGTTTTGGCGACAACATGGACAGCCGTTGCTCAAAGCGGCGCATTATCACGAAGTCGCGCCACATTTGGTGTTGATGGCATTTTTGCATCGAGTGGTCAATGGCGGCGGCACGTTGGAGCGCGAGTACGCGATTGGTTCACGGCGCATGGATTTGTGCTTGCGCTACGGCGCGGTGACGTTGGGGATTGAGCTGAAGGTCTGGCGCGACGACGAAAGCGATCCACTGACGGAAGGCTTGGAGCAGTTGGACGAATATCTCGGCGGCTTGGGCTTGGACAGCGGCTGGCTGGTCATCTTCGACCAACGTAGCGGCCAACCGCCCATCAGCCAACGCACGCGCACCGAGACGCACACCTCCCCGCAGGGCCGCCACATCGTCGTCATTCGCGGCTAACACATCCGACCCCTCCGACCCCTCCGACTAATCCGACCAATATGCTATAATCGCCTTATGTCTTCTACCGTCATCGTCCTCGACTTCGGCGCGCAATACGCGCAGCTCATCGCGCGTCGTGTGCGCGAGCTGAACGTCTATTGCGAACTCTTGCCTTGTGACGCGCCGCGCGCGGAGATTGAACGCCTCGCTCCGCGCGGTTTCATTTTGTCGGGCGGGCCCGCTTCAGTGTATGAAGATGGCGCGCCGCAACTCCCCACGTACCTGCTTGAAACGTCTGTGCCTATCCTCGGCATCTGCTATGGCATGCAACTCTTGGCGCGCGAACTCGGCGGCGACGTGCGCGCCGCCGACAAACGCGAGTATGGACCCGCAACTATCACCGTTTCCAATGAACTAAATCTATTCCGCGATATGCCTCACACCCTCAACGTCTGGATGTCGCACGGCGATTCCATCGAGCGTGCGCCTGATGGCTTTACTGTGTTGGCGCAATCACCCAACACACCCATCGCCGCGATGGGCGATGCGGCGCGGCGCATCTATGGTGTGCAGTTTCATCCCGAAGTGACGCACACGCCACATGGCATGGACATCTTGCGTAACTTCGTGTATGACGTGTGCGGTTGCGAGGGCGCTTGGTCGCCCGCACATATCATCACCGAAGCCATCGCACAGATTCGCGCGCAAGTGGGTGATGAAGGGCGCGTGTTGTGTGCGTTGTCGGGTGGTGTGGATTCGGCGGTGACGGCGACGCTCGTCGGCAAAGCGCTTGGCGAACGCTTGCTGTGCATCTTTGTGGATCATGGCTTGTTGCGCGCCAACGAAGCCGACGAAGCGCTGGCGTTGTTCACCGAGCATCTCGATTTGAACGTCGTGCGCGTCAATGCGGCTGACCGTTTTCTCGCCAAGCTCGCGGGCGTGGTTGACCCCGAACAGAAAC
>CAZDYP010000238.1:0-5981 GCA_964509505.1 uncultured Anaerolineae bacterium | reverse complement strand
TTCAATGGTGTGTGCGCTACGCACGGCGCGAGTTATCTCGGTTACGTGCAGTGGGCGCTGGCCGCCGAAGCAGGACCTGAATTGAAAGCGATGGCGACACAAGTGACTGCGCCCGCCTTCCGTCGCATAACCTACCCCGGCGAAGCCTTCGCGCTCGACAACACGCTGTCGTGGAGCACGATGATGAGCACACAAATGCGGTCGGGCATGAACATCGTCACTCAAATCCTCACAGGGAGGAGCTCAGCTCGCAAACTCGAAGCCGCTTACCAACGGTTGCCCTTGCGTGACACAGATTCGCTAATGATTGGACGCTCGATACCCTTCTTTCAAGATTGGCTCAGTCACAACACCTTGAACGACGATTGGTGGCAGGGGCAAGACCATTAGGCGGCTGTGCCTAATGTGACCGCGCCGGTGCATTTGCTCGGTGGTTGGTACGACATCTTCTTGCCGGACACACTTAGGCAATATCACGAGCTGCGGGGCGCGGGACGCAATCCCTATTTGGTCATCGGACCATGGGCGCACGCGAATCCTGGGTGGATGGGCGTTGCGGCGCGCGAATCGCTCGCATGGTTTCGCACACACCTGCTAGGTGACCGCAGTCATTTGCGCGAGTCGCCCGTCCACATTTACGTGATGGGCGCTGGCGAATGGCGCGATTATGCTGAATGGCCACCCTCAGGCTTTCGTCCGCAACGCTGGCACTTGCAGGCAAGTCGTGGTCTCGCGCCGCTCCCCCCCACTGAAGCGGAACCCGACCATTATCGTTACGACCCATCCGACCCAACACCTGCCGTGGGCGGCGTCAGTCTTGGTCAGAATTCGGGACCGAAAGATCAACGCACCCTCGAAGCCAGAGCTGATGTGCTCACCTACACCGGCGCGCCGCTCGACCATGATCTCGAAGTGATTGGGCCCGTTCAAGCCGAGCTGTTTGTGCGTTCCAGTCTTGCGCACACAGATTTCTTTGCAAGTCTCTGCGATGTTGACCCAGCAGGAAAATCCATTAATGTTTGCGATGGGTTGATGCGTGTGTGGCCCGCCCATCCATCCCCTCAGCCTGATGGTTGTCTGCGTCTTTGCCTTGATTTGTTTCCCACTGCATATCGCTTCGAGCGTGGTCATCGCATCCGTGCGCAAGTTTCGAGCGGCGCGCATCCGCGTTTCGCGCGCAACACGGGCAGTGGCGAACCACTCGCGACGGCGACAACATTGAAGGTTGCCGAGCAAACAGTGTATCACGATGCAGCGCATCCGTCGGCGATTGTGTTGCCTGTGATGAGATGACGGGAATCGCTCATGTCTAGAAAAAGTGCTGGGTATGGAGCACAAGTGTAGGACAAGTTTTTAACTTGTCCATGTAGGACAAGTTTTTAACTTGTCCATGTAGGACAAGTTTTTAACTTGTCCGTGTGGGCAAGTTGCAAACTTGCCCTACCTCCACCATGATGGGGGTAAGTTCTTACAATTCATCAAAACGAGCGACCAGTTAGCGAAACTCCCTAATGAGGAAGAGGCAAATTTGCAGCGTATTGCCCAAGAAGCCAAATATACAGGAGCCATATGCATTCAGACATCGCCCAACTCGTGAGCCTCGCGCTCTACACGCCCAAGCTCGACGAATCCGTCGCGTTCTTCCACGAGCTGCTTGGCATGGAAGTCAGTCATCGTGAAGGACAATCGGTGTATTTGCGCGCCTACGAAGATTTTTATCAATACACCCTCAAGCTCACCGAAGCCGCGCAACCCGGCCTCGAAGCCGTCACATGGCGCGCCTCCTCGCCCGACGCATTGGAGCGTTGCGTCCAACGCATCGAGGCGGCGGGCTTAGGCGCAGGTTGGACAGAGAACGATTACGCGCATGGACGAGCATACCAATTTTGCACGCCCGACGGTCATCGTATGAAGGTGTTGTGGGAGCTCGATTATTTCAAGGCGCCACCCGATTTGAAAAGCAAGCTGCGGAATCGTCCATCGAAGCGTCCCTTACGCGGTGTGCCTGTGCGCCGCATTGACCACGTGAATCTCATGGTGAGCGACGTGCCGAAGCATCGGCGCTTCATGTCCGAGGCGTTGAGCTTCAAGTTGCGCGAGCAAAAAATTGGCGAGAACGGCGCAGAGGTCGGCGCGTGGATGAGCGTGAGCGCGCTGGCGCATGAGATTGCGCTGATGCGCGACGCGACGGGCGCGCGCGGGCGCTTTCATCACGTCGCCTATTGGTACGGCGCGCCGCAACACTTGCTCGACATCGCAGACATCTTCAGTGAGCGCGAGGTGCGCATTGAAGGGGGGCCCGCCAAGCACGGCACGACGCAAGCATACTTCTTGTATTGCTTCGAGCCGGGCGGCAATCGCGTGGAACTGTTTGGCGATACGGGTTACTTGATTTTCGATCCCGCTTGGCAGACGGTGGTGTGGGACGTGGCTAACGAAGTGGATTTGGAAAAGAGCAGCATTTGGTTCGGCGGTCAATTGCCCAAGTCGTTCTATCGTTATGGCACGCCCGTCGTGCCGGGCCATAGCCTCGCGGAGATTGGGCGCTGAATTTATCTCAAAGGAGTCTCGATGAATACCCGCACTGAAAAAGATTCGCTCGGCATCGTGCAAGTGCCTGCCGACGCGCTCTATGGCGCGCAAACTCAACGCGCCGTCCTAAACTTTCCCATTAGCGGGCTCAAACCATATCGCGCGTTCATCTGGGCGATGGCGCTCATCAAACGCGCCGCTGCCGAAGTCAATCATGAGCTCGGTTTGTTCTCTGACCGTGACCTCGATGGCAAAAAATTTATCGCGCAACACATCGTGGATGCCATCGTGCAAGCCGCGCAAGAAGTGATGGACGGCAAACTCGACGCACATTTCGTCGTGGATCCGTTTCAAGCAGGCGCAGGCACGAGCCACAACATGAACGTCAACGAGGTCATCGCCAATCGCGCCAATCAGCTGTTGGGCTATCGGCTCGACGAGGCGCAAAAACCCGTCAGCCCCAACGACCACGTGAACATGGCGCAATCTACTAATGACACGATTCCGACCGCGATTCGTCTCGGCGCATTGTGGCGACTCGACGAATTGTTGAATGCGATAGACGGCTTGGCGGATGCGCTCGAAGTGAAGGCGCGCGAGTTCGCCGCCATTGTGAAATCAGGACGCACACACTTGCAAGATGCGGTGCCTGTGACGCTCGGTCAAGAGTTCAGCGCGTACGCACTCGCTATTCGTCATGACCAAGAGCGCATCACCACTGCCGGCAATCGTTTGCGCCGTATGCCCATCGGCGGCACGGCGACTGGCACGGGCTTGAACGCGCATCCCGCATATCACGCGCGCATGGTTAGGCGCATGAGCGAGCTGTCGAACATCTCACTGAGAGAATCGGAGAATCTGTTCGAGTCCATGCAATCGCAAGCGGACGCCGCCGACTTCTCTGCGGCAATGAACACGCTCGCGGTCACGCTCACGCGCATCGCCAACGACTTTCGTCTGCTCGCGTCGGGACCGATGACGGGGCTCGATGAAATTCGTTTGCCCGCCGTGCAACCCGGCTCTTCGATCATGCCGGGCAAAATCAACCCCGTGTTGGCAGAGATGCTGAACATGCTCTGCTATCACATCATGGGCAACAACCTCACGGTGTCTTTGGCGACGGCAGCGGGACAACTCGAATTGAACGTGATGATGCCCATCATCGCATACAATGTGTTTCAGACGATGGACCTGCTCATCAACGGTTTGCAAGTCTTCACAGAGAAATGTGTGGTCGGCATCACGGCGAATCCCGACAAAGCGGCAGGTTGGCTCGCGCGCAATCCGATTGTAGCGACGGCGCTCAATCCACTCGTCGGCTATCTGGTCGGCGCAGAGTTGGTGAAGGAGGCGATGAAGCGCAACCTGACGATTCGTGAAGTCGCCGCCGAGCGCATCGCCAACGGCGAGCTCAAACACAAAGACACAGGCGCGACACTCACGATGGCAGACATTGACGCGGTGTTGGGTGATTTGCGGAAGCTGACGGAGGGGGGATTGGGGGGACCGGCGGGCGGCGGGTGATGCAAGCCGTCAGGCGGCAGGAGCCAGTCACCAGATAGAATGTAAAACGAGCGACGCATGAAAGATGCGTCGCTCGTTTGGCGTTAGCATTCGCCCTCGCCTAAGTCGCGTTATTTGCAACTACGTATACTCGGCACGGTCATAACCTGCGGTTTTATTTGCCGACCGCTCGCGGCGGATTTGCAATCCGCTGCTGCTGGATTGCAAATCCAGCAGGAGCAAAAAAGCGCAATTTGTGCCCGCGCACAGTATATAAGCCCAGCTCAGGCGATAGCGAACTCGGTGTATTGCCCAATTTCGGGCTCACGGAATCCCAGTATAATAAGGTTTTTTCCTGCACCCACCAGTGCCGTGCAAAAATTTCTTGCAGCACGCGGAGGCGCGATGCTATAATCTCGCCCAGGTAGGAGTGGGATCCTGTGTTCAACGTGAAAGTGCGTTGGGTATTTTAGCAATCGTAGATTGGATAAAAGGAGCAAGCTCATGATGACGGTTGCTTTACGAGATCAACTAGCAGATCAATTGAAGTCTTCTGCGGCGCGTCGCCAGATCAGTATCGAGCAGTTAGTGAACGATTGGTTGGCAGAACAGCTCTGGCGTGAGCAAAATCAGAAGATACAGGCAGAAGCCGAACGGTTTCGCGCTAAACACCTTGAGTTGCTCGCGCAGTATGCGGGGCAATATATCGCCATGCGGGATGGCATCGTGCTTGACCACGATGCTGAGCTGCTCGCCCTGCACGCGCGCATCCGAGCGCGCTACGGCGATGAACCGATCTTGATGGCTCCTGTGACAGCCGATCCGATTGAGACACATCACGTATTGGGTACACGGCAGCGCAAAGGACAACCATGAGCCACTCGTACAACACCGATTACTTTCCACCGATACCTGTCCTAACCGTGACCTTTGGTTATGGCGGTGAGCGTCCGTGGCTGGGGCCTTTTGAAGTGATTGTGGATACGGGCGCAGATGCAACCATTGTGCCAGAAGACATTCCGTTGCAATTGAAAGCGATTCCTCTTAACCCTGCCCAAATCAAAACTCAGTGGGGCGACATTCATTCGGTCACAATGTTTCTGCTAGACATACAAATTGGCGACCAACATCTAGGTGGCATTGTGACCGCTGGCGCCCCAGAGAGCGACGAAATCATTTTGGGGCGCAATGTGCTGAACAAATTGCCACTCTTTCTCGACGGCCCGCGTCAACAATCGGAGGTGCTGGACGATGCTACCGTCAGGCGTTTGCGCGCTCGGTCACAAAGGAGGAATGAATAATGTGACGCCGTGCAAAAATTTCTTGCGTCACACGCATACACGGTGTTATAATCACGCCCCTACGGAGCGGGGATTCCGTGTTTAGCGCGTTCGGTTCGTTCAAGAAAGTCAGGTAACCAATGGCACGTACAGCCGTGCCGCGCGATTTGAATATAGGCATCACAACCATAACGCCAGCCATGGAGCGCCGTTGGTCGCTCCAGGCTGGCGTTTTGTGCTTGGTTGGCTGTGCAAAAAATATATCGAAAGATATATGGACAAACCGACGCCTCCCGTATAGGATTAGGTATCCCCTCAAATTTTATGCAATCCTCGTTTTTAGCTACTTGGTTAGCTACCCCTCAGAGATACTGCTCGCAATGATGCGCGAGCGACTCGCTGGACAGCGCCACACCGTCACGCCTAATCCCATCGCCCAGCAAGCCGCCGTAAAACAAGGAGGCAGAGCGACACGCTCTGCGTTGGTCTCACCAGCTGGAGGGCTGGTCAGACGAAAAGGGAGGATTCCATGAACCGTGTAGCACATACGCACGACCCCACCATCATTCAGGGTGGACACTTGAACCGTCGTCAATTTTTGCAAAGCACAGCCAGCGTGGGCTTGTCGCTGGCGGGTCTGGCGTTGCTGGAAGGGTGCGGTCCTCA
>CAZDYP010000237.1:0-6103 GCA_964509505.1 uncultured Anaerolineae bacterium | reverse complement strand
AATGGCATAGCCCCGCGCCGCGCAACTCGACCAACACTTCACCCTCGCCCGGCGATTCAAGTTCGAGTTCTTCGATGACCAATGGGTTAGAGGTCGTGTAGGGTCGTGGTAATTCCATTTGATAGAGAACGGCGGATTGGGTTTTCATGTCGAAATCCTTTCTATGAGAGTGACGAGTCGCTACGATAATACACGATTTCACACTCACTGCCAATGCGTCGCGTTTCACGTGATAGTTTTGCAAGCTGACACTTAGCACAGCCCACCTTTGCTCGCGGTGCCGCGCGAGCAGTAAAGATGTGAATAACCACCAGATTTTTGTGGGTTGACACTCCGCACTGCCCGTCTTATACTTGCCTCATGGCAGCCAGAGACATCATTCACAACGGCGTGAAAAACGCGCTCATCAAAGACGGGGCGATCAATGGGGAATTACACTTGGAGCTGCCTATGGTCAGACGGGTGGCATTTTCTGTGGTTGGGAAGTGCCACCTGAGTTTCCTGATCCCAATTCGCCAATTGATCGTAAAGACAGTCAGTCCAACACCCCCGTTGACCCCAACGAAAAAGTCGGTCCCCTCGGCGCGGGCGCAACGCGTGGCGTGGGTGTGCGCGACGAGCTGGGCTACACCATCTTCTTCGAGAACGTGATAACCACCACCGCGCCCGCGCAAGAGGTTGTCGTCGTGGACAGGCTCGACTCGGATTTGGATGTGACGACGTTCCGCGTGAGCGAAATCGCCTTCGGCAACCCGCTCATCGCCGTCTCGCAAGTCGGCCCCTACGCGACGCGTGTCACGGTGCCCGACTATCGCGCGGGCATGACCAAGACGTGGCACGTGGACATCACGACGCAAATCGCATACACCACGGGCGTCGTGACGTGGACGCTCCGCACGCTCGACCCATTGACAGGGCAACTGCCCACCGACCCATTCGCGGGCTTCCTGCCGCCCAACGACGCGACGCATCGCGGCGAAGGGCGCGTCTCGTTCCGCATCAAGCCGCGCGCCAACGCCACACTGGGCACAGTGATCACCAACAAAGCCACCATCACCTTCAACCAAGAAGCGACCATCACGACGAATGAGGTCAGCAACACGATTGGCTTGCCCGTGTATTTGCCGCTGGTAATGAGGTGAGCGGCACAGACCCGCGAGGTTTTATAGCGGTTTCCACTTTCATTTATGGGTATTTCTGCTCGCGGCGGATTTGGAATCCGCCGCCCACTGCGCTGGATTGCAAATCCAGCGCGAGCAAACTCGTAAATCAAAATGGAATTTGCTGTAGAAACCTCGCGGGTCTGGCGTGGCGATAAGACGTGCTATAATTTCAATCAGGAGGTCACACTATGACTGCGCCTGTTTTGACTGAACCTACAACTACGCTAGAGCAACCCCAAACAAAATATGCGACGTACGAAGACTATCTCGCGCTGCCCAGCGAGGGGCCGTTAGTCGAATGGGTCAACGGAGAGGTGATTCAACACATGCCACCTACTGACATTCATCAAAATCTTTCTTTGTATCTAGCAGCACTGCTGAAGTTTTATGTGGATTTTTTCGGTTTAGGTGCTGTGCGTGACGCACCCTACGAGATGAAGTGCAAACCTGATGGCAACGCGCGTGAGCCTGACATCTTGTTTGTCGCCAAAGACAATCTACATCGCCTGAGCGATGGCAAGCGCTTGCTCGGTCCCGCCGACTTGCTGGTAGAAATCATCTCGGATGAGAGCGTGGTTCGTGATTACGACGATAAGTTCGTCGAATACGAAGAATGTGGCGTGCAAGAGTATTGGATCATTGATCCGCGTCCGCGCCGCAAACGCGCGACATTCTACCAACGCAATCGCGCTAACTTGTTCGAGCCTGTCGCGCCGCAGGATGGCGTCTATCGCTCGCGCATCGTCGCTGGCTTCTGGCTTGATGAGCAGTGGCTATGGGACATGCCTGATGCCCTAGAGACCTTTGCGACAATTGTCGGCTTGCCCCAACCCATCATGGACGCGTTGCGAGACAAAAAGCATAGTCGCTAACCAGCAACAAAAAGACCGCGCCTGATACTATCAGCCCGCAGTCTTTCCAACTTCCAACTCCAACTTCTAACCTTCAACCCTCAACCTTCAACCTTCAACCTTCAACCTCGCTGAACGCCCTTTAGAATGTCCACGGCAATGTGAACAGATAGATCGTCGCCCCAACCATAAAAACACTGCCCACACTCAAGATCAACCAGCAAGTCTTGTCATGGCGGAAGACCTGGGCAACGCCGCCGAAAAACAAGCTGATGGCATAGACGACGGCGACCAGTTGGAATTTGTCGCCTGTCTGGTTCGCCGCCTGTCCTTCTTTGAAAGCCTTCTCAGCCTGATCAAACAACGCCTGGCTCTTCGTAAACATTTCTTTGCGATAGGTCTCATCCTCAGCCAAGTCTTTCTCCATCGCTTTTTCCAGAATCTCGTCTTGCAGTGCCTCCTGCTTTTGTTCGGCTGCGGTCGTACGCGTCGCCGTGACGGCTTGGCGCGCTTCGGGCGGCAGCCCGAGCGCTTTATAACCCGCCTCGCTCATCTGATGGGTATAAAGATAAGTCGCAATGCCGTAATTGCGCTCGGTGAGAGTTGTATCTACGGCATCGTCGTCTCTTTAGAATGCTACACCCTTCTGTAATTTATTTTTTGATTGAGTTGGAGCTTGCTTCTCCCTGCTCACCTGCTGAACGAATACAGGTCTCAATCAACACATCAAACTCCTCCACACTCTCACTTGTCAACAACAGCGTCCGCAACTCTGCCTCGCCGGGCAAGCCCGCGATGTAACGCGCCGCATGTTTACGGAAAAGAATCAACCCTAGCTGCTGCCCATAAAAGTCGAGGTTGAGCGCGAGATGGCGACGCATCAAAGTGAGCTTCTCAGCGATGGTCACGCACTCGCGGTCTTTGCGCGCAAAAATCCATGGGTTGCCAATCGCGCCGCGCCCAATCATCACACCATCGCAGCCTGTGTGCGCTTTGATATGCGCGATGTCGGCGACGGTCTTCACATCGCCGTTGCCAATGACGGGAATCTGCACCGCGCATTTCACTTCGGCAATCGCGTCCCAATCCGCCTGTCCCTTGTACGCTTGCGCCTTCGTGCGCCCATGCACCGCGATGAGGCTTGCGCCACTGTCTTCGAGAATGTTTGCGACCTCGATGTGATTGCGCGATTGGTCGTCCCACCCCAAACGAATTTTGCCCGTCACAGGCACGCGCAGCTCTGACGATAGGCGCGTGAAGATGCGGGCGATTTTGTCGGGGCAACGCAACAGGCCCGACCCTGCGCCGCGCTCCGCAATGTCCTTCACGTAGCAGCCCATGTTGAGGTCAATGATGTTAGGCTGCAATTCCTGCAAGCGCGCCGCCGTCGAGATGATGCGTTCTTCGTCGTGTCCATAAATCTGGAACGTCATGGGCTGTTCGCATGGGTCGAACTGTAGCTTCTGCAACGCCTTGCGGCTGGGCTTATGTCCTTGCAATTCGTCCACATTTACGAACTCGGTATATGACATGGCCGAACCGAGCTCGCGGCAAATAAGGCGAAACGGCAAATCGGAGTAGCCATCCATCGGCGACAAGATGAGGTCGCCGTAGATGGGAATAGGACCGACGTGGAAGTGAACTGTCGGACCAGTATTTGTCGTAATAGAAGTTGAAAGGGTTTGTGTGTCAGTGAACATCACAAAAGCCTGTTGATTAGGCATGACGCAGAGTATAGGATATTTTCGATAGGCGTCAACCATGACTATAATGCTGCACGTGAAAATCATGAAACCCTAAAAGCAGCGAAGCGGTGAAACCTTTAGGGTTTGAAAAGGAGTTATGATGCCATCAGCGCTATTTGTTTGGGGTGGGTGGGAAGGACACGAGCCTGAAACGTGCGTGAACATCTTCGCGCGGTTGTTGCGCGCGGCGAATTACGACGTTGAGATTGTCAACACGCTCGACATATATCGGGATGCGGCGAAGCTGCGCTCGAAGGACCTCATCTCGCAAGTGTTCACGATGAGCACCATTACCAAAGAGCAGGAGAGTGGTTTGCTCGCGGCTATTGCGAGCGGCGTCGGCTTTGCAGGCTGGCACGGCGGCATGGCCGATGCGTTCCGCAACAACACCGAATACCAATTCATGGTCGGCGGGCAATGGGTCGCGCATCCGGGCAACATCATTGATTACACGGTGAACATCGTCAAACACGACGACCCCATCGTGGCTGGCTTGTCCGACTTTAAGATGCACTCCGAGCAATACTACATGCACGTTGACCCCATGAACGAAGTGCTGGCGACGACAACGTTCAGTGGGCAATACGCGCCATGGATCGAAGGGTGTGTGATGCCTGTGGTGTGGAAGAAACGCTGGGGCAAGGGCAAAATCTTCTACGCTTCCGTCGGTCACGTCGCCAAAGATTTCAACGTGCCTGAAGCGCGCGAGATCGTCAGGCGAGGCTTGGTGTGGGCGACGCGCCAGTAAAAAGAATTGGCAATTAGTCATTGGTGATTCGTTGTCGCCATCACCTAAACCCTCCTGCAAAGTTATCACAGGAGGGTTTGTTGCTTCTAGCCCATGAACTTCAACTCTGGCGCCATGATGGGGCGATGTTGCTTCGGCACGTTTAAGTTTTGCGTCGTGATTTTCGCAGCGATAGCTTCTGCAATTTGGATGAACGCTTGACCTGCGGGTGAATCGGGAGCGCGCACGACGATGGGTTGTCCTTCGTCGCCGCCTGCGCGCACCTCGGCAGCGCATGGAATTTGCCCCAGCAACGGCACGTTGAAGCGCTTCGCCATTTGCTGTCCCCCACCCACTCCAAAAATGTCATGGCGCTTGCCGCAATCCGGACAAACGAAGTAGCTCATGTTTTCAATGATACCGCAGATAGGCACTTGCGCCTGTTGGAACATCGCAATGCCTTTGATGACATCCGCTAATGCGACGGCTTGCGGCGTCGTCACGATGACGGACCCGGTCAATGGCAACGCTTGCGTGAGTGACAACTGCACGTCGCCCGTCCCCGGCGGCAAGTCAACGATGAGATAGTCCAATGCCCCCCACAACACATCGCCGAGAAATTGTCGCACCGCTTGATCGAGCATAGGGCCCCGCCAGATGACGGGCGTACCTGCCTCGACCAACATGCCCATGCTCATCACGCGCACACCATGTCCCGATAGCGGCACGATCTTTCCTCCCATCTCAATCGGCTGCCCCTTGATGCCAAGCATCAGTGGGATATTCGGTCCGTAGAGGTCGCCATCCATCAAGCCCACCGCTGCGCCCATCTGCGCCAATGCGACGGCAAGATTCGCCGCCACAGTGGATTTCCCGACACCGCCTTTGCCCGATGCAATGGCAATGGCGTTCTTCACACCGACATGCATCCCAGCCATCAAACGCTGGTCGGGTGGCACAGTCAACTCAACCGTCAGCGAGACTTTCTCCACACCATCCAACGCTAAGATGGCGCGTTCGATTTGCTGTCTTAATGTGAAGCTCGGTGTGGTAAACAACACAGTCACGCTAACCGCGTTGCCGTCGAGCTTCACTTCCTTCACGCGATTCAATGCAACGAGGTCTTTCTTCACCAATGGATCATGCACGGACGCAAGCGCAGCGAGGATATTATCTTGTGTGAGCGGTGATTTTTTCTTGCCGAATGAAAACATAGCCAATGTCTTACTTCTTAGTGGCTCTACCGACTTTAGTGTGGAATGCTCACGGTGGATTTGTAATCCACCGCCCAGCGCGGGATTGCAAATCCCGCGCGAGCAAAGGGAGGGTTTTCTACATTAAAGTCGGTAGAGCCTTCTTAGTTTCCTTATTCCTCGTTCCTCATCTCCTCATTCACCCGTTCCTTGTTTACTCGTTTCTGTGTGTACCCTTTTTGTTCCGCCGCCACATCAAGCGGCAACGTCAGCAAATCCTCGAGCGGCAACAATTCGCTGGGTGTGAGCTCAGAGACCATACAACGCTTGAGGTAGCCATGACAAGCGTCGCAGGTATCCACACGATGGGACACGTCACCCTCGACGACGAAGTATCCCAACGCGCGGAAGTTGTCGTTGCTGC
>CAZDYP010000236.1:4818-6118 GCA_964509505.1 uncultured Anaerolineae bacterium | reverse complement strand
GAACGAGCCGGGCTCGGCGATCTCGTCGCGGCGGGCGACGTACTGCCACGCGTGGTGGAAGATGCGCTCCTGCTCGAGCTGGAGGACGGTCGGGTCCGTGTACCAGCTCCAGGGGAGCGTCCTCGTGTCCACCGCGCTCACGAGCGGAAACGGTACCCGCGCTCAGGCGGCGATGCGCGCGGTATCCGCCTCGAGCCGAATCAGGTATACCGGGCGCGGCGAGCGGAGGTACTCGACCACCGCCTCGGTGCGATTGCTCGCGCCGAGTTTGGCGATGATGGCGCTGACGTGAAACTTCACGGTGCGTTCGGTGATGAACAATGCGGCGGCAATTTCTTTGTTGCTATCTCCACGCGCGAGGCATTGCAACACTTCGAGCTCGCGCGGCGTCAGCTCGTCGGGTTGTGTGTGGAGATGCTGCATCAGCTTCGAGGCGACGATGGGTTGCAGCAACGACCCACCTGCGCCGACGACACGAATCGCCTGAAAGATTTCTTCACGCGGCGCGCCCTTCAACAGATAACCTTGTGCGCCCGCACGCACGGCGGCGACGATGCGCTCGTCGGTGTCGAAGGCGGTGAAGACGATCACACGTGTTGCGGCATTCGCCTCGCGCAGTTGTTTCAACGCCTCGACGCCATCCACCACAGGCATTCCCAAATCGAGCAACGCCACGTCAGGCCGCAACCGTAAAATTTGTTGCACAGCTTCTGCGCCGTTGCTCGCTTCGCCTATCACGTCAAAATCAAGTTGTGTGCTAAGAATCGCGCGCAAGCCATCGCGCACGATGGGATGGTCGTCGGCGAGGAAGATGCGAATAGCAGTGGTCATACTATGCCTCCAATGGCACCACCACTTCCAACCACGTCCCCGCCCCAACGCTGCTCCGCACGCGCAAATGTCCGCCTAGCAGCTTCGCGCGCTCGCTCAAGCCAATCAAACCGAAGCGTCCTTTGGGAATTTGAGTTGGCTCGAAGCCGCGCCCATCATCTTCCACATGCAACGCCACTTGTTCAGGCGATAGCAACAGTTTCACCGTGAGACGTTTCGCCTGGGCGTGACGCACGACATTGGTCAACGCTTCTTGCGCGATGCGATACAGTCCGACCTCGATACGCACGGGTAATGGACGTGGGTCGCCGACGATGACACATTCCGTCGGCAGATTCCATTGCGCCGACCATTCGCGCGCCAACGCTTGCAACGCCTCGCCGAGCGTGCGACCTTCAAGCGGCGCGGCGCGCAAATCCAACACCGAGCGACGCGCTTCTTCGAGATTCGCGCGCGTGAGCGTCAGCGC
>CAZDYP010000236.1:3100-4718 GCA_964509505.1 uncultured Anaerolineae bacterium | reverse complement strand
GCCACACGCAAGGCGCGCGACAAATCCACTTCGCGGTTCAACGCTTCCGCGATGGCATTGAGGATGGAGAGCTCGCGGTTACGACGCGCGAGCGTTTCGGCGTCGGATGATGAGGACATACATTACAGTCTAGTCTGATGTAGGTCGGATTGCCAATCCGACTGACATTGGTGTAGGTCGCATTGCCAATCCGACTGACATTGGTGTAGGTCGCATTGCCAATCCGACTGACCACGATGGAGGTCGGATTGCCAATCCGACTGACGCTGATGGAGGTCGAATTGCCAATCCGACTGACCACACAGGCGTCTTGTAGTGGAGGTTATTTCTTGATCTTCGCCACCAGCTGTTGCCACACGGCTCGCAAATTAATCTCGCTGCTCAGTTCAAGTTCGCCTTCATAGTCGAGTAACAAGGGAATCAACGGCACGGTCAATCGCAATTTGTGAGTCGTTTCCAATTCGGGTGTTTCCAGCGCCTCGGCGATTTCCCTCTGCTGCGGCGCGATGCGTTGTTGTTTCGACAACATTGCAATCAATGTGCGCGTCGCCTCCAACAGCTGTTGCGTCTCTGCTTTGGAAATTTGCTGACGGTCAAGCGCAACCATCACCGCTTGCACCGTGTCCATCTGCGCTTGGTTGAGTTGCTCGGCGATAGCGGCGACGATGGCGCGCTCGCTGTCAGTATAACGCCCTAACAATGCTTGCCGTAAATGTGACAGATCATCGCGCAAACCACGTTGCTCGCTCAACAGCGCATCGAGCTTCGCATCTAGCTGGTGTAGTGGCGGAGACGGTGTGACAGCGACAGAGGCTTGTGTCGTGGTTGATGAAGATGGCATTGACGCTAGCGAAGATTGTAACACTGCTAAAAACTCGGCGCTGTCGGCGGCGACGATTGCAACATGGTGTTGTTGCCAATAGGTCGTGGCATCGGCTGATAGACTCGCTTGCGCAGCATACGCGCGGCGCATGAGTCCTTGCAAGCCACGTTCCACTTCCAAAAATAATTGCTTGAAATGGTTGTCGTCCAATTGAAAGCCGATGAACAACACGGTCTGGGTGGCCAGATAGCTTTGAAGTAATTTGAACGTCAAGGGCAACCGTTCGCTCAGTTGGTAATAGGCATCGCCCGTGATGACAAGCGAATCTTTTTGCTCGATGGAGCCGTGTAACTTTACGAGCAACACACGGCGCTCAGCTCGAAAGGACAAGTCTATATCGCGGACGACTTTGTGATACGCTTTGCCTGCGCGTTCCAAGGCGCGCTCCTGCAAATTGTCCCATTGGGTGGCAACAATCGTTTGGCAGGGCAGCGCGGCAATCAGCTCGTGCGCCTGCGAAGGCTGATAGTGTGGCTGGTCAATACGCTCAGTCACATACGCGATGAGGCTTTGCTGTCCGCGCTGCATGGCATAGACTTGCGCGACTTCAGGCAAACTCTTGTCGGTCATGTCATGTAGGTCAGCGCGTTGAGCCAATTCGCGCGCCAGTGTGCGCTGGTCTGGCAACCCGCTCAATGCCGACAGACCAGCGCCACAAAACAACACGACCTCACCTTTTTGCAATTGCTCCAACAACTCTGTTGGAATCATTCGGTTGTCCTCCATTGGTAGGAC
>CAZDYP010000236.1:0-3000 GCA_964509505.1 uncultured Anaerolineae bacterium | reverse complement strand
CGCGTATTGTTGCGCGGCGAATTGACAAGCGTTGAGACGGCATACGCCTTCATCTTCGTCGCAGGATACGGTTGCAGGAGTTTCGTCAACGCTTCTAAGTTCTGATTGGTGGGGTCGAGCCACGTTGCGTATTTGTTCGGCGGCAAGATGACGGGCATACGGTCGTGAATCGGCTCCATCATTTTGTTCGGCGTCGTCGTGATAATGGCGCAAGAGGTAATGGTTAAACCCTCGGGCGAAGTCCAACGATCATACAAGCCCGCGAGACCGAACGGCTCGTCGGATTTGAGCTGAATGTACAGCGGCGTCTTCTGCGCGCCGACTTTTTGCCACTCGTAAAACCCATTGGCGACGACCAGGCAACGCTGATGCTTGAGCGGACGCTTGAACGACGCTTTTTCCGCGAGCGTCTCGGCGCGCGCATTGATCATCTTTGCGCCGATGCTCACCTCTTTCGCCCACACAGGAATCAAGCCCCATACCATCTGCGTCAGCACATTCTGCCCTTCATATTGCACGACGACGGCGACGGGTTGCGTCGGCGCGACGTTGTAGCTGATTGCTGGTTTGGATTCGATGACGGTCACAGCGAATGCTTGTTGAATTTCTTCCACATCCGCTGTGCGCGCAAAACGACCACACATAACAACCTCCATAAGTCGCCAGTCGCCAGGGGCAGTAGCCCGCCGACGTTCTAGCTGGCTACTGACCACTGACTACTGTTTACTGTATTCCGCTGGCGCGAAGAACACCAGTATTTGCATGTCCTCCGTGATGTCGTGAAAGCGATGTGGCGCGTGCGCTTTCACATAGACGATACTGCCTGCTTGTACGGGGCGCACCTCGTCGCCCACAGTAAGCTGCGCGCGCCCGCTCACGACGTAATATACTTCGTCTTCGCTGTGTGGCTTTTGCGGATCCGCGCCGCCCGCAGGCAACGCATAGAGACCACAGCTCAACGCTGGCACGCGCAGGAATTCAAGATAAAGTTTGTTCGATTGGTTGCGTTGTTGCATCAAATCGGCAATTTCAAATGCGTCCATGAAAACCTTTCTCAACATAAGACAGTCAATAGTTATCAGTGAACAGTTATCAGTGAACAGTGTAGGTCGTCTCACTGTTTCAAAAGTTGCTGTTCATAGATACGCCGCACGGTGTCTTCGATCTCAGGTTCGCGTACAGACAGGTCGGCGATGCGATAGCGCGCTGACAAACGTCCGATCAAATCTGAAGCGCTAATCGTATCGCGTGCGAAGCGATACGTCACGCGAAGCCCATCACGTTCTGCGACACGCGCCTCGTCCACTGATACATCCGCATACTCTTCCGCAAAGTCCACTACCAATTCGCGCTCGCCGCCGAAGCGTTGCAACAGCTCTGCTAGTTTGCCATCGAACAACAATTGTCCATGGTCAATCATCAAGACGCGCTCGCACAGTCGCTCGACATCCGACAAGTCGTGCGTGGTCAGGATGATGGTCGTGCCACGCTCGCGGTTGATGTGCTGGATGAATTGGCGAATGCGTTCTTTGGCGACGACATCCAAGCCAATCGTCGGCTCATCCAGAAACAGCACATCAGGGTCATGCAACAACGCGGCGGCGAGATTGGCGCGCATCAACTGACCCAATGAGAGCGAACGCACGGGCGTATGAATGAAATCATCCAAACTGAGAATCTGACGAAAGGCAGCAAGGTTTTGCCGATAGCGCTCCGCGGGAATCTTGTAGATGTGGCGTAACAATTCCAACGATTCGACGACGGGCAAATCCCACCAGAGCGTGTTGCGTTGACCAAACACTGCGCCGATGCGCGCGACATAGGCTTTGCGCTCGCGCCACGGCACATGCCCATTCACGACCAGTTCGCCGCTCGTCGGCACGAGGATACCCGTCAGCATTTTGATCGTCGTGGACTTGCCCGCGCCATTCGGCCCCAAGTAACCGATGAGCTCGCCGCGCGCGATGCTGAACGTCACGCCATCCACCGCCTTCACGACGCGCCCTTCGCGCGAGAACAAATTGCGGAACGCGCCGCCCATGCCTTGCCGATGCTTATAGACGATAAATTCTTTGCGGAGGTTGGCGACGGAAATCAAAGTCATTTTATTCGTCGGCGTGACTCGCTGTGTCCAAGAATTGACGAAAACGCGCGAGATCATTTGCGAGCAATTGGAGCGTGGCAGGCAATCGCGCGATCAATTCGGCAATGCGCGCAGGCACGAAGTCCCACGTATAGAGATTCCTTACCAGATGACGAAAGCGCAAGTACTCGTCCAAAGCTTTGTGCGTTTCCACGCTGATGATGGCGGGGCGCACCTCGGGCACTTCAGTCGTCATTTGTTCAAGTAGCTCGCGGTGCCACGACGAGCCGCGTGGGTGCGCATCGTCTAATTCGCGCGCCAACCATTCGAAAAGCCGCTCAATGCCGTTATAAAATGCATGCAGATTGAGCGCGGTAGAATCGAGATAGAATGTTTCATCAGCGCCGCCCAAACTCGCATGGTGCGCCGCTTGTTGCGCTTTGTCTGCGGCGCGGCGAATGTCGGCTAACTCATTGGCGATGCGCTGGCTAAAGAGCCGATAGCGCGGAATCATAATGGCACTCCTTCGGCGCGAATTTTCTCCAACAATGCAGGTGAGCATTCAGCCATGTCCACCACGTCCAACTCAAAATCGCCCACGACCGCCGCCGCATCCGCCCAGGCGCGAAAGAATTGTTTGATGGGGATGCCTGAGGTAGCAAGGTCTATGTCCGAGTGTTCATCAAAAAGACCTTGCCCCACCAGCGAGCCAAACGCGATGACTTCACTCGCGCCATGCGTGCGCAACACAGCCGCAGCGCGCCGTGCTCGCTCCCACGCGCGCTCACGACGCGCTTGCCATCGCTGATGCTCCCATTGTTGACGGCGACGAATATGGGGCAGATAGTTAGCAAATGTTTCGCTCACGGTGTCCTCGCCTCTTATTGTAGCACGAATGTTCAAATTTGTTCATGCGC